>JAOPYC010000170.1 GCA_025964795.1 Marmoricola sp.
GGCTCCGCACAAGCCGTCGAAGGCGATCCTGAAGGCCATTCTCTGACCTTCAAGGATCACGCATGACGAGCGCCCACCGGGACCTACCTACCAGGTCCCGGTGGGCGTTGGTCAATTCCGGGACGAGCTAGTCCTCAGGGATCTGGTGCACCGGGAGCGCGGGAGCCTCGTCGGCGTCGACCAGGCAGGCCCGGCAGAACCCGGTCCCGAACGGCGTGAGGTGGATGCTGCGGCGTACGACCTTGGGGAAGCGCACCGAGTGCATCGCCGCCAGGACGTCGGGCTGGGCCTCCACGACCTGGTACTCCATCGGGTCCTCGAGCTGCTCGCGGGAGAACCAGATCAGCCCCAGCCGGAACAGGTTGTTCAGGTACGCCGGCACCTCGTCGAGGTAGCGGCACCCCGCTCGGGCGCCGATCATCGACATCCCCGGCGCCACCAGCGCCGAGCTGACCAGGCCCACCGGTCCCCCGGTGCGCACGTCGACGGAGGGCTGCGGCCCGCCGCGCAGCAGCAGGAGCAGGATCCGGGCCTCGTCGGGTGCGAGGTCCTCGAGGATCCGGGCGTACGCCGGGTGGGTCTCCTCCTCGCTCCACACGTCGCGAGACCGCTGGAGCAGGCTCTCGCCACGTTCCCGCAGGGTCTGCTCCGGCTCGGTCTCGTGCGGCGTGATGTCGGCCAGCACCACCTCGGACAGCGACACGGTGGCGTCCAGCAACGCCTTGGGGATGGGCACGCCGGCCGACACGGCCCGGGCCACGTCGCTGACCGTGCGGGTGGCCTCGGCCACGTCACGGGCGACCTCCTGGACCAGCTCGTTGGCGGTCTGGGGGTCGGTCAGGGCGCGCACGAACAACTTGCCCGTCTTCACCCCCGACCCCAGGCCCCAGGCGGCCGAGCGGAACGCCGCCCGGCTGGCGATCCGGGCCATCCCGGGCAGGGCGCCGGCAGCCTCGTCCCACAGGGCCGGGCTGCTGCGCTTGCGGGCCAGCTCGTCGTCGGTCACGTAGCTCCTCCTACTCCGAAGATCGCCAGGTGCAGCAGTCCACCGGCGAATCCCATGACGGCACCGTGGGCGTAGAGCATCCACTCGTCCTCGCGGATGGCGGCGCGCATCATCTCCACGAAGTCCTTGGGCGGGAGCTCCTTGGTGCGCGTCGCGATCAGTTTGTAGATCTTCTCCGACTGCTGCTTGCTGAACTCCGGGTCCTTGAACGGCTCGATCGTCCGGTCGACGGCCTCGAGGGCCACCGCCTCCCGGATGCTGTCGAAGCGTCGCGCGCCCACGGCCACCCGCACCGCGCCACGGGCCGGGCCGGCCGCGCCGTCGATGGCGGGCCGCATGGCATCGGCCAGCATCTGCCGGGTGCGGTCGCCACGCGGGCCGTCGAGGAGGAAGTCGCCGATGTTCTCCAGGGTGATCACGTCGTCGGCGATGATCTGCGCGTAGACCTCGGCCGCCTGGTCCTGCCGGCGCAGGAACAGCCCGTGCACCTTGATGCCGAGGATCCGGCGCGGCTCCGGGGGCTCGAAGATCAGCCACATGCCCAGGGCGTTGGTGGCCCAGCCGACCACCACGCCCAGCACCGGCAGCAGCCACCACTGGCCGAACCAGTGGTCGACGATCGCCACCGGTACCCCGAGGGCGAAGCCGAAGATGAACCCGAAGGCCACCATCAGGTTGAGCTCGCGCTGGCCGAAGTCCCGGAAGATGCGGACCACCAGCGCCGGGTTCTTCTGGAAGTGGTTGATCACCATGATCTTCGGGTCGAGCAGCTGGTCGATGTGCTCGCCGATCTCGTCGGTCACGGTGCGCACGACGCCCGGCAGCTGGGCCTGCACCCGGGCGACCACGGCCTGCCGGGCCCGGAGGGGGAGGTCGCGCCACAGTGCCGGGCTCTCCCGCTGCATGATCGCCTCGATCATGGCCGGCATCTCCGGCTCGAAGACGGTGACGATGTGCTCGGCGATCTGGTCGGGCTCGAGCTGCTGGTAGAACTCCTTCGGCGTGCCCAGCTTGGCGATCGCCTTGTCCACGGCGATGCTGCCCATCTTCGCGGCCCGCGCCGGGACGATCCCCTGCCAGCCGATCCCGCCCTGCAGGATGCCGGGGACCTCCTGCAGCTTGCGCGGCAGGACGCGCGAGAGCTGCCGCATGCCGGGGACGGTGACGCCGTGGAACCGCACCGGCGAGAACAGCATGATCAGGCCGGTCCAGTTGATCAGCCAGCCGACGATGCCGGTGAAGACCGGGACGGAGACCAGGTGCAGCCAGTCGACGTGCTGGAAGAACCAGTCGATCTCCAGCGCCATCTCTCACCTGTCCTCGGCCGTCGCCCCGGTGGGGCCTCGCTGACACTAACGGCTGGGTGGGCGAAGGGTCACCGGGATGGGCAGACCGGACACCGGTCCGCGGAGCCGGGTGCCGGCCGGCGCGTCAGCGGCGGTCGCCGAACCGGTTCAGCGGTCCGAGCGGGCTGCCGGGCTGGGCCCCGGGCTGGCCCCCGGGCTGGCGCAGCGCGGGCAGGTTGGGACGCCGCTCCTTGAGCGAGGTCAGCGTGGCCTCGAGCGCGGCCTGCAGCTCGGCGACCTGGCTGCGCAGCTCGCTGTTGCGCGAGCGAAGGGCCGCCACCTGGTGTTCGAGCTCGAGGATGCGGCGTACGCCCTCGAGGCCGATGCCCGCGGCGGTCAGCTCCGCCACCTCGCGCAGGAGCTCGATGTCGCGCAGGGAGTAGCGACGACCGCCGCCTGCGGTGCGCCCGGGCGAGACAAGGCCGACGCGGTCGTACTGGCGCAACGTCTGCGCGTGCAGCCCGGTGAGCTCGGCGGCCACGCTGATCACGTAGACCGGGACGGTCGGCCCCGGGACCCGGGGGTTGCGCCCCTGGCCTCCCTGCGGTCCGCGCGTCGGCATCACGCGCCTGCCTGGAACAGCCGGGCCCGCGGGTCGTGGCCCTTCCGGGCGTCGCGGTAGGCCTCGACGGCAGCGCGGGTGGCCTCGTCGAGCTTGTCGGGGACGGCGACCTCGACCGTGACCAGCAGGTCGCCCCGCGACCCGTCCTTGCGGGTGGCGCCCCGGCCCCGGACCCGCATCACGCGGCCCGTGGGCGTGCCCGGCTGGATCCGCAGGGTGACCGGCGGGCCGCCCAGGGTCGGCACCTTGATCTCGGCCCCGAGGGCCGCCTCGTCGAAGCTCACCGGCACCGCGAGGGTGAGGTTGTCTCCCTTGCGGCCGAACAGCGGGTGGGCGCCGACACGGACGGTGACGAACAGGTCGCCGGGGGGGCCACCGTTCTCACCGGAGGCGCCCTTGCCCTTGAGCCGGATGCGCTGGCCGTCCTTGACCCCCGCCGGGATGCGCGCGGAGATGGTGCGGCTGGAGAGCCCGCGACCGGACCCGTGGCAGGTCGGGCACGGCTCGTCGTAGACCAGCTGGCGGCCGTGGCACTCGGGGCAGGTCTCGTTCATCGAGAAGCCGCCGCCGACCGAGCTGACCACGACACCGGCACCGTCGCAGGTGCCACAGATGTGCGGTCGCGTGCCGGGCTTGCCGCCCGTGCCCGAGCAGGTCGGGCACGGCGCGTCGGAGCTCAGCCGCAGGCTGATCGTGGAGCCCTCGAGCGCGTCGGTGAACGACACGGTCGCGTCGGTCTCCAGGTCGGCACCGCGGGCCGGGCGGGGGGCCTGCTGGCGGCCGAAGCCACCACCGCCGCCACCCCGGTTGAACACGTCGCCGAACAGGTCCGAGAGGTCGAACCCGCCGGCGGTGCCGCCCTGACCGCCGCCGCCGAACCCGGTGGGGAAGCCCGCACCGCGTCCACCGGCGCCGGCGAACATCGAGCGCATCTCGTCGTACTGCTTGCGCTTGTCCGCGTCACCCACGACGTCGTAGGCCTCGGCGACCGCCTTGAAGCGGTCCTCGGCAGCCTTGTCGCCCGGGTGGCCGTCGGGGTGGTTCTCGCGAGCCAGCTTCCGGTAGGCCTTCTTGATCGCGGCCGGATCGGCGTCCTTGGCCACGCCCAGGACCTTGTAGAAGTCCTTGTTGGCCCAGTCGGCGTTGTTCATCGGTGCACCCCTCCTCCCGGGATGTCGGTGATCAGTGGTGTCAGCTCTCAGGATCCAGCACGGTGACCTTCGCGGCGCGTACGACGCGGTCGCCGATCCGGTAGCCCGCCTGGGCCACCACGTCGACCACGGTCGTCGTGACGTCCGGGGAGTGCCCGTGCATCAGCGCCTCGTGCAGGTTGGGGTCGAACTCGTCGCCCTTGGCGCCGAACTTGGTCAGCCCCAGCCCCGACACGGTGCGGTCCAGCGAGTCGGCGACGGCCTTGAAGCCGCCCTCGAGCTCACCGTGCTCGCGTGCCCGGTCGATGTCGTCGAGCACGGGAAGCATCCCGCTGAGCACGGAGTAGGTCGCGTTCTGCTTGACCAGCTCGCGGTCGCGCTCGACGCGACGCTTGTAGTTCAAGAACTCCGCCTGGATCCGCTGCAGGTCCAGCGTGCGCTCGGCGAGCGCCGTCTGGGCCAGGATCAGCTCGTCGGCGGCCGCCAGGTCGCCTGCTCCGGGGGAGCCGGTCTCCGACGCCTCCACGGCGTCGGGGAAGCTCCCGGTCTCGTCCGGGTGGGCCTCCGGCGTACCACCGGGGCGGCGGTGCCGCGGAGTCTCGGTCGAGGCCTCCCCCGGCTGGCTGCCCGGCTGGTCCCCCGGCTGGCCCCCGGGCTGGGGAGCCGCAGCCTCCTGCGGCTCCCCTCCGGTCTGGTCGGGTGTGGAGGTCACTTGGACTCCCCGTTCTCACCCTCCGTGCTGCTCGCGGGACTGTCCTCGTCCACGATCTCGGCGTCGACGACCTCGTCGTCGTCACCGTCCTCGGTGGGCGCACCGGACTCGGCGCCGGCAGCAGCCGCGTCGGCCTCGCTGGCCGCGTAGATCGCCGCCCCCATCTTCTGGCTGGACTCGCCCAGCTTGGTGATGGCCGCGGTGAACGCGTCGCTCTCGGTGGTCTCGTCCTCGAGCAGCGCCTTGAGGGAGTCGACGTCGGCCCGGACCTCGGTCTTCACGTCCTCGGGCAGCTTCTCCTCGTTCTCGGAGAGGAACTTCTCCGTCGAGTAGACGAGCGAGTCGGCCTGGTTGCGGGACTCGACGGTCTCGCGCCGCTTGGCGTCCTCCTCGGCGTACTGCTCGGCGTCGCGGACCATCTTCTCGATGTCGTCCTTCGACAGCGCACTGCCGCCGGAGATCGTCATCGACTGCTCCTTGCCGGTGCCCTGGTCCTTCGCGGAGACGTGCACGATGCCGTTGGCGTCGATGTCGAAGGTGACCTCGATCTTCGGCACGCCACGCGGGGCCGGCGGGAGACCGGTCAGCTCGAAGTTGCCAAGCGGCTGGTTGGCCGACCACATCTGCCGCTCACCCTGGGCGACCTTGATCTCCACCGAGGGCTGGTTGTCGTCAGCGGTGGTGAAGATCTCGGACCGCTTGGTCGGGATCGTGGTGTTGCGCTCGATCAGGGAGGTCATCACGCCGCCCTTGGTCTCGATGCCCAGGCTCAGCGGGGTGACGTCGAGGAGCAGGACGTCCTTGACCTCGCCCTTGAGCACGCCGGCCTGCAGCGCGGCACCGATGGCCACGACCTCGTCGGGGTTGACGCCCTTGTTGGGCTCCTTGCCGCCGGTGAGCTCGCGTACGACGTCCGCGACCG
>JAOPYC010000180.1 GCA_025964795.1 Marmoricola sp.
CCCTGCTCGTTGACCACCGACCAGCCCTCGCGCGGGCGCTCGGAGACGATCACCTCGTCGGGCAGGACCTCGACGGGCTCGCCGTCGAGGTCGACCGTGGCCCGTCCGTCGGCGGCCAGGGCCGCGGCGAGGGCCCCGGCGTCGCTGGCTGCGATCGCGGCGGCCACCCGGGGCGTGTCCTTGGCGAACCGCTTGCCCAGGGCCCGGAAGTTGCCCTTCGCCGAGTGGTCGACCAGGTCGGCGCCCGCAGCCGAGAGCGGCTCCAGACCAGCGATGTTGAGCTCCTCGGCGACCTCGGCGCGCAGGTCCGGCGTGAGCCGGTCGTACGCCGTGGTGGCGACCAGGGCCCGCCGCAGCGGCTGCCGGGTCTTCACCTTGGCCTCCGCGCGGGCGGCCCGGCCGAGCTCGACGAGGCGCCGGACGAGCTTCATCTGGCCGGCCAGCTCGGCGTCGACCAGCGCGGCGTCCTGCTCCGGCCACGTGGACAGGTGCACCGATTCCGGCAGCAGCTCCGGCTGGTTCTGCGGGTCTGCGCGCATCGAAAACATGTCACCCCACACCCGCTCGGTGATGAACGGCGCGAGCGGGGCCATCAGCTGGGTGACCACGCGCAGGCACTCGTGCAGCGTCGCGAAGGCGTCGGCGTCACCGTTCCAGAAGCGGCGACGGGAGCGGCGGACGTACCAGTTGGACAGGTCGTCGACGTACGACGAGAGCAGCGACCCCGCGCGCTGGGTGTCGAAGGCCTCCATCGCCGCGGTCACCTCGCCCACCAGCCGGTGCGCCTCGGACAGCGCCCAGCGGTCCAGCACCCCCCGCTCGGACGGTGCGGGCGCCTCGTCCGCAGGCGTCCAGCCCGCGAGGTTGGCGTAGAGGACGTGGAAGGCGACCGTGTTCCAGTAGGTGAGCAGGACCTTGCGCACCGTCTCCTGGATGGTGGTGTGCCCGACCCGGCGGGCCGCCCACGGTGACCCGCCCGCGGCCATGAACCAGCGGACCGCGTCGGCGCCGTGCTCCTCCATCAGCGGGATCGGTTCGAGGATGTTGCCGAGGTGCTTGGACATCTTGCGGCCGTCCTCGGCCAGGATGTGGCCCAGGCACAGCACGTTCTTGTACGACGACTGCTCGAACACCAGCGTTCCGACCGCCATCAGCGTGTAGAACCACCCACGCGTCTGGTCGATCGCCTCGCAGATGAAGTCGGCCGGGTAGGCCTGCTCGAGCATCTCGGCGGAGCCCTCGACGTGGGGATAGCCCCACTGCGCGAACGGCATCGAGCCGGAGTCGAACCACGCGTCGATGACCTCGGGGACCCGGCGCGCCTGCTGGTGGCAGGTCGGGCACGCGAACACGACCTCGTCGACGAAGGGCCGGTGGGGGTCCAGTCCCGACTGGTCGGTGCCGGTGAGCTCGGTGAGCTCGGCCAGCGAGCCGACGCAGGTCTGGTGCCCCTCGGCGCAGCGCCAGATCGGCAGCGGGGTTCCCCAGTAGCGGCTGCGCGAGAGCGCCCAGTCGATGTTGTTCTCCAGCCAGTCGCCGTAACGGCCGTGCTTGATCGTCTCGGGGAACCAGCTGGTCTGCTCGTTCTCGCGGATCAGGTCGTCCTTGATCGCGGTGGTCCGGACGTACCAGGACGGCTGGGCGTAGTACATCAGCGCGGTGTGGCAGCGCCAGCAGTGCGGATAGCTGTGCTCGTAGGGCACGTGTCGGAACATCAGGCCACGCGACTCCAGGTCGCGGACCAGGTCGGCGTCCGCGTGCTTGAAGAACTGGCCCCCGACGAGCGGGACGTCGTCGGAGAAGTGGCCGTCGGACCGCACGGGCACCACGATCGGCAGCCCGTAGGACCGGCAGACCTCCATGTCGTCCGCTCCGAATGCGGGGGACTGGTGCACCAGCCCGGTGCCGTCCTCGGTGGTGACGTAGTCCGCGAGCACGACGAGGTGCGGGGCGGTCCCGCCCTCCTCGACCGGCGGGAACTCCACCAGCTCGAACGGCCGCTGGTAGGTCCAGCGCTCCATCTCCGAGCCGAGCACCGTCGCCTCGACCGTCCAGCCCTCGCCGAGCGCCGCGCCCAGCAGCGCCTCGGCCACGACCAGCTTCTCGGTGCCGTCGGTGGCGAGCACGTAGGTCACGTCGGGCCGTACGGCGACCGCGGTGTTGGAGACCAGCGTCCAGGGCGTCGTGGTCCAGATCAGCAGGGCGGCCCCGGAGTCGGCCCACGGTCCGGAGGTGAGCGGGAACCGCACGTAGACGCTCGGGTCGGTGACCGTCTCGTAGCCCTGGGCGACCTCGTGGTCGGAGAGCCCGGTCTCGTCGCGGGGGCAGTACGGCGCGACCCGGTAGTCCTCGACCAGCAGGCCCTTGCCGTGGATCTGCTTCAGTGCCCACCAGACCGACTCGACGTACTCCGCGTCCATCGTCCGGTAGGGCTGGCGCATGTCGATCCAGCAGCCCATCCGGTCGGTCATCTGCTCCCACAGGTCGACGTGGCGCTGCACCGACTCGCGGCAGCGGGCGTTGAACTCGGCGATGCCGAAGGCCTCGATGTCGGCCTTCCCGGAGAACCCCAGCTCCTTCTCGACGGCGAGCTCGACCGGGAGGCCGTGGCAGTCCCAGCCGCCCTTGCGGTTGACCTGGAAGCCCTGCATCGTCTTGAAGCGCGGGAAGACGTCCTTGAACGTGCGCGACTCGATGTGGTGGGTGCCGGGACGGCCGTTGGCGGTCGGTGGTCCCTCGTAGAACGTCCAGGTGCCGGCGCCCTCGTTGCGGGCCACGGACTTCTCGAAGATCTGCTGCTCGTGCCAGAAGTCCAGCACGCCCGACTCGAGCTCGGGGAGGTCGACCTGCGGGGGGACGGGTCGGTAGGAGGAGGTCACGGCTGTCCTTCGTCTTCGGATCGGTGCTGCTCAGTCGAACCGAAGGGACGAGGTCCGGCGTACGCCGTGCCCCGCGGTACCACCCTCCTTGGCCGGCGCCACGTGCTCACCGACCCACTTCGTGGGCGACCCGGGTGGGTCACACCGCAGCCGGGTCTACTCCGGTGCCGACCAGCCTGCGGTCGGACCCGTTTCTTCCGGCGGCTCCGGGATGATCTTCTCCACCTGCCGTGCCACCGGGCTCTCACCGTCCCCAGCTCGCTCATGGCCGTGCAGACGGGTACTCGTCCCCTCCACGCCTTGCGGTTGGTCCAGTGTGCCAGAAGTGTGGAACAGTTCTCCGACGGAGTGGCTGGGTTGAAGGGGATCGACCGGCAACATATCCTCGCGCCACCACGTTCGACCACGCTCGTCCCACTTCTCGATAGGGGCCTCCACCGCCATGGCAGCAGCCGCCAGAAAGTCCTTGGCCAGCCGGGCAGGCGCCGCTGCGCGCAAGGTCGTGTCGAAGAAGAGCGCCGCCACCAAGCCCCCGGTGAAGCAGGCAGCACCCGCGAAGAAGCCAGCACCCGCGAAGAAGACCCTCGCGAAGAAGACCCTCGCGAAGAAGACCCCGGCGAAGACCGCCGCGTCGACAGTGAAGTCGGCAACCAGGAAGACGGCCTCCAAGGCGGCTCCCGCCAAGAAGATCGTCGCCAGCAAGGCGACGTCCGCCAAGCCCGTGGCCAAGAAGGCCCCGGCGAAGAAGGCAGTGGTGAAGAAGGCCGTGACCGAGAAGACCGCACCCAGGCTGGCCAAGAAGGCCACGGCGACGCCGGCCGCCCCGGCCCAGCTCGTCGTCCTCGAGCAGGAGGACCCGTGGACCAAGGCCGAGCTCAAGGAGGTGCGCACCCAGCTCACCGACGACGTCAAGCGCCTCACGGGCGAGCTGGCGGAGGTCGAGGGAGACCTCGCCGGCATGATCGAGAACTCGGGTGAGGGCGCCGGCCACGACCAGGCCGACGTCGGCTCCGCGTCCTTCGAGCGTGACCAGGAGATGGTCATCGTCAACAACGCCCGCGACATGCTGGAGCAGTCGCAGCACGCCCTGGAGCGCATCGCCGACGGCACCTACGGCCAGTGCGAGATCTGCGGCAACCCGATCGGCAAGAACCGGCTGATGGCGTTCCCGCGGGCGACCCTGTGCCTGAGCTGCAAGCAGCGCGAGGAGCGTCGCTGAGCACCGCTGCGACCCCCGGCCGGCCGGCCGTCCGGCTGGCCGCAGCGGTCGCCCTGACGGCGCTGCTGGTCGACGTCGCGAGCAAGCACCTCGCCGTCGAGAAGCTGACCGGGCGGGCGCCCGTGGACGTGGTGGGCGACGTCCTCCAGCTCCAGCTGCTCCGCAACCCCGGGGCGGCGTTCAGCGCCGGAGAGTCGCTGACCCCGTTGATCACCGTGGTTGCCATCGTGGCCGCGCTGGTGGTCGCGTGGTTCGCCGCGCGGGTGCGTCACCGTGGCTGGGCCGTGGCGCTCGGGCTGCTCTTCGCAGGGGTGGTCGGCAACCTGATCGACCGGATGTTCCGCGCGCCCGGTCCGTTCCGCGGCCACGTCGTGGACTTCCTGGCACTGCCGAACTGGCCGGTGTTCAACGTCGCCGACATCTGCATCGACGTCGCGGGCGCCTTGTTCGTGTACCTGCTGGTGCGCGGGGTGCACCTCGACGGCAGCCGGCCCCCGCACGTCGCCGACCGGGATCAGTCGTGACCGAGGAGG
>JAOPYC010000189.1 GCA_025964795.1 Marmoricola sp.
CGGGTCGACGGCCAGCGCGCGCGCGAGCGCGACCCGCTGCCGCTCACCGCCGGAGAGCGTCGCCGGCGAGCGTTCGGCGTACCCCTCGAGACCGACCAGGGACAGCAGCTCCCCGACCCGCTCGCGCTGCTCGGCCCGGCTGCGGCGTCGCAGGCGCAGCGGGTAGGCGATGTTGGCGGCGACGTCGAGGTGGCCGAAGAGCTGGCCGTCCTGGAACATCAGCGCGAACCCGCGCTTGTGCGTCGGGGTGCGGGCCAGGTCGTGCCCGTCGTACGACACCGAGCCGGAGGCCGGGACCTCCAGCCCGGCCACGGTGCGCAGCAGCGTCGACTTCCCGCAGCCGGAGGGGCCCAGGACGGCCACCACCGAGCCGGCGGGGACCTCGAGGTCGACGCGGTCCACCGCCACCGTCGCGCCGAAGCGGACGGTGAGCCCGCTGACCTCCAGCCCGCTCATCTCAGAAGGCTCCCATCGAGCCGACCCGCAGCCGCTGTACGGCCAACATGACCGCCGCCGTGGTCGCAGCGAGCACGACCGAGGCCGCCATCGCCATCCCGAAGTTCTCCGCACCCGGGTGGCCGATCAGCCGGTAGATGACCACGGGCAGCGTCGGCCGGTCGTCACGGGCCAGGAAGCTGGTCGCCCCGAACTCGCCGAGAGACACGGCGAAGGCGAACCCCGCCGCCGCGAGCAGCGCCCGCCAGGCGAAGGGAAGGTCCACGGTGAGCACCACCCGCAGCGGCCCGGCTCCGAGCGAGGCGGCCGCCTGCCGCTGCCGGTCGTCGATGGAGCGCAGCACCGGGCCGACGGTGCGGACCACGAGCGGCAGCGCCACCATCGCCTGGGCGATCGGGATCAGCAGCGAGGAGCTGCGCAGGTCGATCGGCGGCCGGTCCAGGGTGATCAGGAACCCGAAGCCGACCGTCACGGCCGAGACCCCCAGCGGCAGCATGAACAGGCCGTCCAGCACCCCGGTCACCCGGCCACCCGTCGGCCGGGAGACCAGGAAGGCAACCGTCGACCCGAGGGCCAGCGCCAGCAGGCTCGCCACCAGCGCGACTGACAACGAGTTGAGCAGCCCGTCCGTGGCCGGGACCAGCAGGGCGTTGCGGCTCCCGGTCGTGCCCAGCGCCCGGTAGTTCTCCAGCCCCCAGCGGTCGCCGCGACGCAGCGACGCGGTCACCAGCGAGGCCAGCGGAGCCATCAGGAACACCACCACCGCGGCCGTCCAGAGCAGCACCGGCACCTGCGCCAGGCGCGGCCGCGGCAGCGGGCGGGTGGTCCGGTCGACGGGCGCCGCCGAGCGCCGCACGCGGGCGGAGAGGGCGAGCAGGCCGGTGATCACGAGCACCTGCAGCAGCGACAGGGCGGCCGCGCCGGTGAGGTCGAGCTCCTGGGTGGTCAGCAGGTAGATCTCGGTCTCGACGTTCGCGAAGCGCAGGCCGCCCATGGTGAGCACCACGCCGAACGAGGTCGCGCAGAACAGGAACACCACGCTGGCCGCGGAGACGATCCCGGGCAGCAGCGCCGGGAGGGTGACGGTCCGCAGCACCTGCCGGGGGCTCGCCCCGAGGGCCGCGGCCGCCTCCTCGCGCCGGGGGTCGAGCGCCTCCCAGAACGCACCGACCGTGCGGACCACGACGCTGATGTTGAAGAACGCCAGCGCCGCCACGATGGCCGTCGCGGTGCCGTCCAGGCCGAGCGCGCCCAACGGACCCGACGGGGCGATCAGCTGGCGGAACGCGACGCCGACCACGACGGTGGGCAGCACGAACGGCACCACCACCAGCGCGCGCAGCAGGTCACGGCCCGGGAAGCGCAGCCGGTGCAGGGCAAACGCCACCGGCACCCCGGCCAGCACCGACACCGCGGTGGCGCCGGCCGCGGACCAGAGCGTGAACCACAGCACCCGGTGCACCCGCGGCCGGCCGAGCACCTCGAGCACCGCGCCCGGGTCGAAGGCGCCGCCCGGCCAGAACCCGCGGGCGAGCATCCCGCCCACCGGGTAGAGGAAGAAGAGCACCAGCGCCGCGAGCGGGAGCGCGGCCAGCGCCAGGGTCCCGGCCCGGCCGTGCCATCGGGTGGGCAGCGTGGTCACCGGCTGGTGAGGTCCCGCCACTCCCGCAGCCAGTCGGTGCGGTTCTTCGAGATCTCGGCCGGGTCGACGGCGTACGGCTTCGGCGAGACCGGGGCGTACCTCGCCCACGCCGCCGGCAGCTTCACCGCGCTGTCGACGGGGTAGACGTACATGTTGTCCGGCAACGCGGCCTGGAACTCCTGGCCGAGCATGAAGTCGATGAACTCCTCCATGCCCTTCGGGTTCTTCGACCCCTTCAGCACCCCGGCGTACTCCACCTGGCGGAAGCAGGTGCCGAGCAGCGCGTGCGTCGTCGGCTGGGTCTTGCCCTCGGGGATGGTGAACGGCGGCGAGGAGGAGTACGACGTGACGATCGGCCGGTCGCCCTTGCCACCCCCGGCGGTGAAGTCGACCTCGTAGGCGTCGGACCAGCCGGCCGTCACCAAGGTGTCGTTGGCCATCAGCTTCGTCCAGTAGTCCTTCCAGCCGTCGCCCTTCGCCGCGATGGTGGCGAGCAGGAAGGCCAGCCCCGGCGAGGAGGTCGTCGCGCCGGGCGTGACGAACAGGCCCTTGTAGGCAGGCTTCGTGAGGTCGTCGAGGGTCCGGGGCGCCGGCAGCTTCTTCGCGGCGAACCAGGTGTCGTCGACGTTCACGCAGACGTCGCCGTAGTCGACCGGCGTCAGCCGGTCCGCCCCCGCGCCGGGGAGCCGGAACGCCTCGGCCGAGGCCGGCAGCGCCTTCGTGGCGTACGACGAGAGCACGCCCTCGTCGACCGCGCGGGAGGCGAAGGTGTTGTCGATGCCGTAGACGCCGTCGGCGAGCGGGGCGTCCTTGGTCAGCACCAGCTTGTTGGTGAGCTGGCCGGCGTCGCCCTGCGGCTGCGCCTTGACGGTGATGCCGGTCTTCTTCTTGAAGTCGGCGAGCACGCTCTTGGACATCGCCCAGGAGTCGTGGGTGGCGACCACGAGGGTCTTCGGGTCGCCGTCGCCGGACCCCCCGCTACCGCACCCGGCGAGCAGCGTGGCGGCCAGCAGCATGCTGGCAGCAGAAAGTGATCGCGCACGGACGTGGGCAGGGACATGGACAAAGCGCATCGGGAAATCTCCTTCGACTTCCTTCGCCGGTACTAACCGGATCAGGTTCAAGGGTCTGCGGCTCTCCGCACTCTCAGCGCCGTGTCGGCGCTCCCCTGTCGGACGAGGACCACCCTAGCCCGGGACCAGCTCCCGCGCGATGGCGGCCACGTGGGCGTCGTCGGTGCCGCAGCAGCCGCCGACCACGCGCAGGTCGGGCAGCACCCGGCTCAGCTCGCCGTAGCCGCGCGCGAGCCCCGGGATGTCCCCGCGATCCAGCTCGGTGGCCTGGTCGAGCTCGGCGTGGCTCTTGGTCGAGGAGTTGGCTCGGATCCCCTTGACCCGATCCAGCCAGCCGTCACCCTCGAGCACGGACAGGAAGTGGGTGGGGTGCGCGCAGTTGACCATGAAGTACGCCGCGGCCCCGTCGGTGGCCTCGTCGACCTCCACCACCGCCTTGGCCAGCTGCTGGCCGGACGGCAGCCGGCCGTCGGTCTCCACGGTGAAGGACACCACGACGGGGATGGCGGCCGCACCCGCCGCCCGGACCACGCCGATCGCCTCAGCGGCGTAGGTCATCGTGAGGGCGGAGACCATCTGCGCCCCGCTGGCGGCGAACGCGTCGACCTGGAGCGCGTGGTAGTCGGCCGCCTCGTCAGCGGTCATCAGGGCGTTCACGATGTAGCCGTCACCCCGTGGTCCGACCACGCCGTTGAGGACCGTCCGCAACGAGGGCCGGGTGCCGGCCAGCTCGGCGACGTAGCCGACGGCCCGCTCGTTGACCTCGACGAGCGCCGGTGCGTCGTACCCGAGGCGGTGGCCCCAGTCGAGGTTCGCCCGCCACGTCGGGGTGTCCAGCACAAACCCGGTGCCGAGCCGCTCGGCCAGGTCGAAGTAGGGGGTGAAGTACGCCGCCATCCGGGAGCGTCCCTCGGCCGAGTCCAGCAGCGGGAAGGCCGCGAACTCCGGCAGGTCGACGCCGTCCCGGAAGACGAGCGTCGTCTCCAGGCCGCCGTCGCTGAGGAAGACCAGGTCGTCGCTGAGCTGCGGCAGGGTGCTCTCGTCCATGCCCATCGACCCTAGTTTCAGGCGGGCGTCTCCGGAAGGGGCTCGAACCCCACGGTCTCGCCGTCCACGCGGCGCACCTTGTCCTGCAGGGCGAGCAGCTCGAGGTGCGCGAGGGTCTCGAAGGCGGCGAGCACCGCGTCGAAGGGGCCGAGCTCCTCGCGGGTGCGCTCGTGCCGCGTCCACGGGAGCTTGCCCGCCACCTCCCACGCCGTCCGCGCGCCGGACTCGACGGCCCTCAGCGACTGGTCCAGGCGTACGTCGTGGTGCTGCACCAGCTCGTCGATGCGGGTGTGCGACGACGCCGTGACCGGTCCGTGCGCCGGCAGCAGCTTCATGTCCGGCAGCGCGCGCACCTTGGCCAGCGAGACGAGGTAGTCGCGCAGCGGCTGCTGGACGTAGGCCGGCTCGAAGCCGATGGAGGGCGTGATCGTGGAGAGCACGTGGTCACCGGCGAACAGCAGCGACGACTCGGCGTCCGCGAAGACGTAGTGGCCCTGCGTGTGACCAGGCGTCGACAGCGCGTCCAGCCGGCGGGTGCCGAGGTCGATGGTCAGGTCGCGGTCGAGCCACTGGTCCGGCATCCCGTAGTCGTCCATCGGCGGCCGGTCCGCCGGCATCGTCGCGCGCCAGCCCTCCGCGAGCTCCTCCGCGCCGGCCGACCGCAGCCGCGCCGCGTTCGGGTCGGCGTTGAGCCAGTCGCTGTGCAGCAGATCCATCGTGGCCTTGTCGCCCAGCCCGAGGGACACGTGCGCGCCGACCTCGCGCCCGACGACGGAGGCCTGCGTGTAGTGGTCGCGGTGCATGTGCGTGACCAGGAAGCGGCGGATGTCGCGGACCGTGTAGCCGAGGATCGCGAGGCTCGAGTCGAAGACCTTGCGGGAGGCGGGGATCGCCCAGCCGCCGTCGATCAGCACCAGCCCGTCGTCGGTCTCGACGACGTAGACGTTCACGGCGCGCAGCCCGTCCATCGGCAGCGGGAGCGGGAGCCGGTAGACACCCGTGGCCACCTCGAAGGCACCCGGCTCGGTCCACTCGCCACGCCCGGCCCGGTCCACGACCGGACCGCTGCCGGGATGCTGTGACGTCACCGACGCGACGCTACCAACCCCCGTCCGGTGATCGGCGGCAGGTCCTTGGCGAAGACCAGGCCCGGCGGCGCCGCGCAGACGGCGTGCACGGCGTTGACCAGTCGCATCGCGGTGACGATCATCCCCGAGACGTTGTGGTCGCCGGCCTCGCCGTGGTGGGTGAAGTCGATCCGCATCACCGGCTCGCCCTCCACCTCGACGCGGTAGCAGCCGCCACCCTCCGCCGGCTGCGGCCACTGCGGCTCCTGGTCGACGTGGGTACGGGTCACGTGGTCGAGGACCACCCGCGGCACGCCGTCGACCTTGCCGACCACCTGGAACCGGACGGCCCCCATGGTGCCGGCGGCGATGTCGACGCTCACGGTCTCCAGGTCGCGCTCGGACGGCACCCGCTCGACGATCTCCTCGAGCTCGGGGTCGAGCGTGAGGTCCAGCCCCGCCGCGATCTGGCGTACGACGGGACCCCAGGCGATGGTCAGGATGCCGGGCTGCCACAGCATCGCCACGTGGTCCATGGGCGTGCCGAAGCCGTAGATGTCGCGCATCACCACCGGCTGGTAGTACGTCGAGTAGTCGGCGATCTCGCTGACCCGGACGAGGTCGATCCGCTGCGACAGCGAGGTGAGCGCGAGCGGCAGCACGTCGTTGGCCCAGCCGGGGTCGATGCCGTTCACGTGCAGGGTGGCGCCGGTCTGCTCACCGGCCTTGTCGATGGCGCCGACGAGGTCGTCGAGGCCGAGCCCCTGCGGGTAGCAGAGCAGCACCGGCCCGCTGGAGACGACGTTGATGCCGCGCTCGACCATCTCGGTGAGGTCGGCCATCGCGTCGAAGATCCGGTCGTCGACCATCGCGGTGTGCACGATGCAGTCCGGCTCCAGCGCGAACAGCGCCTCCTTGTCGTCGGTCGCGAGGACACCGAGGTCACGACCGAGGCCGGCGAGCTGCCCAGCGTCCTGGCCGACCTTCTCCTGGCTGGACACCCAGACCCCGACGAGCTCGAGGTCGGGACGGGCGTCGATGCCGGCGATGGCGTGCCTGCCGACCGTGCCGGTCGACCACGCCACGACGCGCTTCGTCGGACTGCTCATTCGCCTGCTCCTACCTCGAGGTCGGGCAACCGCAGGTCGAGGTTGGGCTGCTGCAGCCCACCGTCGACCTCGATCACCTTCCCGGTGATGAACCCCCCGGCCCGGCTGCTCAGGTAGAGCACGGCCGCCGAGATGTCCTCGACCTCGCCGACCCGGCCGAGCGGGGTCTTGCTGGTCATCTCGTGCATCGTCGCCTGGTCGCTCGCGACGAACTCCAGGGCGCTGGTCATCACGCTGCCCACCGCGATCGCGTTCACCCGGATCGTCGGGCTCAGGTCCTGCGCCGCCAGCCGGGTCCAGTGCGCCAACGCGGCCTTGGCGGTCCCGTAGGCCAGGTAGCCGCGGCCGGCCACCCGGCCCATGATGCTGGAGATGTTCACGATCGAGCCAGCGTCGTTCTTCAGCATCTGCGGCACCGCCGCGCGGGCGAGCGCGTGAGCCGTGGAGACGTTGAAGTGGAAGGCCTCCTCGAGGTAGGCCGGATCGGTGTCCAGCAGCGCGTTGGGGATGGTGCCCCCGACGTTGTTGACCACGATGTCGAGCCGGCCGAACTGGTCGAACGCCTCGTCAGCGAGGGCCGCCACGGCGTCGAGGTCCATCAGGTTCGCCGGCACGACGTACGCCCGGCGGCCGGTGGCCTCGACCGCGCGTGCCACCTCCGCGAGCTGGTCGGCGCTGCGCGCCGAGAGCACCACGTCGGCACCCGCCTCGGCCAGGGCGACCGCGCTGGCGGCGCCGATCCCGCGTCCCGCGCCAGTGACGACCGCGACCTTTCCGTCCACCCTGAACCGGTCCAGAATCATCTGCGGAATGTAACAGGTTCTAGTTTTCGCCGACAGGCCTCGCGGTGACCGTCGTCACGGTCTTGCGCTGGGTCAGGCGAGCTCGGCGAACGGCTCGTCGACCGCCAGCGGCACCGACAGCAGGAAGGTGGCGCCGTGGCCCGGCGTCGACTCGACGCTGATGCTGCCGCCGTGGCTCTCCACGACCTGCCGGGTGATGAACAGCCCGAGGCCCTGACCCGGGAGGTGGGCGGTGTGCTCCTCGCGGTGGAAGACCTCGAAGATGCGGACCCGTCCCTGCTCACTGATGCCGGGACCTTGGTCGCTGACGGCGATCTTGGCGTCGTCGAGGCCGCGGTCCAGGGCGATGGAGACGCGCGACCCGGGCGGTGAGAACTTGATCGCGTTGCCGATCAGGTTGACCAGCGCCCGCTCCAGCTTGACCGCGTCGCCGTCCACCCAGCAGCCGAGGTTGTCGTTCTGCTCCACCAGCATGATCAGCTTCATGTTCTTGGCCGAGGCCAGCACGCGGGTCCGCTCCACGACGGAGGTCACCAGCTCGACGAGGTTCACCCGCTCGAGGTCGATGGTGCCGTGGTCGTCGAGCGTGAGGCCGTGGCTGAGGTCGGAGATCATCGCGCTCATGGTGACCGCCGAGCGGTGCATCTGCTCGAGGCGGCGGCGTACGACGGGGTCGAGCGACTGGTGGTCCAGCAGCAGCTCGCTGAGCCCCAGGATCACCTGTGCCGGGTTGGCGAGGTCGTGGACCGTCATCGCGCTGAGCCGACGCTGCGAGGCCAGCTCACCGTTGATCCGACCGATCTCACGGACCAGGAGCTCATGTCCCGCGCGGTCCTGGGAGGTCGTCGACATGCTTGGAGATTAGACCGATTTGTCTATGAAATCACGCATGGATACCTGTGTGTCGGCTATTGTGCCCACCCATATCCGGACAGACTAGTTGATTTCGACCGGATCTTTTCACATGCTGGTCACCGGGCCGGTCGAGCCCCGGACCACGAGCTGCGTCGGGAGCACCCGGGTGGGTCCACCGGCCTGCCGCAGTGGCACCTGGGTGACGAGCAGCTCGACCGCGCGCCGGCCGGCGTCCTCGGTCCGCTCGGCGAGGGTCGTCAGCGTCGGATGGCAGAAGTCGGCGCCGAAGACGTCGTCGAAGCCGACCACGCTGATCTCCCCCGGGACCGACACCCCGCGCTCGGCCAGCCGTCGCATCAGGCCGATCGCGAGGATGTCGTTGTGGCAGACCACGGCGGTCGCGCCGGAGGCCAGCACCGCGTCCGCCGCGGCGGGTCCCCCGCTGAGGGTGGGCAGGTAGGGCCCCGACCTCCTGACCTCCATGCCCCGCTCCGCCGCCGCGGCCTGGAGACCCTGCCAGCGCCGGGCTCCCGACCACGACTCAGCGGGGCCGCCCACGAACACGAAGGAGCGGTGCCCGTAGGACGCGAGGTGGTCCACGATCTGGTGCGTCCCCGAGTCATAGTCCGCCACCACGCAGCCCATCCCGGCCGTGGCCCGGTTGACCAGGGTGATCGGGGTGCGCGTCGCGGCGGTCCGCAGCTCGTCGTCGGTGAGCCGGGAGGCGGCGATCACGAACCCGTCCACCGCCCGTTCGAGCCGGCGTACGAGCTGGGCCTCCGCTGCGGAGCTCTCGGCGGTGTCCCCGAGGACCAGGGTCAGCCCGGCGTTCGCGGCGCCCCGCTCCGCCCCCTTGATCACCCCGGAGAAGTAGGGGTTGGTGATGTCGGGCACCAGCAGGGCGATGGTCCGGGTGCGGCCGGACTCCAGGGCCTGGGCGGCCGGGTTCGGGACGTAGCCGAGGCGCTCGGCCTCCGCGAGCACGCGCTCGCGGGTGCGGTGGTTCACCCGCTGCGGGCGGGAGAAGGCCCGCGAGACGGTCGAGGTCGCGACGCCGGCGGCGTGCGCCACGTCGGCGAGCGTGGGTCGGCGATCGGCCATGGCCCGAGTATGGCAAGAAATGGCAAACGCTTGCCATGTGACCGCCGCCACTTTTAGCGTCCCGGAAAGCACCGACCACCAGGGAGCGCCTCATGACCTCACCCATCGACGTCGTCAGGACACCCGGACGGGCCGCCGTGGCGGCCTGGACCGGCAGCGCGCTGGAGTACTACGACCTGGCCATCTACGGCACCGCGGCCGCCCTGGTCTTCCCGAAGATCTTCTTCCCCGAGGGCAACGACTCCGCGGCCTCGATCGCCGCGTTCGCCACCTTCGGCGTCGCCTACGTCGCCCGGCCGATCGGCTCGTTCCTGATGGGGCACATCGGCGATCGGCTCGGCCGCAAGAAGATCATGGTCGGGACGCTGCTGCTGATGGGCATCTCCACGTTCCTCGTCGGCTGCCTCCCGACGTACGGCCAGGTCGGGATGCTCGCGCCCGTCCTGCTGGTGACCCTGCGGCTGCTCCAGGGCCTGTCCGCCGCCGGCGAGCAGGCCGGAGCCAACTCCATGTCCTTCGAGCACGCACCCGAGGACCGGCGCGGCTTCTTCACCAGCTTCACCCTCAGCGGCACCCAGGGCGGCCAGGTGCTCGCTCCGGCGATCTTCCTCCCGCTCGCCGCCGTGCTGCCCGAGGACCAGCTGCTCTCGTGGGGCTGGCGGGTCCCCTTCCTGCTCAGCGCCGTCGTCGTCGTGGTCGGGATGATCATCCGGGTCAAGCTCGACGAGACGCCCGAGTTCCAGGCCGAGGAGAAGAACGACGAGGTGGCCCCCGCGCCGCTGGGCGTGCTCTTCCGCGACCACTGGGCCAGCGTGCTGCGCGTCTTCTTCGCGGCCTTCATCGCCATGGTGAACACCATGTTCCAGGTGTTCGCCCTCAACTTCGCGACCTCCGACGACTACGGGATCGGGTTCGACAGCACGTTCATGCTCTGGCTGGCGATCATCGCCAACCTCGTCGCCATCAGCACGATCCCGTTCTGGGCGCGCCTCTCGGACCGGATCGGTCGCAAGCCGGTGTTCCTCACCGGCGTGATCGGCAGCGCCGTCCTGGTCACCGCGTTCCTCGGCGCCATCCGCAGCGGCAGCGAGCCGCTCACCTTCGTGCTCGGCGTGCTGCTGGCGGGAGTCGTCTACAGCATGCCGAACGCCGTGTGGCCCGCGACGTACGCCGAGTACTTCCCCACCAGCGTCCGCCTGTCCGGCATGGCGATCGGCACCCAGTTCGGGTTCGCGCTCGCCGGCTTCACCCCCACCATCGCCAGCGCCCTGATGGGTGGCGAGGCGGACAACTGGTACCTCGTCGCGCTCTTCGCGGTGGGCGCCTGCGTGATCTCGGCGATCGCCGTGCTGAGCGGCCCCAACGGGACCCACCAGGTGGGCACCAGCGAGGTGGGTCGCCGTCGGCCGGCCTTCCCGCGCACCGTCGCGATGAGCCGCGCATGAGCACCTCGCAAGAATCCTTCGTCCTCGGCCTGGTCGGCGGCGGGATCAGCGCGTCGCTCACCCCGGCCATGCAGATGCGCGAGGGCCGGGCCAGCGGCGTGTCGCTGACCTACCGGCTGATCGACATGGACCGGCTCGGGCTGGGAGTCGCCGACCTCCCCGACGTGCTGGCCTGGACCCAGAGGCTCGGCTTCGACGGCCTGAACGTCACGCACCCGTTCAAGCAGGCGATCGTGCCCCTGCTCGACGAGCTCTCCGAGGACGCCGCCGACCTGGGCGCGGTGAACACCGTGCTGTTCCGTGGCGGCCGGATGCTCGGCCGCAACACCGACTGGTCGGGCTACAGCAGCGCGTTCCGCTCGGTGCTCCCGGACGCCGTGCACGACCGCGCCGTGCTCGTGGGTGCCGGAGGCGCGGGGGCGGCCGTGGGCTACGGCCTGCTGCGCCAGGGGGCCGCGCACGTCGCGGTCCTCGACGCGGAGGAGAACCGGGCGGCCGGCGTCACCGAGCGGCTGGCCAGGCGCTTCGGCGAGGACCGCGTCTCGATCGCGTACGACGTGGGCCAGGCACTCCACGACGCCAGCGGCGTCGTGAACGCGACCCCGGTCGGCATGGTCGGCCACCCCGGCTCGGCCCTGCCGGCCGACCTGCTGCGCCGGGACCTCTGGGTCAGCGACGTCGTCTACTTCCCGCTCGAGACCGAGCTGGTGGCCACCGCCCGCTCCCGTGGCTGCCGGGTGCTGCCCGGCGGCGGGATGGCCGTGCAGCAGGCCGTGGGCGCCTTCGAGTACTTCACCGGCCGCACCCCCGATCCGGCCCGGATGGCCCGGCACTTCGAGGAGCTGACCGCCTGATGCGGAAGGGCATCGCCACGGTCTCCCTCAGCGGGGTGCTCGGCGACAAGCTCGACGCCGTGGCGCGTGCCGGGTTCGACGCCATCGAGCTCTTCGACAACGACCTGATCGGTTCGCCGCTCAGCCCGCGCGACGTCGCCTCGCGCTGTGCCGACCTCGGCCTGGAGATCGCCCTGTTCCAGCCGATCCGTGACCTGGAGGGCGTTCCGCCCGAGCGCTTCGAGGGCGTGCTGCACCGGTTGCGGACCAAACTGGGGGTGATGGGCGACCTCGGCGCCACCACCCTGCTGGCCTGCTCCAACGCCGGTGCCGACGCGGTCGACGACGTCGACCTCACCGCCGAGCAGCTGCACCGGGTGGGCGAGGTGGCCGGGGAGCACGGGGTCACCGTCGCCTTCGAGGCCCTCGCCTGGGGCCGGCACGTCAACCGGGTCGGCCAGGCCTGGGAGGCCGTCACGCGTGCCGACCACCCGGCGGTCACCCTCGCCGTCGACACCTTTCACATCCTGGCGCGCGGCGACGACGGCACCGCGCTGGCAGGCGTGCCCGGCGACCGGATCGGCTTCCTGCAGGTGGCCGACGCCCCCCTGCTCGACATGAACCTGCTCGAGTGGAGCCGGCACTTCCGGTGCTTCCCCGGCCAGGGGACCCTCGACGTGACGGGGGTCGTCGCCGCGACCCTGGCGGCCGGCTACCGCGGGCCGCTGTCGCTCGAGGTGTTCAGCGACGTCGTCCGCGAGACCGACGCGCTCGTCACCGCGCGCGCCGCCATGCGCTCGCTGCTCTTCCTCGGGGACCAGCTGGCCCACGCCGTACCCGCCGTCGAGCGCGACCTGGTCTCCGCAGCCCCACCACCGGCCGCTCGCACCGACGCGGCGTTCCTGGAGATCGCCAACCCCGCCGGTGACTCCGACGTCGAGAAGCTCTTCGGGGCGCTCGGCTTCGTCCTCGCCGGGCGGCACCGCTCCAAGCCGGTGACCTGGTGGCGCAACGGCGACGCCCACGTGGTGCTGAACGACGGTCCGGGCCCTCCGAGAAGTCCGCACGCGACCGCGCTCGGGGTCTCGGCCCCGCCGGTCGAGACGGTCGCGGCCCGAGCGGCGGCGCTGCTGTGGCCGGAGGTGAGCACCACGCGCGGTGCCGACGAGGCGATGCTGCCGGGGATCACCTCGCCCTCGGGGCTGCACGTCTTCGTCAGCGACACCCCTGGCCACGACGACCACTGGCAGCGGGACTTCGAGCCGGTCGAGCACGCCGGGGTCGGCACCTGGCTGGGCATCGACCACCTCGCGATCTCGGTGCCGCCGCACCAGCTGAACGAGGAGACGGCCTTCTTCCGGACGTTGTTCGATCTCGCGCCGGGGGCGCCGGAGGAGTTCATGGAGCCGCACGGACGGCTGCGCAGCCTGGCGCTCCGGCCCGCCGACGGGGACCTCCGCGTGGTGCTCAACGTCAGCGAGGCGTCGGCCGAGGCACCCTACGGCGTCACCCAGGTCGCCTTCCGCTGCGACCACGTGGCCCGGGTGGTCGACGAGCTGCGGTCGCGCGGAGTTCCGTTCCTGCGGATCCCGGACAACTACTACGTCGACCTGGTGGCGAGGTTCGACCTCGCTGCTGAGGACGTCGCCCGGCTACGCCACCACCAGCTGCTCTACGACCGCAGCCCCCGCGGCGAGCTGCTGCACGCCTACACCGACCCCTTGGCGACCGGGTTCCACGTGGAGCTGCTCGAACGACGGGGCGACTACGACGGCTACGGCAGCGCCAACACCTTCGTCCGGCTGGCCGCGCAGGCCTCGGACCCGGCCGGCGTCGTCGTCGGGTCGTGACCCCGGCCCACTGCGCGACTAGGGTGACAGGGTGACCTCGAGCCAGATCGACGAGCAGCTCGTGTGGCTGTGCGACGAGGTCGTGAGCGCCACCGGGGTCACCGGCTGTGGCGTGATGATGACGACCGACGGCGGCCAGGGAATCACTGCGCACGCCTCGGACCGGTACGCCAGAAGCGCCGAGGACCTCCAGCAGACCCTCGGCGAGGGGCCCGGCGTCGCGGCCTCGGCGTCCGGGGCGGTGGTCCTGGTCCCCGACCTCGGCGACGTGCGCGACACCGCCCTCAGCCGCTGGCCCACCTTCGCCCGCGAGGCGATCGGCCTCGGGGTGCACGCGGCCTTCGCCTTCCCGCTGCTGCTCGGGGCCTCCCGGCTCGGGGCGCTGAGCCTCTACCGCCTCGAGGCCGGCGCGCTCAGCCCGGAGCACGTGTCGCACGGCCGGGTGACCGCCGATGCAGTGGCGCTCCGGCTGGCCGACCCGACCGGCACGATCTCGAACAACGACCTGCAGATCGACCCCATGCGCGTCCACCAGGCGGCGGGGATGGTGATGGTCCAGCTCGGCATCCCGATCGACCAGGCCCTGCTGCGGCTGCGGGCCGCCGCCTACGCGGACGGGCTGAGCGTGGACGAGCTGGCCGATGCCATCGTGCAGCGACGTCGCCGCCTGTCGAAGGAGGACGGATGACCCCGGACAACATGTTGCAGAAGCAGGCCCGGCTGGCCCAGCGCTTCGTGGACCTGGCCGACACGCTCGTCGACGACTACGACGTGGTCGAGGTCCTCGACGGCCTGATGAACACCTGCCTCGAGCTGCTCGACGTCGACGAGGCCGGCATGCTGCTCAACGACGGGCACGGCAACCTGCAGCGCGTCGCCTCCTCCAGCGAGGAGGCCCGGCTGCTCGAGCTGCTCCAGGTGCAGACCCGCGAAGGTCCCTGCTTCGAGGCGGTCCAGACCGGCCAGTCGATCGTCGTGCACGACATCGAGAAGACTCGCGACCGGTGGCCGACCTTCGCGGACCGCGCCACCGCGGACGGGTTCAGCTCGGTCTACGCCTTCCCGATGCGGCTGCGCGAGGCCACCATCGGCGGGCTCAACCTGTTCGGGTCCGAGCGCAACGCGCTCGGCGAGCAGGACCGGGTCATCGCCAAGGCCCTGGCCGACGTCGCCACCATCGGCATCCTCCAGCAGCGCTCGCTGCACCGCTCGTCGCTGCTCGCGGAGAACCTCCAACGGGCGTTGAACACCCGGATCGTGGTGGAGCAGGCCAAGGGCATCTTGTCCGAGCGCGGCAACCTGCGGATGGACGAGACCTTCAACCTGCTCCGCTCCTACGCGCGCAGCCACAACGTCAAGCTGAGCGACCTCGCCCACGGCGTCGTGCACCCGCCCCATCTGGCCGACGCCGTGCTCGCCGAACGGCACGTCAAGGGCGGGCGCTGACCCGGCTTTCCTCGGTTCTCGCTCTGGCCAAACCGGTGGGGCTCCCGTAATCTCACCCGGGACGGGTCGGACCCGTCTTGCGCCCATGGGGCGCAGCAGCCCGGACCCCGCTGCGATCGCTAGAAGACCACGCAATCTTGGGGCAGTCCGTGCGCGATTTCGAGGAGCACCAGCCGGCCGGGGTCTTCCCTGCGCGCGACCGGGTGTCCACCTCGCTGTGCCTGCGTCACGCGCCAGCCTCATTCCAGCCCGACTGCCCGGGGACCCGAGCGAGCCACACTCCCTCCACTTGGTGTGAGCTCGCAGACGGGGGTCATGGGTCCTTCGGCCCCAGGGGCCTCGGGCGAGCCACACACCCGCCAACTGTGTGGTCTCGCCCGAGGTGGGCGGGGTAGCGTGACCCCTGCCAGTCGACCGCCACGGTTCGCCCGTGGGGGTCAGGGAACCCGGTGCGACTCCGGGACTGACGCGCAGCGGTGTGGGTGACGGGCGGAACTCTGTCTCACGACAGGCCACTGGACGAACAGTCCGGGAAGGTGTTCCGGTCCGGGTGATCCCGAGTCCGAAGACCTGCTGGCCCTTGCGGCGCCTGCCGTGAGGTCACCACGGGCTTCGCGCACGAGCCCAGACCTCGAAGGATCGTCGTGCAGGGATCACCAGCTGCCGAGCGCACTCGTCGCGACCTGTGTCCCGGTGTGCTCCGACCGTGGCCGGCCGACGACGGCGCCCTGGTCCGGATCCGGCTCGTGGGCGGCCGCGTCGCTCCGGCCCAGCTGACCGGGCTCGCGGAGGTCGCGCGGGCGTACGGCGACGGCCGGCTCCACCTCACGGGCCGGGCCAACCTCCAGCTGCGCAGCCTCCCGTCCACGGGCGAGGGTCTGCCCGCCGACGTGGTGTCGGCCATCGAGGGCACCGGCCTGCTGCCGTCGCGCACCCACGAGCTGGTGCGCAACATCATGATGTCGCCGCTGAGCGGGATCTCCGGTGGCCGGGCCGACCTGCGCGAGGTCGCAGACGACCTGGACCGACGGCTGTGCGCCGACCCGACGCTGTCCTCGCTGCCCGGCCGCTTCCTGTTCGTCCTCGACGACGGCCGGGGCGACCTCGGCGGCCGGACCACCGACCTCGGCGCCGTGGCCCTGGACGCCACGACGGCCCAGGTCCGCCTGGGCTCGCACACGTGGGGTGCGGTCGTCGACGTCCGTGACCTGGCCGGGCACCTGGTCGACCTGGCCCGGGAGTTCGTCCGGGCCCGCGGGGACGGACCGAGCGCGCCGTGGCACGTCGACGAGCTGGGCTCGCCGCTGGCGTCGCCGGCCCCGGCCGACCCGCGCACCGACGTCACCGCTCCGGCGACCCCGTTCGGCCCGGTCGGGGGCGCCGAGCACGTGCCGGTGCCCGACGGAGTCCTCGACCAGCACCTCGTCGGCCACCTGGTCGAGCGGGCTGCCGGGCGGGACCTGGTGGTGACACCCTGGCACGGTGTCCTGGTGGCGGGAGGCGACCGATGAGCGCGCCGACCCCACCGAGCCGGCACTACGACTACGTCGCGGACGGTCCCGCGATCTACCTGGACTCGTTCGCGATGATCCGGCGGGAGGCGGACCTGGACACCGTCCCGTCGGAGGCCGAGAAGCTCGCCGTACGCATGATCCACGGCACCGGGCAGGTCGACCTCGTCCCCGACCTGGTGATCCATCCCCGTCTGGTGGGTGCCGCCCGCGCCGCGCTGAGGGCCGGGGCGCCGATCATCACCGACGCCCGGATGGTGGCGATGGGCATCACGGCCGGCCGGCTGCCCAGCGACAACGAGGTGCACTGCTTCCTCACCGACGACCGCGTGCCGGGGCTGGCGAAGACCTGGCACACCACCCGGACCGCGGCAGCCGTCTCGCTTTGGGAGCCCCTGCTCGAGGGGGCCGTGGTGGCGATCGGCAACGCCCCGACGGCCCTGTTCCACCTGCTCGAGATGATCATCGACGGCGCCCCCCGACCGGCCGCGATCGTCGGTTGCCCCGTCGGGTTCATCGGGGCTGCCGAGTCGAAGGCTGCCCTCGCCTCGTTCGCCGACGACCACGGCATCGACATCCCCTTCGTCACCGTGCGCGGGCGGCGGGGCGGCTCCGCGATGACGTCGTCCGCCGTCAACGCCCTGGCCCAGGAGGACGAGTGAGCAGCGGCCGCTTCTACGGCGTCGGGGTCGGCCCCGGCGACCCCGAGCTGGTCACCCTGAAGGCCGCCCGTCTCATCGGCAGCGCCGACGTGGTCGCCTACCACGCCGGCGTCGGCAAGGACTCGAACGCCCGCCGGATCGCAGCCGACCTGATCCCGGCCGGCGCCGTCGAGGAGGTGCTCCGCTATCCCGTGACCACGGGCCCCACCGACCACCCGGGTGGGTACGCCGGGGCGATGCAGGAGTTCTACGAGGAGTCCGCCGAGCGGCTGGCCGTGCACCTCGCGGCGGGACGCACCGTCGTGCTGCTGGCCGAGGGGGACCCGCTCTTCTACGGGTCCTACATGTACATGCACGACCGGCTCGCGGGCCGCTTCGAGACCGAGGTGGTGCCCGGCGTACCGGCGTTCGCCGCGGCCACCGCCACCGTCGCCTCGCCCCTGGTGCGGCAGACCGACGTGCTCACCGTCCTGCCCGGCACGCTGGCCGAGCCCGAGCTCGCACGCCGGCTGGCCGACACCGACGGCGCGATCATCATGAAGCTGGGCCGTCGTACGTTCCCGGCCGTCAGGTCGGCGCTCGCCCAGTCCGGGCGGCTCGAGCACGCGCTGTACGTCGAGCGGGCGTCGATGCCCGCCGAGCGCTGGCTGCCGGTCGCGGACGTCGATCCCGCCACCGTGCCCTACTTCTCGCTGATCGTGGTGCCGGGTGACTCGGTGCACGAGGAGCCGACCGGCCGGCGCCAGGTGGCCCCGGCTCCGGAGGCGTCGACGCCGGGGGCCGAGGTGCTGGTCGTCGGGCTGGGCCCGGGTCCCGACCACTGGATCACCCCGGAGGTGAGCGCGGCGCTGGCCGACGTCGAGCACGTCGTCGGGTACTCGTCGTACGTCAACCGGGTGCCGCAGCGGGCAGGCCTGCAGCGGCACGTCTCCGGCAACACGGTGGAGGTCGACCGCGCGCGGCTGGCCCTGGACCTCGCCCGGCGCGGGGAGCGGGTCGCCGTCGTCTCCGGTGGGGACGCGGGGGTCTTCGGGATGGCCTCGGCGGTCTTCGAGGCGGCCCAGGACCCGGCGTACGCCGACGTGGCGATCCGGGTGCTGCCGGGGCTCAGCGCCGTCCAGGCCGTCGCGGCCCGGGCCGGCGCGCCCATCGGGGCCGACTTCGCCGTCGTCAGCCTGTCCGACCGGCTGAAGCCGTGGGCCGTGGTGGAGCAGCGGCTGCGCGCCATCGCCGAGGCCGACCTGGTGCTGGCGGTCTACAACCCCGCGTCGCGCTCGCGCACCGAGCAGGTGGTCCGCGCACAGAAGATCCTGCTCGAGCACCGCAGCGCCGAGACCGTCGTGGTCGTGGGTCGCGACATCGGCCGGGCGGAGGAGTCCCTCACCGTGACGACGCTGGCCGAGCTCGACGCGGGGTCCATCGACATGCTCTGCCTGCTGATCATCGGCGCCAGCAGCACCCGCGTGACAGCGGCGGGCAGGGTGTGGACCCCCCGCTACGTCAGCGAGTGACGCGGCCCGTCACGACGATCTCGTCCTCGGGCACGTCGTGGCCCGCGGCGCAGCGGACCTCGACGGCCACGGACTCGCCGCAGTCGCGGTGGGTGACGCGCAGCTCACCGCGCGGGTGCGGGTCGGTCCAGGCCGCGCCCCACTCGAGGAGTCCGATGACCACCGGCATCAGGGCGTGACCCGCGTCCGTCAGGGCGTACTCGTGCCGGGTGCGCTGGCCTGGCTCCTGGTAGGGCACCTTCTCCAGGACGCCGGCGGCCACGAGCTCCTTGAGCCACCGGGCCGCCACCGCCTCGGTGACGCCGACCCGCCGCGCCAGGGAGTCGAACCTGGTGGCGCCGTAGAAGACCTCACGCAGGAGCAGGACCGCCGAACGGTTGCCCACGACCTGCATCGCGCGGTCGAGCGGGCAACGGTCCCCGAGTGGGGTGTCTCCTCGACGGGCGAGGCCTCCGGCGGTCTGGACGGGCATTCATCGATCATAGACGCTGACTTGCCTTATCTGAAGTCAGGGCCCTAGAGTCCTGGCTATGGATACCAAGAGTCAGCGTCGAGCGTCGGCCGTCACCGCGATCCTGGTCGGCTCCGCCTTCCTCACCGGTGTGGACCTGTTCATCGTCAACGTGGCGTTCGACGACATCGGGCGCGACTTCGCGACCCGTGGTGACGCCCCGTCGCTGTCGCAGCTGAGCTGGGTCCTGAACGCCTACGCCGTGCTGTTCGCGGCCCTGCTGGTGCCGATGGGCCGGCTCACCGACCGCTACGGCCGGAAGAACGGCTTCGTCGCCGGCATGGCCCTGTTCACCGTCGCCAGCGCCGCCTGCGCGCTGAGCACCGGCGTGTGGGAGCTGGTCGCCTTCCGCGGGCTGCAGGCCGTCGGCGCCGCGGCGATGACGCCCGCCAGCCTCGGGCTGCTGCTGGCCGCGCTGCCGCCCGAGCGCAAGGCCCCTGCTGCCCGCCTGTGGGCCACGACCGGCGCCCTGGCTGCGGCGTTCGGTCCCGCGGTGGGTGGCGGCCTGGTGCAGCTGTCGTGGCACTGGGCGTTCTGGATCAACGTGCCGGGCGGCGTGCTGCTCGTGGTGACTGCGTTGCGGTTCGTGCCCGACGTGCGCCACAACGTCGGGGCGCCACGGCCCGACCTCACCGGCGCGCTGGTGCTGGCGGCGGCGGTCGGCGCCCTGGTCCTCGGCCTGGTCGAGGGCCCCGACTGGGGGTGGGCGAGCACCGCGGTGCTCGCGTCGTTCGCGGTCGCCGTGGTCGGCCTCGGCGTCTTCGCGCGACAGACCACCCACCACGCCTCACCGGTGATCGACCCTGCCCTGCTCAGGGTGCGGGCCTTCTCCTGGGCCAACGTGGCCACGCTCGTGTTCAACACCGGCTTCGGGGTCAGCCTGCTCGGCGGCATCCTGTGGATGCAGCAGGTGTGGGACTACTCGGCGCTGCGCACCGGCTTCGCGATCGCCCTCGGGCCGCTGCTCGTGCCGATCACCTCGATCGTGTCGCAGCGGCTGTTCTCGCGGAGCAGCGCCAGCCGGCTGGTGACGGCCGGCAGCCTGGTCAGTGCGCTGGGCGCGGGCGTGATGGCGGTGTCGGTGAGCACCAGCCCGTCGTACTGGACCACGTTCCTGCCCGGCTGGGCCCTGATGGGCGTCGCGGTCGGCCTGGTGATGCCCAACCTGATCGCCGCGGCGACGTCGACCCTGCCTCCCGAGCAGGCCTCCACCGGGGGCGGGGTGATCTCCATGTCGCGCCAGCTGGGGCTCGTGCTCGGAGTGAGCGTGCTGGTCAGCATCTTCGCCGGCTCCGCGGCGCCCGTCGACAAGATCACCTCGGCGTGGCTCGTCGTGGTCGGGGTCTCGCTGGTGGCGGCGGTGGCGGCGTTCGCCATGGAGACCACCCGGCGTACGACGGTGGTGGTGGAGCCCGCGGTCAGCGCTTGACCGAGCGATCCCGGTCGGGGTCGTAGAGAAACGACTCGCCACCCCCGCGCGGGTCCAGGGCTCGGCCCACCAGGATGACGGCGGCCTGGCGGAGGCCCTCGTCCTCGACCTGGTCGGCGATGTCGGCCACGGTGCCGAGGAGCACGATCTCGCCAGGCTGGCTGGCGCGGTGGACGACGATCACCGGGCAGTCGGGTCCGTAGTCGGCCGCCAGCTCAGCCATCACCTCGCGGATCCGGGTGATCGCCAGGTGCACCACCAGGGTGGCGCGGGTGGCCGCGTAGTGCCGGAGGGCCTCGGTCCCGGGCTTCGCGGTCGAGCGCGCCTGCGCCCGGGTGAGGACGACGGACTGGGCCACCAGCGGGACGGTCAGCTCGCGGCCGACCCGCGCGGCCGCCGCGGCGTACGCCGGGACACCGGGCGTGACGTCCCACCGGACCCCGGCCTCGTCGAGCCGGCGGGTCTGCTCGGACAGCGCCGAGTAGACCGACGGGTCTCCCGAGACGAGCCGGACGGCCTCGAGCCCGTCCCGGTCGGCGTCGAGGAGGTGGGCCATGATCTGGTCGAGATCGAGGTCCTGGGTGTCGACCATCTCGGCGTCCGGGGAGCAGTGCACCAGGAAGCCCTCGTCGAGGTAGGTCCCCGGGTAGAGCACCACGTCCGCCTCGGCCAGCAGGTCGGCCGCGCGCAGGGTCAGCAGGTCGGCGGCCCCCGGGCCGGCTCCGACGAAGTGGACCGTCATCGGCTGACCGCCCACTGGGTGACGGCGCGGGCGGGGGTCCAGCCGGTGAACGACCCGATCGGCGCGGCGTGCTCGACGGAGATGCGGGTGAGCTCGCCCCCGTGCTGGGCGTACGACGCGGCCAGCAGCGACTCGGTCTCCAGCGTCACGCCGTGGACGACGAGCCGGCCGCCGGGCCGCAGTGCGTCGAGGCAGGCCTCCACCAGGCCGGGGACCGTGGCGCCGCCACCGACGAAGATCGCGTCCGGCGAGGGCAGGTCCTTCAGCGCCTCGGGCGCACGACCCAGCACCAATCGCAGGGTGGGTACGCCGAGCCGGCCGGCGTTCTCGGCGATCCGGGCGGCCCGCGCCTCGTCGTGCTCCACGGCGATCGCGGAACAGGTCGGATGAGCGCGCATCCACTCGATGCCGACCGATCCCGCGCCCGCGCCGACGTCCCACAGCAGCTCCCCCGGCTGCGCGGCGAGCCGAGCCAGCGCCGAGGCACGCAGGTCACGCTTGGTCAGCTGCCCGTCGTGCGCGAACGCCTCGTCGGGCAGGCCGCCGGTGCGCGGCCCCACGACGGGGCCGGCGAGGGTCAGGGCGATCACGTTGAGCGCGGGGCTGCCGTGCGACCAGGTGTCCGCGACGCCCTCGGTCCGGGACTCGTCGGGAGCACCGAGGTCACCGAGCACGACCAGGCGGCTGGCGCCGTACCCCGCCTCGCGGAGCAGGCCGGCCACCTCCGCCGGGGTGTCGGCACCCGAGGACAGCACCAGCACACGGTGGCCCGGGGAGAGGGTGCGCAGCACCGCACGGGGGTCCCGGCCGACCAGGCTGACCAGCTCGGCCACCTCGGCCGGCCAGCCCATCCGCGCCCGCGCCAGGGCGACCGAGGAGAGCGCAGGCTCCACGCGCACCGCGTGCTCGCCGACCAGCGCGATCAGCGTGGTGGCGATGCCCGAGACGAGCGGGTCGCCGGAGGCCAGCACGACGATCGCGCTGTCCTCGTGGCGGGCCAGCAGGTCCGGCAGGCCGGCGCGCAGCGGGAAGGGCCACGACTCCCGGGCCTGGTCCGGCCGGTCGGGCAGCATCGCCAGGTGGCGGACCCCACCGATCACCACGGGGGCCGCGAGCACCGCGCCCCGGCTCGACTCGGTGAGGTCCGACCAGCCGCCGGCGCCGATGCCGACGACCGTGATCCGTGGTCGGCCGTGGGAGGTCATGGTCGGCAACGCTATCGTGAGCCCCGACAGGCACGAGGTGCCCCGAGGTCCGGCCGGGAGGCGGGGCTGACGGGAGAATCTGGGAAGCCGGTGAAAGTCCGGCACAGGCCCGCTGCGGTGACCTGGACGACGTCGCGAGACGTCGATCCGGGAAGTCCGAAGACCGGCCTCGCGCCTACGTATTCGCTGGCGACGAGCGGGAGCCTCCATGCCACAGCAGTTTCCTTTCAGTGCGGTCGTCGGGTCCGAGGACATGGCGCTGGCCCTGGTGCTCACCACGATCTCGCCCGAGGTCGGCGGGGTGCTCGTGCGCGGCGAGAAGGGTACGGCGAAGTCGACCATCGTCCGCGCCCTGGCCGCCGTGCTGCCCCCCATCGAGGTCGTCTCCGGAGACCGGTTCTCCACCGACCCGCGTGACCGCGAGCCGCTGTCGCCCGACGGGCCGTTCGCCGTGGACGCGCCGACCGAGCCCCGCGCCGTACGCCTGGTCGAGCTCCCGGTCGGGGCCACCGAGGACCGCGTGCTCGGGTCGCTGCACCTCGAGCGGGCCCTGTCCGAGGGGCGCGCGGAGTACGAGCCCGGGCTGCTGGCGCGCGCCCACCGCGGCATCCTCTACGTCGACGAGGTCAACCTGCTGCACGACCACCTCGTCGACCTGCTGCTCGACGCCGCGGCGATGGGGCGCTCGACCGTGGAGCGCGACGGAGTCTCGGTCGAGCACGCCGCGCGCTTCGTGCTCGTGGGGACGATGAACCCCGAGGAGGGCGAGCTCCGACCCCAGCTGCTGGACCGGTTCGGCCTGACCGTCGAGGTCGCAGCGCCTCGTGACCCGGCGCTGCGGGTCGAGGTGGTCCGCCGCCGGATGGCCTACGACGCGGACCCCGACGGATTCGCGGGACGCTGGGCCGACGACGAACGGGCGCTGACCGACCGGATCCTGGCGGCGCAGAAGCTGGTGGCCGACGTACACCTCTCCGACGCGGCCCTGCTCAAGATCGCCGAGGTCTGCGCGGCCTTCGAGGTGGACGGCATGCGCGCCGACATCGTCACCGCGCGCACGGCGGTCGCCCACGCGGCCTGGCACGAGCGCTCGACGGTGACCCGCGACGACATCCGCGCCGCCGCCCGGCTGGCGCTCCCCCACCGCCGTCGCCGCAACCCCTTCGACGCCCCCGGCCTCGACGAGGACCTGCTCGACCAGGTGCTGGGCGACGACGAGCCCGATCCTGACCCCCGGGAGCCCGAAGGCTCGGACGACCCGGGGCTGCCGTCGGACGACCAGCCCCCCGCATCCGGCGACGACCCCGGGACGTCAGACGAAGCGGCTGCTACTGACACCGAGACGCATGACGTCCCGGGGGAGGAGCCACGGACGTCAGACGATGCGGCTCCCCCGGCGACCGGACCGGGTGACGCTGCTCCGAGGAACGCCGCTTCGGAGGACTCCGCGGAGAGCCAGGTAGCGGCCGGGGATCCCTACAAAACCAAGCTGTTCCGGGTGCGCGGGACCGGCCAGGGCGAGGCGGGCAAGCGCAGTCGCGCGGTGACCGAGTCGGGCCGCCGGATCGGCGCCCGGCGGGCCGGCGGGGAGGGCGGCGCGATCCACCTGACCGAGACCGTGCGGGCGGCCGCACCGCACCAGCTCGCCCGGGGCCGTACGACGGGCACGCTGCGGTTCCGCCCCGAGGACCTCCGCGTGGCCACCCGCGAGGGCCAGGAGTCGAACCTGATCCTGTTCTGCGTGGACGCGTCCGGGTCGATGGCCGCACGCAAGCGGATGGAGCAGGTGAAGGGCGCGATCCTCTCGCTGCTGCTCGACGCCTACCGCCGCCGCGACAAGGTCGGGCTGGTGACCTTCCGCGGCGACCGGGCCGAGCTCGTGCTCCCCCCGACGCACTCGGTCGACATCGCCGCCACCCGTCTCCAGGAGCTCCCCGCCGGCGGCCGGACGCCGCTGGCCGAGGGCCTCCTGGAGGCCGCCCGCGTGCTCGACCTCGAACGGGTCCGCGATCCGCGTCGACGACCGCTGCTCGTGGTCGTCACCGACGGCCGCGCGACCGCGGGACAGGACGCTGTCGCGCGCTCGCGTCGCGCCGCGCACCACCTGGCCGGCCAGGGCATCGCCGCGCTGGTCGTCGACTGCGAGACCGGCTCCTTCCGGTTGGGCCTGGCCGGCGAGCTCGCCGGGCACCTGCTCGCCGAGCACGTGCCGATGGGCGAGGTGAGCGCCGCCGGGCTGACCAGCGTGGCGCGCGACGGGCGGGTGGCCTGATGCCCAAGGGACAGCCGGTCGCCGTACCCGATGACGGGCTGACCACCCGCGAGCGCCGCAACCAGCCGCTGCTGATGGTGCACACCGGCGACGGCAAGGGGAAGTCCACCGCGGCCTTCGGCCTCGCCATCCGCGCGTGGAACCAGGGCTGGAACGTCGGTGTCTTCCAGTTCGTGAAGTCCGCCAAGTGGCGGATCGGCGAGCAGACCGTGCTCGAACGGCTCGGTGCGCTGCACGAGGAGACCGGCGAGGGCGGCCCGGTCGAGTGGCACAAGATGGGAGCCGGCTGGTCCTGGTCGCGCAAGGAGGGCGACGAGGCCGACCACGCCACCGAGGCCGCCGAGGGCTGGGCCGAGATCAAGCGCCGGCTGGCTGAGGAGACCCACGACCTGCTGGTGCTCGACGAGTTCACCTACCCGATGGAGTGGGGCTGGGTCGACGTCGACGACGTCGTGGAGACCCTGGCGAACCGGCCCGGGCGGCAGTACGTCGTCGTCACCGGCCGGCGTGCCAACCCCAGGCTGATCGAGGTCGCCGACCTGGTCACCGAGATGACCAAGGTCAAGCACCAGATGGACCGCGGTCAGAAGGGTCAGCGGGGCATCGAATGGTGAGCCTGCCGCGTATCGTGGTCGCCGCTCCCTCGACGGGCCAGGGGAAGACGACGATCGCCACGGGCCTGATGGCCGCGCTCACCCGGGCCGGCCACGTCGTGAGCGGCCACAAGGTCGGTCCCGACTACATCGACCCCGGCTACCACGCCCTCGCGTGCGGCCGGCCCGGCCGCAACCTGGACCCGCACCTGGTCGGCGAGGAGCGCGTCGTACCCCTGCTGCTGCATGGTGCCCGGGGCGCCGACGTCGCCGTGGTCGAGGGCGTGATGGGCCTGTACGACGGCAAGGTCGGCGCCGACGGCTTCGCCTCCACCGCCCACGTCTCGGCCCTGACCCGTACGCCGATCGTGCTGGTCGTGGACATCTCCCGGGCCTCCCGGTCGGTGGGGGCCGTCGTGCACGGGATGGCCACCTTCGACCCGACCGTCGAGATCGCCGGCGTGATCCTGAACAAGGCCGGCTCACCACGCCACGCGGCCGAGGTGGCCGGCACCATCGACCTCCCGATCCTCGGCACGATCGCCCGCGACGACAGCGTGTCCGCGCCCTCGCGGCACCTGGGCCTGGTGCCGGCCGCCGAGCGTGAGGAGGCGGCGCACGCGCTGGACCGGCTGGCCGAGCGGGTGGCCGAGACCGTCGACCTCGAGCGGGTGCTGGAGCTCGCCCGGACCGCTCCTGCGCTGCACGAGGACCCGTGGGACCCGTTGCGGGAGATGACCGGCGCCGGCTCGCACCGGCCGCTCGTGGCGATGGCCGGCGGGCGGGCGTTCACGTTCCGCTACACCGAGACCGAGGAGCTGCTGCGCGCCGCCGGGTGCGAGGTCGTCACCTTCGACCCGCTGCACGACGACGCGCTCCCGAGCGGCACGTCCGCGATCTACCTCGGCGGCGGCTTCCCGGAGGTCTACGCGACCGGCCTCTCCGCCAACGCCTCGTTGCGGCGGGACCTCGCGGCGGCGATCACCGCCGGCGTGCCGACGGTCGCCGAGTGCGCCGGGCTGCTCTACCTCTGCTCCTCGGTCGACGACGAGCCGATGGTCGGCGCGCTGGACGCCACGGCCGCGATGACGCCGCGCCTCACCCTGAGCTATCCCACCGTCCTCTCCACCGGCGACTCGTTGCTGACCCGCGCCGGCGAGGTGGTCACCGGTCACGAGTTCCACCGCACCCACGTCGACCCGGTCGCCGGGCCGCTGCCCGCCTGGTCGATCGACGACCGGGCCGTGGGCTTCGCGACGCCGACCCTGCACGCGTCGTACCTGCACACCCACTGGGCCGGCCACCCCCACCTCGCCCAGCGCTTCGCCGACGCCGCCCACGCGGCGACGCCCCACCAGACCGCTGGTCGAGCAGCGAGCGACCACTCGAGACCACTCCCGCACCCAGCACGACCCGCCGACCCCCTCCGCCACCACGGCGACGCGGAGACAGGACCCGGCCTCCTCGACCTCGCCGTGAACGTCTACGCCGGCCCCCGCCCGGCCTGGCTGGACGCGGCGCTGGGTGCGAGCCTGGAGGACCTCGGCCACTACCCCAGCGCCGAGCACGCAGAGCACGCGATCGCCCACCGCCACGGGCGCCACCCCGATGAGGTGCTCGCCACCGCCGGGGCCGCGGAGGCGTTCTCCCTGGTCGCCCGGCTGCGTCCCTGGCGGCGACCGGTGGTCGTGCACCCGCAGTTCACCGAGCCGCACGCCGCGCTCGAGCAGGCCGGCCACACCGTCACCACCGTGCTCTGCGACGAGCGGACCGGCTTCACGCTCGACCCCACCGACGTTCCCGAGGACGCCGACCTCGTGGTGCTCGGCAACCCGACCAACCCGACCGGCACCCTGCACGCGGCCGCGACGGTCAGGGCGCTGCTGCGCCCCCACCGGCTCGTGGTGGTGGACGAGGCGTTCATGGACGCGGTGCCCGGCGAGCCCGAGTCCGTGGCGCCCGAGCCACTTCCCGGGCTGCTGGTCGTCCGCAGCCTCACCAAGCACTGGTCGATCCCCGGTGTCCGCGCCGGCTACGCGCTCGGCGCCGCGGAGACGGTCGCCGCGCTGCGACGCGGCCAGGTGCCGTGGTCGGTGTCCGCCACCGCGGCGGCGGCGATGGTGGCCTGCTCCTCCGACGTCGCCGTGATCGAGTCGGCCAGGCGCGCGGACGTCATCTCTGGTTGGCGAAGGTCGCTCGAGGAGGCCCTGAGGAGCCGGGGCATCGAGCTCGTCGCGTCGTCGGCCCCCTTCGTGCTGGCCCGCGTGGGCGAGGGCGTGCACCAGCGGCTGCGGCACGCCGGCATCGCCGTACGACGCGCCGACACCTTCCCCGGCCTCGGTCCGTCCTGGGTGCGGATCGCCGTGCGCTCTCCCGAGCAGACCGAGCCCCTGCTGAACGCTCTCGAGGTCCGCTCGCGCGACCTCCGAGAGGCCCTGCGTTGACCAACCCCGAGAGGACTCCCATGTCGCACCCCATCGCCAACGCCCCCACCGAGGGCGACGTCGCCCCGCCCAGCGCGCAGGCCCGGGAAGCCGCCGCGGAGCGCCTGGCCGGACTCGCCACGCCCCCTGGCGCGCTGGGCCGCCTCGGCGACCTGGCCGTCTGGCTCGCCAGCGCGCAGGGCGCGGTTCCTCCCGAGCCGCTGGCCAACGTGCGGCTGGTGATCTTCGCGGGTGACCACGGCGTCGCACGGCACGGGGTGTCGGCGTTCCTGCCCGAGATCACCGCCGCGATGGTGCGCACCTTCGTCACCGGCCGGGCCGGGGTCTCCGCGCTGGCCGCCGCCCACGGCGTGCACGTCCGCGTGCTCGACATCGGTGTCGACGACGACCTCGACGGGGTGCCGGCCGACGTCACGGCGCACAAGGTACGACGCAGCAGCGGGGCCATCCACCTCGAGGACGCGCTGACCCCGGAGGAGACGTCGCAGGCCCTCGAGGTCGGCCGGGCCGTCGCCCGCGAGGAGATCGAGGCCGGCGCGCAGCTGCTGCTCAGCGGCGACATGGGCATCGGCAACACCACCCCGGCCGCGGCCCTGGTCGCTGCGGCGCTGGGGCTCCCGGCGTCCGAGGTGACCGGTCGCGGCACGGGCGTCGACGACCCGGGTCTGCTGCACAAGCAGGCCGTCATCGACACGGCGCTGGGCCGCGCCGGCCGGCGCACCGAGGACCCCGTCGCCACCCTGACCGCCCTGGGCAGCGCCGACCTCGCGGCGGCCACCGGATATCTCGTCGCCGCGGCCGAGGCCGGCGTGCCGGTGCTGCTCGACGGGCTGATGTCGGTCGCGTGCGCGCTGACCGCCGACCGGATCGCGCCGGGCGCGGCCGCGTGGTTCGCCGCGGGCCATCGCTCGACCGAGCCGGCGCAGTCGCTCGCCCTGTTCAAGCTCGGCCTCGAGCCGGTCCTCGACCTGGGCCTGCGGCTGGGCGAGGGCAGCGGCGCGGTCGCCGCAGTACCCGTGCTCCGCAGCGCCGTCGCCGTCCTGCGCGACGTGGCGCTGCTCTCCGAGCTCGGCTGACGGTGCTCGACGCCTGGCGGCTCGCGGTCGGGACGCTCACCGCGGTGCCCGTGGGTGGCCCGGTCACGGTCGACCGTCGTACGGCGGGACGGGCGATGGCGCTCGCCCCGCTCGCGGTGCTGCCGCTCGGCCTCATGGTCGGGCTGATCGGCTGGCTGGCGCTCCGCCTCGACCTGGCGCCGCTCGTCGCCGCGTTCCTGGCCGTGGGAGCGCTCGCCGCCGGCAGTCGCGCGCTGCACTGGGACGGGCTGTCCGACGTGGTCGACGGACTGACCTCGTCGTACTCCCCGGAGCGGTCGCTGGCCGTGATGAAGTCCGGGACGTCGGGGCCCGCGGGCGTCGTCGCCGTGGTGGTGGTGCTCGGGTTGCAGGTGGCCGGACTGGCCTCCCTGCTCGTGCTCGACCGCGGTTTCCTCCTGGCCGGGCTCCTGGTCTGCCTGTCGCGGTGTGCCTTGGTGATCACCTGCGCGCGCGGGGTTCGCGGGGCCCGGGCGGACGGGTTGGGGGTGACCTACACGCAGACGGTTTCGCGCGCCCTCGCGCTGTCGGTGTGGTTGCTGGCTGCGCTGCTGGCTGCCCTGGTCGCCGACTGGGTCGGCTTCGCGTGGTGGCGCGGGTTGCTCGCGGCGGCGGTGGCCGTCGTGGTGGTGCTGGTGCTGGTCCGTCGTACGGTCCGGAGGTTCGGCGGTGTCACCGGCGACGTGTTCGGGGCCGCGATGGAGCTCGCCCTGGCGGCGCTGCTGGTGGTGTTCTCGTGAGCGGGACCGCCCGCGCGGTGGGGCTGGTGGTCGGCTTCGGGGCGGACCTCGTCGTACGCGACCCGGCGCGGTTCCACCCCGTCGCCGGCTTCGGCACGCTGGCGGCGGTCGTGGAGACCCGGCTGTACGCCGCGTCGCGGGGGCGCGGCGTCGTGCACACCTCGGTGCTGGTGGGGACCTCCGTGCTCTCGGGACTGCTGGTGGAACGTGGCACCCGCGGGCGACCGGTGCTGCAGGCGGCCGCGACGGCCCTGACGACCTGGGCCGTGCTCGGCGGGTCGTCGCTGGAACGGGAGGCTCTCGCGGTCTCGCGGCTGCTCGACGACGGCCGGCTCCCCGAGGCGAGGCAGCGCCTCACCCACCTGGTCGGCCGCGACACCACCAGCCTGTCGCCGGACGAGGTGGCGCGCGCGGTCGTGGAGTCCGTCGCCGAGAACACCTCCGACGCCGTGGTGGCGCCGCTGGTCCTCGGCGGCCTCTGGGGGGTCCCCGGCCTGCTCGGCTACCGCGCCGCGAACACCCTGGACGCGATGGTCGGGCACCGGAGCACGCGCTACCTCGAGTTCGGCTGGGCGTCCGCGCGCCTCGACGACGTGCTCAACCTCCCGGGGTCGCGGCTCACAGCCCTGCTGGCGGCCCTGCTCGGCCCCGACCCCCGCGCGGCCCGGGCGACCTGGCACCGCGACGCCGCCGGCCACCCCAGCCCCAACGCCGGTCCCGTCGAGGCCTCCTTCGCCGGAGCACTGGGGATCCGGCTCGGCGGGACCAACCAGTACGGCGACCGCACCGAGCACCGCCACCAGCTCGGCTCCGGCCGCCCCCCGACCCCCGCCGACATCCCCCGCGCCACCGCCCTGGCCCGCCGCGTCGACCGAGTCGCCGTGCTGGCCGCGGCTCTGCTCGCCCTCCGCCCCCGCCGGGCCTGACCGGGAGGCGAGCCCTGATGGTGGGGATGCTGAGCCACCTGCTGACCCAGGATCCACCTCATCTCCGTGCACAGATCCGGAGGTCCCTCCGGCCGTTCTCCCGCCCGTCCCCGACGCTCGCGGGATGGAAGCAGGCGAGACCCGGCGCCGGATGGACCTGAGCGCCATCGAGCGACTGATGGACGACCAGGACGGGTTGATCAGCCGGCGGTGGGATCGAGGCGCACCGGAGCTCCATCCCCTGTCGAGCCTGCCGCGACACGGACGATGTGGATCTCGAGTCACCAGGTGGCCCGAGATCCACCTTGTCCGCCTGAAGAGAGGAGTCCACCCCGGGGGCTACTCATCACGCTGTGCGTGTGCTCTCATGGACCTTCCGTGCCCCCAGACCCCGGGCATGCCATCTCACGTCGGCAGCATCTGGGGGGCGCGTGGCCAGGGACACTACGACAGACCTCGCGGCACGGTTGGACGTCGGGCAGCTCTCGCTGGCGGTCGAGGTCATCCAGGACTCGGTCGCGGTGTACGACGCCCACGCCCGCATCGTCATCGTCAACGACCGGCTGCTGGCGGCGACCGGCTACTCGCGCGCCGAGCTGGTGGGACAACCGGTCCTCGTGCTGATCCCGGAGGCCCTTCGCGAGCAGCTCATCCCGCGGATGACGGCGTACGCGCTCGCCCCGGTGCCCCGGACGCTGGAGGCGGGACTGACGACCCGGATCGAGCGCAAGGACGGGTCGACGTTCGAGGCCCAGGTGGCGAACACGCCCGTGCACGGGGTCGAGGGGCACCTGGTGGTGGCCAGCATCCGCAACATCCGGGACGTGAGCCTGGAGGAGATCAAGCTCCGCGGCATGCTCGAGGCCAACCCGGACGCCACCATGATCTGCACTCCCGAGGGCCGGATGATCCTGTCCAACGCCGGCGCCAGCCGGCTCTTCGAGCAGGAGCACGTCACCCTCTTCAATCAGCCCGTGGCCTCGCTCTTCCCCAGTCACCACGGGCCAGAGCTCAGGAAACAGCTCCAGGCCTGCCACGACGCGGCCGTCGCCGGCGACCAGCCCTCGATGGCGCACACCCTCGACCTCGAGGTGGTCCGGAAGGACGCATCGGTGGTCCCGGTCGAGGTCACGATCAGCTCCCTGCACACGGCCCAGGGGCTGACGCTCCGCGTCATCGTGAAGGACATCAGCGAGCGCTGGCGCCTCGCGCACGAGGCGGAGGCCATGAAGGACGGCTTCCTGGCCACCGTGTCCCACGAGCTCCGGACGCCGCTCACCTCGGTGCTGGGGTACGCCGAGCTGCTCGAGGACCTCGGCCAGGAGGACCTCAGCCAGCACGCCCGCTTGCTGCTCGGCGTCGTCATCCGCAACGCCCGGCGTGAGCTGCGGCTGGTCGACGACCTCCTCACCATGGTGCAGATCGGCGAGGGCGCCTTCCGGATCGAGCCGGGCCGGGTGAACCTCGCCCAGCTGGTGCAAGACGCGGTGGAGGCCGCCGTGCCGGTCGCGCGCCGGGCTCGGGTGATGCTCTCCCTGGTGACCTCCAGCGAGGACACCTTCGTGACGGGCGACGCCGACCGGCTCGGGCAGGCGGTCGACAACCTGCTCACCAACTCCCTGAAGTTCTCACCGGAGTCGGGCGAGGTCGCCGTCGCCCTGACCAGTGACGCGGAGACGGCGACGGTGGCCGTCATCAACCAGGGCGTGGGCATCGCGGATGCGGACATCGAGCACGTCTTCGACCGCCTCTACCGGGGCGACAACGCCGTGGTCGCCGAGAAGCAGGGTGTGGGCCTGGGCCTGTCGATCGTGCGGTCGATCGTCGAGGCACACGGGGGCGAGGTCAGGGCCGCCTGCACCGACGCGACCACCCGGTTCGAGATCACCCTCCCCCGGATCGCCGGGGTCAGAGCGCCAGCACCCGTCCCGCCACCACGAGATGGACCTCGTCGCAACCCTGGGCCAGTCGCTGGTTGACGGTGCCGAGCAGGTCACGGAAGAGGCGGCCGGAGCGATGCTCGGGCACCACGCCGAGCCCGACCTCGTTGGTCACCAGCACGACGGGACCGGCGGCCCCCGCCAGCGCCGCGGCAGTCGCCTCGAGCTGTACGCCGACGAGCTCGTGCACGCGCTCGGACGGCAGGTCCCAGGCACCGGCGGCGTCGATCGTGGCGGTGAGCCAGGTGCCGAGGCAGTCGACGAGCGCCGGCCCGGAACCCCCCAGGCCCCGGACGAGGTCGCGCGTCTCCAGAGTCGTCCAGCCGGCGGGGCGCCGGTCCTGGTGAGCGGCGACCCGGGCGGCCCAGTCGGGGTCAGGGTCCTCGGCCGTGGTCGGGCCGGGCGCGACGTAGGTGACGTCGTCGTACCCGCGCAGCAACTCCTCCGCGTGCCGCGACTTCCCCGAGCGCACGCCGCCGGTGACCAGCACCTTCATCCGCGCGCCTCCCGCTGGGCGTCCACCCAGGCGAGCGCGCTGGCCACGTCGCCGACCGTGCGTACGCCGGCCGGCGCCTCGGGTCGTCGTACGACGACCACGGGAACGCCCAGCACCGCGGCCGCCTCCATCTTCGGCCAGGTGTGCGCGCCGCCGGAGTCCTTGGTGACGAGTACGTCGACCCCGTGCGCGCGCATGGTCGCCACCTCACCATGCAGCTCGTAGGGGCCACGGTCGTGCAGCACCCTCCACCGAGGGGGCAGCGCGATCGCGGGGTCGTCGACGACCCGGACCAGCGCCGGCCGGTCGGTGAGGGGACCGGCGAAGGACGACAGCGACTGGCGGCCGACGGTGAGGAAAGGTCGCTCCCCCAGCCCGGCGGCGGCCACGGCTGCGTCGTCGTGCCCGTCGACCCAGTGCCAGCCGGCGTCCTGCTCCCGCAGGGCCCAGCCCGGGCGCTGCAGCCGCAGCAGGGGGAAGGCCGATCCGCACGCCTGCGCCGCGTTGGCCGAGATCTGCGCCGAGAACGGGTGCGTGGCATCGACGACGAGGTCGATCTCGTCGGACTCGAGGAACGCCGCCAGGCCGGCCGCGCCACCGAACCCGCCGATCCGCGTCTCGCCCACCGGCAGCCGCGGCCGGACCACGCGCCCCGCCAGGGAGGAGAGGACCTCGACCCCGGAGTCCACGAGCCCGGCGGCCAGGGCCCGCGCCTCCGCGGTGCCACCCAGCAGCAGCACCCTCATCGGTCGGCCCCGGGCGGCAGCACGGGCAGCGAGGAGGCACCGGAGGAGGCCAGCGCCAGCAGGGCGTCGACGTCGAGGTGCTCCTCGGCGAGGTCCCCGAGCAGGTCGAGTCGCCGCGCCCTCGCGGCCGGGAAGCTCACCCCGGACGGCGCCCAGGGCACGCCTCGCAGCGCCGCGACCGACGCCAGCAGCGCCGAGCGGAAGCCGTCCGACTCCAGGCTGCCGTGCCACATCGTGCCGAGCACGGTGGCGGTCCGGGCGCCCCCGAGGAACTCCTCCGCGGACGAGCCGCGGGTGACCCGCCCGTGGTGGATCTCGTAACCCGTCGTCGGGTGCCCCAGCGCGGACCCGGCCGAGAGCCGCAGCACCTTCTCGGCGCCGAACTCCGTGCTGACGTCGAGCAGGCCCAGCCCCTCGACGACCGCACCGGCAGCACCCTCGACACCCGCCGGGTCCGAGACGGTGCGGCCGAGCATCTGGAAGCCGCCGCAGATCCCGAGGACCGGGCGACCCGCGGCCGCGTGGGCGAGCACGGCACGGTCCAGGCCGCGCTCCCGCAGCCAGGCGAGGTCGGCGATCGTCGCGCGGGTGCCGGGCAGCACCACCAGGTCGGCGTCGGCGAGCGCACGCCGGTCCGAGGCGAACACCACGTCGAGGTCGGGCTCCAGGCCGAGCGCGTCGACGTCGGTGAAGTTGCTGATCCGTGGCAGCCGGACGACGGCGACCCTCAGCGCGGGCCGGTCCGAGCGGGCCCGGCGGCCATCGAGGTCGAGCGCGTCCTCGCTGTCCAGCCAGAGGTCGGGGTGCCACGGCAGCACGCCGTACGTCGGACGGCCGGTGAGCTCGCGCAGCGTGTCCAGGCCAGGCTGCAGCAGGGACCGGTCGCCACGGAACTTGTTGACGACGAACCCGGCGAGCAGCCGCTGGTCCGCGGGCTCGAGGAGGGCCACCGTCCCGAAGAACGACGCGAACACCCCACCCCGGTCGATGTCCCCGACCACGACGGTGGGGATGGACGCGTGCCGCGCCAGGCCCATGTTCACGTAGTCGCTCGAGCGCAGGTTGATCTCGGCCGGGCTCCCAGCGCCCTCGGCGACGACCACGTCGAAGCGCGAGGAGAGGTCGTCGAAGGCCGCGTAGGCCGCCCGGGCGAGGTGCGCCCGGCCCGTCGCGAAGTCGCGGGCGGAGACCTCGCCCGCAGGCTGCCCCATCACGACGACGTGGCTGCGCTGGTCGCTGCCGGGCTTGAGCAGCACCGGGTTCATCGCGGCCTCCGGCTCGGCGTTGGCGGCCAGGGCCTGGATCCACTGCGCCCGGCCGATCTCGGCGCCGTCGGCGCAGACCATCGAGTTGTTGGACATGTTCTGCGACTTGAACGGCGCCACCTTCACGCCCCGGCGCGACAGCGCCCGGCACAGCCCGGTGGTGACGATGCTCTTGCCGGCGTCCGAGGTCGTGCCGGCGACCAGCAGCGCGCTCACGTCGTACGCCGCAGCAGGTAGATGTCCATCACCCAGCCCGCCGCCTCCTTGAGCCGCGTCCGCGCGGCCTCGATGTCGGCGACCACGTCGCCGGCCCGCCCCGACACCAGCTCCTCCGACGGGGTGCCCAGGTTGCCGCCCCACCAGACCTGCCAGTCCTCCAGGCCGTCGAGCTCGATCACCCGGTTGAGCATCACCACCACGTTGTCCTGCCCCTGCGCGACGGCCTCGCGCAGCCGGCGACCCGTGGTCACGTGCAGGGCCTGGCCGACCTCGTGCAGCACCAGCCGGTGCCTGGCCGCGAGCAGCTGCACCGAGGAGATCCCGGGGATGACGTCCATCTCGAAGCTCACGTTGCCCCGCGCCGCGACGGACCCCAGCACGCGGATCGTCGAGTCGTAGAACGCCGGGTCGCCCCAGACCAGGAACCCGGCGTCACCCTCGTGGTCCAGCAGCACCCGCTCGAACGCCGACGCCCGGTCGTCGTGCCACGAGGTCACGACCTTCTCGTAGGACTCCACGGACGAGGTCCTCGCTGCGCTCCGGTCCCGCTCCGGGTCCTCCACCCGCACGATCACCGGCTCCTCGAGCAGGTGCCGGTCCAGCAGCCGCTCCCGGGCGTTGACGAGCGGGTCCGGCATGCCGCTGTTCCCGGGCGCCGTCCTGGACTTGTCCGAGACGACGAAGAAGTCGACGCTGCGCATCGCCGCGACGGCCTCGAGGGTGACCTGCTCGGGGTCACCGCAGCCGACCCCGATCAGGCGGACCCGCCTAGGCACGGTCCTCGAGGTCGCCCTCGAGCTCGAGGTAGACCTGCTGCATCGCGGCGAGCACCTCGGCGTCGGGGTCGGCCCACAGCCCGCGGTCGACGGCCTCGTGCAGCTTCTCCACGATGCCGCGCAGGGCCCACGGGTTCGACGTGCGCATGAAGGCCTGGTTGGTCTCGTCGAGGACGTACTCCTTGGCGAGGGTGTCGTACATCCAGTCGTGCACCACCCCCGTGGTGGCGTCGAACCCGAACAGGTAGTCGACGGTCGCGGCCAGCTCGAACGCACCCTTGTAGCCGTGCCGCTGCATCGCGCCGATCCAGCGGGGGTTGACGACGCGGGCGCGGAAGACACGGTTGGTCTCCTCCTGCAACGTCCGGGTGCGTACGGCGTCCGGGGTCGTCGAGTCGCCGACGTAGGCCTTCGGGTCCGAGCCGGTGAGCGCGCGGACGGTGGCGACCATGCCGCCGTGGTACTGGAAGTAGTCGTCGGAGTCGGCGATGTCGTGCTCACGGGTGTCGATGTTCTTGGCCGCGACCTTGATCCGCTTGTAGTTGGTGCGCATGTCGTCGGCGGCCGGTGCCCCGTCGAGGTCGCGCCCGTAGGCGAACCCGCCCCACGCCGTGTAGACCTCGGCGAGGTCGTTGTCGTCGCGCCACGAGCCCGACTCGACGACCTGCAGGATGCCCGCACCGTAGGAGCCCGGCTTAGAGCCGAAGATCCGCGTGGTGGCGCGACGCTCGTCGCCGTGCTCGGCGAGGTCGGCCTGGGCGTGCGCCCGGACGTAGTTCTGGTCGGCAGGCTCGTCGAGCTCGGCCACCATGCGTACGGCGTCGTCCAGCATTCCGAGCACGTGCGGGAAGGCGTCGCGGAAGAAGCCGGAGATCCGCACCGTCACGTCGATCCGGGGACGGGCCAGCTCCTCGAGCGGGACCACCTCGAGGTCGTTGACGCGGCGCGAGGCCATGTCCCACGAGGGGCGTACGCCGAGCAGCGCGAGCACCTCCGCGATGTCGTCTCCGGAGGTGCGCATCGCCGAGGTCCCCCACACCGACAGCCCCACGGATTCGGGATAGGTGCCGGTGTCGTCGAGGTAGCGCTGGATCAGCGAGTCGGCCATCGCCAGCCCGGTCTCCCAGGCCAGGCGGGACGGCACCGCGCGCGGGTCGACGGTGTAGAAGTTGCGACCGGTCGGGAGCACGTTCACCAGTCCCCGCAGGGGAGAGCCGGACGGGCCCGCAGGGATGAACCCGCCCTCGAGCGCGTGCAGTACCGAGTCGAGCTCGTCGGTGGTGCGGGCCAGCCGCGGCACGACCTGGGTAGCGGCGAAGCGCAGTACCCGCACGACCTCGGGGTCGTCGTGCAGCCCGGTGGCGGCGTCGACGTCCCAGCCGGCGTCCTCCATCCGCTGCACCAGCGCGTGCGCCTGCTCCTCGATCGCGTCGACCGCTCCGGTCGCCTCGGCACCCTCCTTGAGCCCGAGCGCCGCCCGCAGCCCCGGCACCGAGGCGGTCTCGCCGCCCCAGACTTGCGAGGCCCGCAGGATCGACAGCACCAGGTTGACCCGGGCCTCGCCCTGCGGCGCCTGGCCGAGGACGTGCAGGCCGTCACGGATCTGCGCGTCCTTGATCTCGCACAGCCAGCCGTCGACGTGCAGGATGAACTCGTCGAACTCCTCGTCCTCCGGGCGCTCGTCGAGGCCGAGGTCGCGGTGCATCTCGGCCGCGTGCATCAGCGTCCAGATCTCCGCCCGGATGGCCGGCAGCTTGGCCGGGTCCATCGCCGCGATGTTGGCGTGCTCGTCGAGCAGCTGCTCGAGCTTGGCGATGTCGCCGTAGGTCTCCGCCCGCGCCATCGGCGGGATCAGGTGGTCGACGATCGTCGCGTGCGCGCGGCGCTTGGCCTGCGCCCCCTCACCCGGGTCGTTGACCAGGAACGGGTAGATCAGCGGCAGGTTCGCGATCGCCGCGTCGGTGGCGCACGACGCGGACAGCGCGGCGTTCTTGCCGGGGAGCCACTCCATCGAGCCGTGCTTGCCGAGGTGCACGACGGCATGCGCGCCGAAGCCGCCCTCCTCGACGGCCGCCCCGAGCCAGCGGTAGGCGGCCAGGTAGTGGTGCGAGGGCGCCATGTCGGGGTCGTGGTAGATCGCGACCGGGTTCTCGCCGAAGCCGCGCGGCGGCTGGATCAGCAGCACGACGTTGCCGGCCGAGATGCTGGCCAGCACGATCTCCCCGGCGTCGTTGACGAACAGCGAGCCGGGCGCCTCACCCCAGGTCGCGGTGATGTCGTCCATCAGCCCGGCCGGGACGTCCGAGGTCCAGCGCCGGTAGTCCTCGGCGCTGATCCGCACGTGGCTGTCGGTGAGCTGCGCGGAGGTGAGCCACTCCTCGTCCTGGCCGCCGGCGGCGATCAGGGCGTGGATCAGCGCGTCGCCGGCCTCGGTGTCGTCGGCCATCTCCAGCCCGGGGATCTCGCCGGGCTCACCCAGGTCGTAGCCCTCGTCGCGCAGACGGCGCAGCAGCCGGATCGTCGAGACGGGGGTGTCCAGGCCGACGGCGTTGCCCACCCGCGCGTGCTTGGTCGGGTAGGCGCTCAGCATCAACGCGACCTTGCGGTCGGCGGGGGCGACGTGGCGCAGGCGCGCATGGGCGACGGCGATCCCGGCGACCCGCGCACTTCGCTCGGGGTCGGCGACGTAGCGCGGCAGCCCGTCCTCGTCGATCTCCTTGAACGAGAAGGGAGCGGTGATGATCCGGCCGTCGAACTCCGGGATCGCGATCTGGTTGGCCGAGTCGAGCGGCGTGACGCCCTCGTCGGAGGCCTCCCACTCCTCCTTGCTGGAGGTCAGGCAGAGGCCCTGCAGGATCGGGATGTCCAGCGCCTGCATCCGGGCGACGTCCCACGCCTCGTCGTCGCCGCCGGCGCTCGCGGTCGCGGGCTTGCTGCCACCGGCCGCGAGGACGGTGACGATCAGGGCGTCCAGGGTCCCCAGCTCGGCGTACAGCTCGTCGGGGGCGGAGCGCAGCGACGAGCTGAAGATCGGTACGCCGACCCCCTGGCCGGTCGCGTCGATGGCGTCGGCGAGGGCGTGCGCGAAGGTGCTGTTCCCGCTGGACTCGTGGGCGCGGTAGAACAGCACCCCGATGCGCGGAAGCGGCCCCACGCCGGTCGAGGAGCCAGCGTCATCGAGCGTCTCGGAACCACCGGCACGCCGGCGCTCGAGCACGCCCCAGACCGGGATCTCCACCGGCGGGTCGAACCCCTCGCCGGTGAGCAGCACGGTGTCGGAGAGGAACGCGTGCAGCTGGGCCAGGTTGGCCGGTCCACCCTCGGCCAGGTAGCGGTGCGCCTCGGCGGCGGTGCCGATCGGGACCGTGGACATCTCCATCAGCTCGGCGTTGGGCTGCTGCTCACCGCCGAGCACCACCATCGGCATGCCGGTCTCCCGGATGCGGGCGAACCCGGTGCACAGGTCCTGCGGCGAGCCGAGGATGCGGCCCACGACGAGGTCGGCCCCCTCGATGGTCGCAGCCATCGACTGGTGCCCGGGCCGGGCCGGGTTGGCGAAGACGTAGTCCGCACCGGAGGCACGGGCGGAGAGCAGGTCGGTGTCGGACGTCGACAGCAGCGCGATGCGCATCTGGTTCCTCCTCGGGGGTTCTCGCCCCGCGTGTGGTGGGAGGTCTCGTGGCCAGTGTCTGGCTTGCCGCGATCCGGGGATCGCGGGTCACAGTGGCGGAACCGCCCCGGAGTTGACGCGTGGTCGCACCGGGTTCCTGTTCCACGAGACGTGTCTGGTCAATCTACGTCACGGCGGGGTCGTCCAGGACGTCGCGCCAGGAGTGCTCGGGCGCGAACCCGAGCAGGTCGCGTGCCTTGTCGATGGCGTAGAAGGTCTCGTCACGGCCCAGCTCGCGGCGTACCTCCACCCCGGCGTAGAACTGCTTCCTGACCTCCTGGGTCGTCGCGGCCACCGACATGTCGGCGTTGGCGACGTTGAAGACCTCGTAGCCGAGACCGTCGGTGGTCAGGCAGCGCTGCACCATCTGGCCGAGGTCACGGGTGTCGATGTAGGCGAAGATGTTGCGCCGGCGCAGCGACGGGTCCTTCAGGAAGGGCGGGAACATCTCGGCGTACTCGTGCGGCTCGATGACGTTGTTGATCCGCAGCCCGTAGATGTCCGTCCCGGTGCGGGCCTGGAAGGAGCGCGCGGTGGTCTCGCTCGCGACCTTCGACATCGCGTAGGCGTCCTCCGGGATCGTCGGGTGGTCCTCGTCGACCGGCACGTAGACCGGGCGCCGCTCCCCCTGGGCGAAGCAGATCCCGTAGGTCGTCTCGGACGAGGCGAACACGATCTTGCGCACGCCGAGGCGGGTGGCGGACTCGAGCACGTTGTAGGTGCTGAGCATGTTCGCGGCGTACGTCGTGGCGTCGGTCGCGAGCAGGATCCGCGGGATCGCGGCGAAGTGCACGACGGCGTCGTAGCTCGGCTTCTCGGGCAGGTCGAGCTCGTCCATGGTGGCCAGCCCGGCGAGCGCCGAGTAGGTCTCCCCGACGTCGGTGAGGTCGACCCTCAGGTCGGCGACCGCCGGGTGGCCCAGGGGGACGAGGTCGGCGTTGGTGACCTGGTGGCCCTGCTCGGCGAGGTAGGGCGCCACGTGCTTGCCCGCCTTGCCGCTGCCACCGGTGAAGAAGATTCGCATGTCCCTTGGTACCCCACCGTCGGGGCTCCAGTCAGCGCCCCCTCCGCCGTACGACCTCGGCGAGCCAGTGGTAGGACCGCTTCGGGGCGCGCGTCAGGTCGGCGCGGTCCACGCTGACCAGCCCGAACTTCTTGAGGTAGCCGTGGGACCACTCGAAGTTGTCCATCAGCGTCCACACCAGCCACGCGCGCACGTCGGCGCCCGCGTCACGAGCCGAGTCGATCGCCGCGAGGTGGGCGGCGAGGTAGTCGATCCGGTCGGCGTCGTCCACCGTGCCGTCGGGCAGCACCGTCGCGTCGGCGTACGCCGCACCGTTCTCCGTCACCACCAGCGGCAGCCCGGTGCGGTCGTAGGTGTCGACCAGCAGACGGGTGAAGCTGTCCGGGTCGACCTCCCAGTCCATGTCGGTGCGCGGGTGCCTGGGCGCGAACCGGAAGCCGGTGAGACCGGGGAAGGCGGTGAGGTCCGCGTCGGCCGCGGGATCGGCCGGGTCGGGCGCGGCCGTGGCGTCGGTGACTCGCGAGGGGGTGTAGTAGTTCACGCCCAGCCAGTCGGCCGACCCGCGGACCAGGTCGAGGTCGCCCGGGCGCACCAGGTCGGGGTCGGCGAGGACGGGAGCCACCCGGAGGGTCCCGGCGTCGTAGGCACCGTCGACGAGCGGCCCCAGCCAGACACGGTTCCGCAGGGCGTCGACGCCGTCGGTCGCCTCGGCGGCGGCCTCGGACTCGGCGATCACGGGGGTCAGGTTGAGCACGATGCCGACCCCGTCCGCCCCGGCCTCGCGCAGCCGGGCGGCAGCGAGACCGTGCCCCAGCAGGAGGTGGTGCGTGGCGCGGTGCGCCTGCGCCCCGACCTGCCGGCCAGGGGCGTGCCGGCCCGAGGCGTAGCCGAGGTAGGCCGAGCACCACGGCTCGTTGAGCGTGGCCCAGAGCCTGACCCGGTCACCCAGCCGGTCGTGCACGGCCAGCGAGTAGTCGGCGAAGCGCTCGGCGGTCTCGCGCACCAGCCAGCCTCCACGGTCCTCCAGGGTCTGCGGCAGGTCCCAGTGGTAGAGCGTCGCCATCGGCGTGACGTCGCGCTCCAGCAGCCCGTCGACCAGACGCTCGTAGTAGTCCAGCCCGAGCTTGTTCACCTCGGTCCCACCCTCGGGCACCACCCGCGGCCAGGCCACGGAGAAGCGGTAGAGGCCGACGCCCAGGCCCGCGACGAGGTCGATGTCGGGGCCCGGATCGGGGTACGACGCGCACGCCACCGACCCGTCGGAGTCGTCGTCGATCTTCCCAGGAACCCCGGTGAAGATGTCCCAGATGGACGGCAGCCGGCCGTCCGCGAGCGGGCCACCCTCGATCTGGTAGGACGCGGTCGCGGTCCCGAACGTGAGCCGGGAGCCGTCGGGGAGCGGGTTGCTCACTTGCTGAATCCTTCGCTGAGGCCGCTCACGAGCTGGCGACGACCGATCGTGTAGAGCACGACGATGGGCACGGTGCTGAGCACCACGGAGGCGAGCACCGCCGGGACGTTGACCTGGAACTGGCCCTGGAAGCTCCACACGGCCAGGGGCATCGTCCGCCGGTCGGGGCTCTGGGTCAGGACCAGCGGCAGCAGGAAGCCGTTCCACACCGTCACGCCCGTGTAGACGGCCACGGTGACCATCGCGGGCCGGGTCAGCGGGAACGCCAGCCGCCACAGCATGGTCCACTCGCCGGCCCCGTCGAGCCGCATGGACTCGAACAGGTCACGAGGGATGTCGCGCAGGAAGTTCGAGAGCACCAGCACGGCCAGCGGGATCGCGAAGGCGATCGACGGGATCGCGATGGCGGCGAGGCTGTCGTAGAGCCCGAGCTTGATGATCAGCAGGTAGACCGGGATGATCGCCGCCTGCAGCGGGATGGCCAGCCCCATCAGGAACAGTCCCTGGATCCGCCGCAGGAGGCCGCTCTGCGCTCCGCGCACGATGGCGTACGCCGCCATCAGGGCCAGCACGACCGTCGGGACCGTGGTGCCGACGGCCACCACCACACTGTTCACGAAGTAGTGCACGAAGTCGTTCTCGATCACCAGGCGGTAGTTGGCCAGCGTCGGGTTCGAGGGCGGCGCGAAGGCGTTCTGCTGGTAGTAGTCGCTCGACGCCTTGAAGCTGGTGATCACGATCCAGTAGAGCGGGATGAGCACCACCAGCAGCCAGAACCAGCCGGCCAGGCCGGCCAGCCAGTTGCGCCCGGCCCAGCCGCGGCCGACGGCCGGCGTGGGGGGCGGGGTGACCCGCTCGGTCGGCTGGTCGACCGTGGCCCCGAGCAGCGTGGCCATCTAGACCCCCTCCAACGAGCTGTCGTCCGCGCGGCCGCCGAGCCGGTTCAACCCGAGGGCGATCCCCAGGCCCACGAGGACGAGGATGACTGCGATCACGCTCGCCGGACCCATCTGGTTGGCGCCGAAACCGCGGCGGTACATGTCCAGGGCGAGCACCCTGGTGGAGTCGCCGGGCCCCCCGCCGGTCAGCACGAAGATCAGGTCGAAGAACGTCAGCGACCCCACGACCATGAGCGTCGAGGAGGTGATGATCGTGTGCTTGAGCTGGGGCAGGGTGATGCTGAAGAAGGTGCGCACCCGCCCGGCCCCGTCCAGCGAGGCCGCCTCGTAGAGCGAGAGCGGGATCTGGCGCACCGCCCCCTGGTAGATCAGCGAGTGGAACGGGATGAACTGCCAGGACACGATGAAGATCACGACGCCCATCGCCAGCACCGGGTTGCCCAGCCAGTTCTGGGTGAGCAGGTCGGAGTGGAGCCCGGGGCCGAGCCCGAAGTTGGGGTCCAGCAGGGCCTTGAAGGTGACCGCGATCGCCGCCGCGCTGAGCAGCAGCGGGACGAAGAAGAACACTGCCAGCACGGCACGGTAGCGGTGCCGGCCGGCCGTGAAGACACCCAGCAGGATAGCGATCGGGGTCTGCACCACCCAGGAGTAGAACATCACCTCGAAGGTGACCCACAGCGAGTGCAGCAGGTCCGGGTCGCTGAGCACCGAGCGCCAGTTCCTGATGCCGGCCGGGTGGATCGCCCCCAAGCCGTCCCAGCGGGTGAAGCTGAGCACGAGGACGCCCACCAGGGGGAGGACCGCGAACAGGAGGAACACGGCCAGCGCCGGGACGGCCATCCAGGCCACCCGACCGTGCTGCCCCGCCTGGCCGCCCCGCGACTGCGGACGCGGGGCCGCGAGCGGGGCGGCCTGGATGGTCATGTACCGATCGTCTTGTTCATGTTGTCGGCGAACTGCTGGGGGCTGATGTCCATCTGGAACAGCTTCCCGATGTTGTCCAGCAGCGGGGTCGCCTGGGAGGGCGGCAGCGCCTGGTCCCATGACTGCGCGAAGACCTTGGCCTTGCTGGAGGTCTCGTAGACGAACTGCAGCCAGGGCTTGTCGTTCGCGTCCTTCACCCCGGAGATCAGGTCGCCGCCGCTCTTGACCACGGGGATGTTGCCCTGGCCGACCCACTTCTCCACCTCGGTGTCGTCGAGCATCGTGGTGGTGAGCAGCTTCTTGGCCGCGTCCTGGGCCTCCTTGCTGGCCTGCGAGGAGATGGAGACGTACTGCCCGGGGTTGCCGACGGTGTCGGAGGGGTCTCCCTGGCCGCCGTCCACGGGCGGGAAGTTCATGTAGCCGAGGTTGCCGCCGGTGACGAAGTCAGCGCCGTCGGCCTTCATCGACCCGTAGGTCCAGGCGCCGTGCACCATCATCGCGGCCTTGCCGGTGAACAGCAGGGCCTGGTCGGCGTTCTGGTCGGCGACCGTCGACTGGAAGCCCTTCTGGAAGCCGTTGGCCTTGACCAGCTTCTGCACCTCGCCCAGCGCCTGCAGGGCCGCCGGCTGGCTCCACGAGTTCTTCTCACCGTTGAAGACGCTGTCGAAGACCTGGGAGCCGCCGATCCGGTCGAAGAGGAACTCCAGCCACATCATGTTGGTCCACAGCGACTGCCCGGCCAGGGCGAACGGCGCGATCCCCTTGGCGTTGAACTTCGGGACGAGGTCCATCACGTCGCCCCACGACTCGGGCGGTTTGGCCCCGACCTGGTCGAAGACCTTCTTGTTCCAGTAGAGGACGATCGGCGTGACCGTCTCGATCGGCACCGCGTAGAGCTTGCCGTTGACCGTGGCCGCCCCGAACGTGGCCGGGAAGCGCTTCTCCTTCAGGTCCGGGTTCTCCCCGAACCAGCTGGTCAGATCGACCACCTGGTCGGCCTCGACGTAGCTCTTCAGGCCGCCGCCGCCCCAGCCCCAGATCATCGTCGGGCTCTTCCCGGCGCCGATCGCGGTCTTCACCTTCTGCTTGTAGGCGTCGTTGGCGAAGAGGGTGATGTCGATCTTGGACTTCGGGTTGGCCTTGTTGAAGCGCGCGATCGTGTCCTTGCGGATGTCCTCCTGGGGCTTGGCCGACAGGGTCCAGTAGGAGGCGACTCCCTTGCCGCCCCCGGAGCCACCCCCGGCGCCGGACTGGCTCGGGGACCCACCGCAGGCCGCGAGGGCCACGCTGGCGGGCACGCCGAGCCCCACGAGCTGCAGGAAGCTGCGGCGGGACGTGTTCACGGGTTCCATGTCTGACCTCCACGGCGACGGCCGCGACCACCACGGCACTCCACGGACCGATAGAAGTTTCGGTGCGTGCTACGTCTAGTTGAAGGGAGGTTAAGCCGAGTACCCAGGTGTGTCAAGGGTCACAAGAAAACGTTTCCGCACGCTGGACTGCACCGGCATGGATTACTTGCTTTCGTCGTTCCCATCCTGTCAGCACGGCGGTAGGGTGCCTCTGCGTCGACACTAGTCATGATCCCGAGCGAAATATGTTTCGGCTCGGTTGCGCGGCGTACGACCCCAGGAGGACCCGTGACCCAGCAGCCCGACACCCGGACCCACAAGGCCTGGCACGACGAGACGCGCCCGCTCGCGGAGCGGGTCGAGCTGCTCCTCGCGGCGATGACGCTGGAGGAGAAGGTCGGCCAGCTGGGCAGCCGGTGGATGGGCAACAACCTCGCCGGCGAGGCCGGGGTCGAGGGCAGCGACCTGCAGGTGGCGCCGATGCAGGACGTGTTCACGGCCTCCGGGACGGTGCCGCTGGCCGAGGCGAGCCGGCACGGCCTGGGGCACCTCACCCGCATCTACGGCAGCCGACCGGTCACCGTGACCGAGGGGGCCGCCGAGCTCGTGGAGCAGCAGCGCGTCGTCGTCGACTCCTCCCGCTTCGGCATCCCGGCCCTCGTGCACGAGGAGTGCCTGACCGGCTTCACGGCGTACGGCGCCACCGTCTTCCCCGCCGCCATCGCGTGGGGCGCGACCTGGGACCCCGACCTGGTGCGCCGGATGGCCGCGGCGATCGGCCACGACATGGCCGCCCTCGGCGTGCACCAGGGTCTCTCGCCCGTGCTCGACGTCGTGCGCGACTACCGGTGGGGACGGGTCGAGGAGACCATCGGCGAGGACCCGCACCTCGTGGCCATGCTGGGCACCGCCTACGTGCAGGGCCTCCAGTCGGCCGGCGTGATCGCGACGCTGAAGCACTTCGCGGGCTACTCCGCCTCGCGGGCCGCGCGCAACCACGGGCCGGTGTCGATGGGCACCCGGGAGCTGCGCGACGTCATCCTGCCCCCCTTCGAGACGGCCGTCGCCCTCGGTGGAGCGGGATCGGTGATGAACTCCTACGCCGACGTCGACGGGGTCCCGGCGGGCGCCAACACCTGGTTGCTCACCGACGTGCTGCGCCAGGAGTGGGGCTTCGAGGGAACGGTGGTCTCGGACTACTGGGCGGTGCCGTTCCTGGCTTCCATGCACCGGGTCGCACCTGGCCACGCCGAGGCCGGTGCCCTGGCCCTCGAGGCCGGGATCGACGTCGAGCTGCCCGACACCCTGGGGTACGGCGAGGGGCTGGTCGAGCTGGTCCGCTCCGGGGTGCTCGACGAGGCGCTGGTGGACCGGGCCGCCCGCCGGGCCCTGCTCGCCAAGGCACAGCTCGGCCTCCTCGACGCCGGATGGACCCCGGAGTCCTCGGTGGCGCGGGCGGCCGGGGTCCACCTCGACTCGCCCGCCAACCGGGAGCTGGCGCGCGAGGTCGCCGAGCGCTCGGTGATCCTGCTCGACGCCGGCACGGCGTTGCCGATCAGGGACGCGCAGCGGCCGCTGCCGCGGAAGGTGGCCGTGGTCGGTCCCTGCGCCGACAACGCCCTGACGTTCATGGGCTGCTACGCCTTCCCCACCCACGTGCTCCCCCGCCACCCCCGCTCGGACCTCGGCATCGAGGTCCCCACGGCCCTGGACGCCCTGCGTGCCGAGCTGGGCGAGGTGGAGGTCGTCCACGAGACCGGCTGCGAGGTGATGGGCGAGGACCGCGGCGGCTTCGCGGCGGCGGTGGCGGCCGCGCGCGACGCCGAGCTCTGCGTGGCCTACGTCGGCGACCTCGCGGGGCTGTTCGGCCACGGCTCCTCGGGCGAGGGTTGCGACGCCGAGGACCTGCGGCTCCCGGGCGTGCAGGCCGACCTGGTCGAGGAGCTGCTGGCGACGGGAACCCCGGTGGTGCTGGTCGTGGTCTCGGGCCGCCCCTACGCCCTGGGGGCCTTCGACGGTCGCGTGGCCGGCCTCGTGCAGTCGTTCTTCCCCGGCGAGGAGGGCGGGACCGCCATCGCGGGGGTGCTCTCGGGGCGGCTGTGCCCCGGTGGCCGGTTGCCGGTCCAGGTCCCGCGCCGGGTGGGCGGCCAGCCGAGCACCTACCTCCAGCCACCCCTGGGCGGCGTCGAGAGCGCCGGCATCACCTCGGTCGACTCCACGCCGCTCTACCCGTTCGGGTACGGCGCGTCGTACACCACCTTCTCGCTGGACGACGTCCGCGCCAGCGCCGAGGAGATCACCACCGACGGGGCGGTGGAGGTGAGCGTGGTGGTGACCAACACCGGTGACCGGGCGGGCGACGAGGTGGTGCAGGTCTACCTGCACGACCCGGTGGCCCGGGTCGCGCGGCCGGTCCGGCAGCTGGTCGGCTTCGCCCGGGTCCGTCTCGAGCCCGGTCGCTCGGCGGAGCTGGTCTTCGACCTCCACGCCGACCGCACCGCCTACACTGACGCCAGTCTGGACCGGATCGTCGAGGCCGGCGTGGTGCACTTCCTCGTCGGCACCTCGGCCGCGGACGAACGGGCTCGGGTCCCCGTCCGGCTCACCGGTGCCACCCGCGTCGTCGGCCACGACCGGCGGCTGGACACGCCCACCCGGGTCGAGCACCGCGCGACACCCTAGCCAGCCGTCAGGAGGACCCGCCGAGATGTCAGCGACAGAGCCGCGCACGACGCTGGCCACGGTGGCCGCCTCCGCGGGGGTCTCGGTCGCCACGGTCTCCAAGGTGCTCAACGGCCGTCGCGACGTCGCCCCGGCGACGCGCGCCCGGGTCCAGGAGATGCTGCGTGCGCACGACTACGGCAGCCGGCTGCGGACGATCGAGCGGCACCCGACGATCGAGCTGACCTTCCGCGGCACCATCGGCGCCTACTCCTCCGAGATCGTCCAGGGCGTCGCGGCCGCCGCCGCGGAGCTGGGGGTCGCGGTGACCATCGGGGTGAAGCCGGTCGACCAGCGGCCCTCGGCCAAGGGCGAGGCCAACACCTGGGCCCGCAACCTGGCCGTCAACGGTCGCAGCGCCGTGATCGCGGTGACCGATGAGCTCGGGCAGGACGAGATGACCGCGCTGGCCCGGCTGCGGCTGCCGCTCGTCGTGATCGACCCGATGAACATCCCCTCGCGGGACATCGTCAGCGTCGGGTCGACCAACTTTCGCGGCGGGCAGTCCGCGGCCCGCCACCTCGTCGACCTGGGGCACCAGCGGATCGCCTACCTGGGCGGCCGGGCGGCGGCGGAGTGCAGCCGGGCCCGGCTGGCCGGCTTCCGCTCCGAGCTGGAGCGGGCCGGGGTCAGCCTCCCGGAGGACTACGTCCGCAGCATGGAGGACTTCCACTACCAGGACGGCCTCGACGGGGCGCCACGGATGCTGTCGCTGCTGCGACGGCCGACCGCGATCTTCGCGGCCAGCGACGAGCTCGCGCGCGGCGTCATCGAGGCGGCCCGCTCGGTCGGCCTCTCCGTGCCGGACGACCTCAGCGTGGTCGGCTTCGACGACACCGAGATCGCCCGGATCGCCTCACCGCCGCTGACCACGGTGCGCCAGCCGTTGCAGGAGATGGGTGCGGTCGCCCTGCGTACGGCGCTGCGCCTGGTCGCCGGCGAGAAGATCGACGCCAACCACGTCGAGCTGGCCACCGAGCTCGTCGTACGCGCCTCGACGGCGGCTGCTCCGTAGGCCACGCTCGCTCAGGGGCCGCCGCGCCAGTGGTCGATGCGGTGGTGGTCGGGGGCGAAGCCGTGTGAGATGCCCCAGAGCACGGCCTGGGTGCGGCTGGCGACCTCGATCTTGCGGTAGAGGGTGCGGATGTAGGACTTGACCGTGTTGGGGGTCAGGTAGGTCTGGGCGGCCACCTCGGCGTTGTTGAGGCCCTGGGTGATCAGCGCGAGGATCTCGGACTCACGCTCGCTCAGGCCCTCGCTGCGACCGGGCCAGTCGAGCCCGTTCACGCCGCCGGCCCGGCCGGGAGCGTCACTGATCACCACGTCCCCGGCGTGCACGGCCTCGAGCGCGTTGATCAGCTCCCGGGCGGGCAGGGCCTTCGAGAGGTAGCCGTGGACTCCCTGCCTGCGGGCGCTGTCGATCAGCTCCGGGTGGAAGTTCCACGTGTAGACGACCACCCGTCGGGCGCGCGGGTTGTCCATCAGCACCGCGATGTTCTCGTGGTCGGACTCGGGTTGTGCGAAGCAGTCGTAGAGCACGATGTCGACGGCGTCCTGCAGCGGTTCGTTGGAGTCGATCTCAGCCACCACCACCCGGTCCCGGTAGCGGTCGAGGATGTTGGCCACGCCGATGAGGACGACGTCGTAGTCGTCCACGAGGGCGACCGTGATGGGCCTGGTCCGGGTAGCGGTCTCAGCGGTCACCCGACGAGATTAACCTACTCAAGGGTGTATCGGACCCGCCTCAGGGCGTCACAGGATGGTCGGACCAACCAACCTCGATCGAAAGGCACACATCATGCTCGGTCTCATCCTCACCATCCTCGTCGTCGGACTGATCGCAGGCGCTCTGGCTCGTCTCCTCGTCCCGGGGAAGCAGGACCTGTCCATCGCGATGACGATCGTGCTCGGCGTCGTCGGATCGCTCGTCGGCGGCTTCCTGGGTTACCTGCTGTTCCACAAGGACGCCAGCGACGGCTTCCTGCAGCCGGCGGGCATCATCGGCTCGGTCATCGGCGCCGTCGTCGTGCTCCTGATCTGGACCCGCGCCGGCTCGCGCCACACGGTGCGCAGCTGACCGCCCCTCGCCCCTAGGAGGGACGACATGACCGGCTCCTCGACCCCCACCTGTCCGCGCTGCGGCTCAGAGCTCGTCCTCGAGATGGACCCGGCGTCACCCCCCGATGCACAGGCGAGCGCGCTCCTGGCGGATCCCCCGTTCCGCTACGCCTGTGCATCCCCGGGCTGCTCGACCGACCGGTGAGCTGCCGCGTTCATGGTCGAGCACTGGTCACGCGTCCCACGTGACACCGCTCAGGTCCCAGGGTCGTCCAGGAACTGGTCGGGGGTGAGAGGAATCGAGCGCCGCCGGATGCCGGTGGCGTGGTAGGTGGCGTTCGCGACGGCGGCCGCGGTCCCCACGATGCCGATCTCACCGACCCCTCGCGAACCCATCGGCGTGAAGATCTCGTCCGCCTCCTCCAGCCACTCCGCGTCGACGTCGAGGACGTCGGCGTGGCTGGCCACGTGGTAGCTCGCCAGGTCCTGGGTCACGACGTGGCCGAAGCGCGAGTCGCGGTAGGACTCCTCGAACAGGCCCGCCGAGAGCCCCATGACCAGGCCGCCGAGGAACTGCGAGCGGGCCGTGACCGGATTGATCACCCGGCCCACCGAGTAGACCCCGAGGAGTCGAGGGACCCGGATCTCACCGGTCCAGCGGTGGACCCGGGTCTCGGCGAAGACCGCTCCGAAGGAGTGGAAGGCGTGGCTCTCCGCGGCCGGATCGTCCTCTGCCGAGGCCGTCGTCTCCACCCCGGGATCCGGCGAGGCGCCGTGGTCGTCCCGGAACAGCTGCGCGGCGGCGACGATCGCGGATCCCCAGGAGCTCGTGCCGGACGATCCCCCTGCGACCGACGCCGAGGGCAGCCGCGTGTCCGCGATGGACAGGTCCACGGCGTCCGCCTCGACGCCGAGGGCGTCGGCGGCGATCTGCGTGAGCACGGTGCGCGCGCCGGTCCCGATGTCGACGCAGCCGATGGCCACGGCGTACCCGCCACCCTCCAGTGAGCGCACGCGGGCGAGGTTGCCGGGCGTCTTCATGGCGGGGTAGGTCGCGGCCGCGACCCCCGTGCCGACCCACCAGTCGCCGTCCGTCTGGGTCCTGGCCTCCCGAGGACGAGCGTCCCAGCCGAACCGCTCTGCCCCGCGGTGCAAGCAGTCGAGCAGCCGCCGGTTGTTGAACGGTTTCCCGGTCTCCGGATCGAGGTCCGGCTCGTTGCGCTCACGCAGCACGATCGGGTCCACCCCGCACGCCACGGCGAGCTCGTCCATCGCCACCTCGTGGGCGAACATCCCCGGCATCTCGCCGGGTGCCCGCATCCAGGAGGGGACAGCGACGTCGAGTCGCGCCAGCCGGTGAGTGGTCCGGCGGTTCGGTGCGGCGTACATCATCCTTGTCGGCGAGGCCGTCTGCTCGGCGAACTCCCGGACCACGGAGCTCTGCTCGAGAACGTCGTGCGCGATCGCGGTCAGCGTCCCGTCCGACCGCGCACCCAGCCGGAAGCGCGAGATCGTCGCGGTCCGGTAACCCGTGAGGGAGAACATCTGCTGCCGCGTGACCGCGAGCCTCACGGGACGGCCGTTCGTCGTACGCGCGGCGAGCGCAGCCGCCATGACGTGCGCGTGGGGCTCCCCCTTGCTGCCGAAGCCGCCGCCGACGTAGGGCGCCCGGACGCGGATCTGGTCGGGTTCGACCCCCAGCATCGGCACCAGGGACGCCACGACCCCGTGCACACCCTGGGTCGAGTCGAACATCGAGAGCGTTGCGCGGCCGTCGACCTCTCCCCACCACGCGATGGTGGCGTGCGGCTCGAGCGGGTTGTTGTGCTCGTAGGCTGTCCGGTAGGTCTGCTCGACGACCACGTCCGCCTCCCGGAGGGCGGCGTCGACGTCTCCCTGGAAGGTGTCCGTCTCCAGGTCCGGGTTCACCGAGTCGGGGCGGTACGTCGCGTTGTCCTCGCGCAGCTCGGCCTCGTGGGCGGCGGCCTCGTAGGACACCTCGACCAGGGCCGCACCCTCGCGGGCGGCTTCTGCGGTCTCGGCCAGGACCAGCGCGATGATCTGGCCCCGGAACCCCACGGCGGCGTCCTGCAGGATCGCCAGCTCGCCGTTCTCGGTGTCCACCAGGCGCGGCGCGCTGGTGTGGTCGATGACGTCCACGACCCCCGGGTGGGACAGGGCGTGCTCCGGCCGGACCTCGACCACGCGGCCCTTCGCGATCGTGGACTGGACGAGCCACAGGTGCAGGACGTCGCCGGGAACTCCGTCAGCGTGATCGGCGGCATAGGTCGCGCGTCCGGTCACCTTCTCGGTCCCGTCCACCCGCCCCAGGGCGGTGCCGACCGACCTGACGCGCAGGGGTCGGGTCCGGTGCGCTGTCATCGGTGTCCCTCCGCCAGCTGGAGAAGGGTGTGCACGGTCGTGTTGCGGACCAGGGTCACCTTGTAGGCGTTCTCGTCGCCGGAGGCGGCATTCTCCAGCTCCTCCTCGACGGCCGCACCGATGACGTCGGGTTCGAGCTGCTGCCCGACCAGGGCGCGCTCCGCTCGCTCCGCTCGCCAGGGTTTGTGCGCCACGCCTCCCCACGCGATCCGGACGTCGCGCACCGCACCATGCTCGAGGTGGACCGCGGCCGCGACCGACACGAGGGCGAAGGCGTACGACGCCCGGTCGCGCACCTTGCGGTAGGTCGAGAGCGCGGCCACGGGGCTGAACGGGATCTCGATCCCGGTGATCAGCTCGCTCCTCCCCAGCGTGGTGTCCAGGTTGGGGAGGTCACCGGGCAACCGGTGCAGCTCGGCGAGCGGCAACCGTCGCTCGCCGTCGGGACCGAGCAGCACGACCGTCGCGTCGAGGGCGGCCAGGGCGACGGCGAGGTCGGAGGGATGGGTGGCCACACAGGCATCGCTAGCTCCCAGGATGGCGTTGTAGCGGCCGTAGCCCTCCCGGGCGGAGCAACCGCTGCCAGGGACCCGCTTGTTGCAGGGGGTGGTCGCGTCCTGGAAGTAGACGCAGCGAGTCCGCTGGAGCAGGTTGCCCGCCGTGGTGGCCTGGTTGCGGATCTGGCCCGAGGCACCCGACAGCAAGGCCCGCGCGACGAGGGGGAAGGACGAGCGCACGACGGGGTGCGCAGCGAGGTCGGAGTTGCGGACGTTGGCGCCGACGCGGAGCCCGGGGCCGCCGCCATCGTCGTACTCCTGGATGTCGTCGAGAGGCAGCCGGCTGATGTCGACCAGCTCGTCCGGCGAGACGATCCCCAGCTTGAGATGGTCCACGAGGTTCGTCCCTCCCCCGAGGTACTTGGCGTTCGGATTGCTCACCAGCGCCGCCACGGCGGCCGCCGGGCTCTCAGGACGTAGGTAGTCCAGTGCCCTCATGCGCCGGCCGCCTGCCGCACGGCGGCGAGGATGCCGGCGTAGGCGCCGCACCGGCACAGGTTGCCGCTCATCCGCTCGCGGACCTCGTCATCGGTCAGCTCCACGTCGGCCTCGAGATCCGTCGTCACGTGGCTCGGGTGGCCGTCCTTGACCTCCTCGAGCATCCCCACGGCCGAGCACACCTGACCGGGCGTGCAATAGCCGCACTGGTAGCCGTCGTGATCCAGGAACGCCTGTTGGACCGCGTGCAGACCGTCGTGGGCCAGTCCGTCGGCGGTCACCACCTCGACGCCGTCGCGGGCCACGGCCAGCGCCAGGCAGGCGAGCTCGCGGCGCCCGTCCAGCAGCACCGTGCACGACCCGCACTGCCCGTGGTCACAGCCCTTCTTCACCTCGGTCACCCCGAGCCGTTCTCGCAGTGCGTCGAGCAACGTCGTCCGGCTGTCGACCGTGAGCGAGCGACTGGTGCCGTTCACGCTCAGCGTGATCTGGGAGTCCATGAGCGGCCGGTACCCAGGGCGCTCGTCGGCTATCGCCTCCGCACGGTCTGCCCGTCAGCTGACGCCCCGCGCGGTGGCATCCCTCGCACCCGACGCCGAACGGCCCAGGATCCCCAGGCCGATCATGCGTCGCCGCTCGACCACAGCGGAGCACGGAAGAAGTCGTGCACGACCAGACGTCCGTCGTCGTGCAGCTGGAGGAAGGCGCCAGGATGGCCGTCCGTCGCCGAGCTCCACAACTGATCTCCGTCGGCGGAACGAAGCACCAGATCGCCCCTGTCCAGCATCGCCAGCGAGGCACCGGGATGGCCGTCGGTATGCGTAGACCACAGGGGGAAGGGACGATCCGTGCGCTGGACGACGAGGCTGCCGTCCTGGCACATCTCCACCACGAACTCGTGCGTCTGCGAATGGAGCTGCTCGCCGGACGTCAGCACCTCGCCCGCGATCAAGTACTCCGAGCACGAAGCTTCGCATCGCTGATGCCGCATGACTGCACTGGCAGCCCATTGCACGTGTGTCACAGCGTCACCGTCCTCCTGGACGCCGAGGCTGTTTCCCTGGCGGTGTGGAGCCGAATCACGACGGACCTTTCTGCGGAAACGCCGAACGCCCATTGTTGGAACTCCTCCGGCGGTACCCCCGCGCAAGGTTCTCAACCGCGCACGCGAACACGAGGAGGACCGCACGTGCAGAACGTCACACCCACCTGGGGAGTGACGCACGCCCCTGCGGGCACTGGAAGAACGATGGACGTTCGAGCCGCACGACCACATTCCTCCGCCACCGCGCCCCGGGCCCGCACTGGTGCCGGCGCCCGCGTCTTGGCGACCGCTGGAGTGCTGTCCCGCGCCCGTGCACAACCTGATCCGGCCGCGGTGCCGGACCCGACCGAGCCTCCCTCCGTCCGGACAGGCCTGGCCGAGCTCGGATCCGGGCTGGCGGCGATCCGCCTCGTCGGTGCCACGCCACGCCTGCTCTCGGTCCCGCGCGGGGACGGGCACACGGTGGTCGACATACCCGGATGGAAAGCCCCGGAGCTCTCCGGGGCGCCGCTGCGGGCGTACCTGCGCGCTCTGGGGTACGACGCCCGTGGCTGGGGCTTCGGCACCAACACCGGCGACCCCCGACGTGACGTCGAGAGGTTGACCCGCCAGGTCCTGCACAGGGTGGGCGCCAGCGGGTCACCGGTCTCCCTCGTGGGCTGGAGCCTCGGTGGGGTGATCGCCCGCGAGGTCGCCCGGCGGGAACCAGGTGCCATCCGTCAGGTGATCACCTACGGAACCCCCGTCGTCGGAGGTGCCCGGTTCACTGCTGTGGCGCGTGCCTACGGCGCGGCCGACAGCTCCGCAGCCGACGCCGTGGCCAAGCGCCTCGACGCCGAGTCGCCCATCAGCGTGCCGCTGACGGCCGTCTTCACCAAGCGCGACGGGATCGTCGCCTGGCAGGCCTGCATCGACCACAGGACGCCTCGAGCCGAACACGTCGAGGTCGCCTCGACCCACATCGGCATGGGACTCGACCCGGACGTGTGGGAGCTGATCGCCCGCCGTCTGGCCCGCAACGTCAACTGACCAGGAGACCGCACATGTTCTTGTTCTTCAGCAACCGCCTCGGCTGCCTCGGGTCCCTCGCCCTCTCGGTCGTCGTCACCGTGCTGCTGCTGGTCCTGATCAATCGCTGACGCAGTCCCCGAGGCGCAGCACCGCGTCAGGACTGCCTCGCGCGCCGCTGAGTACCGCTGAGCGGCTCATCCGGGCACGAGGTTATGGCCCGCATCTTCTGGGCACCGCGGTACATGGACACTGCGCCCTTCACCACGATCTACCAGCACGCCGGCCCCTTCGCGACAGCTCTGGTCGACGTCGGTCACGACAACGAGCACGGCGAGCACGAGCACGAGCTGCGTGTGCGCGCGGTGTGCGACCAGTTGACGGAACAAGGTGCCCCGGACTCGGTGGTGAGTGCGGTGGGTGACCGGCTCCGAGAACTGGTCGAGAGACCGGCACCGATCGCCCGACTCGTCGTAGCCACAGGTGAGGGCATCGCCCACGACGAGATCATCGGGGTGCGTGTCGATCGCCCGGTGAGCACCTGGGGCCCCCTCCCCGATCTCGCGCCGTGGATCGCCCACCGCGACTCGTCGCTCACGTTCGTCCTGGTGCTGGTCGACCATGAGGGCGGCGATGTCGCGTTGTACGACTCGGAGGTCCCCGAATCCCAGGAGGAGGCGGCGGTCGGTGGTGAGACCCGCTTCGTGCACATGGTGCCAGTCGGCGGCTGGTCGGCCCTGCGCTATCAGCACAACACCGAGAACGTGTGGCGACGCAACGCTGAGGCAGTCGTGCAGGAGGTGCGCAGCCACGTGCACCGGGGACATCGTCTGGTCCTGCTGGCCGGTGACCCACAGTCGCGCGGGATCGTGCGGGGACAGCTCGAGGACACCAAGGCCGAGGTCGTCGAGCTGGACACCGGCACCCGCGCCGAGGACGGCGGTGAAGAGGCGTTGCAGGAAGCCGTCGGGCAGGCGCTGCTGTCCTGCCTGGGACGGCGGCGCGCCGCACTCGCCGATGCGCTGCGTGAGCAGCGGGAACGTGGTGGCGCACTGGCGACCGGAGTGGACGAGGTCCTGGAGGCGTTCGTGCGCGGGCAGGTCGACACACTGTTGCTCGACCCAGCGGAAACGGCCGAGATCGAGGTGGACGCCGCACACCATCCGGGCCTCAACCTGGGGCAGGAGCTTCCGCCCGGGCCGGTGCGAGCGGACCAGGCGTTGATCGCTGCCGCGGTGCTGACCGGTGCCGCAGTGAGCATCAACCGTCGCGAGGCCCTCGCGGACAGTCCGGCCGCTGCGCTCCTGCGCTGGGACCAGGACCCCGATGCCGTTGCCGGCTGAACCAGAGCGCATCGCAGACGCGACCGGTCGTGCAGCATTCGCCCCGGTCGGGATCGGGGCAGCTCTCCCGTTCCCTGTTTAGCCGCACGCAGTAAGGGAACTGGGATCAACCGTCCGACTCGGCTCTGGATCGACCAAGGCCGCGACTGGTGACAACGACCGATCGACCCAGTGGGCGCTGAGGCAGCGATCTAGAAGTGGAGGATGCGGCGCATGGCTGGTGCGATCGACGAGTCATCACGGGGCCGCGTTCCGGTCAGGACCATTGCCACCACCATCGCGATGGTGCTGGTCACGGTTCTCCTGCTCCTGGTCATCCGCGAAGTCAGCCGCGTCCTCACCTGGATCGTGGTCGCACTCTTCTTCTCGGTCGCGCTGTACCCGCTCGTCGGCTGGGTGGATCGCCGCGTCACGCGAGGTCGGCGGGCGCTCTCCACGCTCCTGGTCTTCCTCGTGATCGTCCTGGTGCTCGGAGGCCTGATCGCCGCCTTCGCCGTCCCCCTCGCCCGCGAGGGCACGGCGTTCGCCGCACAGCTCCCATCCATCATCGCGGACGCCAAGGCCGGCCGTGGGGCGGTCGGCGGCTTCCTCGACCGGACCAATGCGCTGACCCTGATCCAGGATCACCAGGACCAGATCAAGCACTATGCAAGCGGTCTCACCACACCGGCCACGGGCGTCCTGTCGGGGATCGCCACCACGTTCGCCGGGCTGGTCACCATCTTCGTGCTCGCCTACCTGATGGTCCTTGAGGGTCCGAAGGTCGTGTCAGGCTCGCTGAACCTGATCGACCGCGGCGACATCCGCGAACGGGTGGCAGCCGTGGGCGCGGACTGCGCAAGGTCGGTCACCGGCTACCTGTCGGGCAACCTGTTGATCTCGGTCATCTGCGGCGTCATCCACTACGCGGCGCTGCGCATCATGGGAGTGCCGTTCGCCGGGCTCATCGCCCTCTTCGTCGCCATCGCCGATCTGGTGCCGCTCGTCGGTGCCACGATCGGTGGGGTCGTGGCGCTGCTCGCCGCCGCGCTCCACTCCGTGCCGGCCCTGATCGTGGTCGCCGTCGTCTTCATCGTCTACCAGCAGCTCGAGAACCACCTCCTCCAGCCGCTCGTCTTCGCTAGGACCGTCAACCTCAACCCACTGACCGTCCTGATCTCGATCCTGGTCGCCGTGGAGCTCGCCGGCATCCTGGGCGCGTTGCTCGCCATCCCTCTCGCGAGCATCATCCAGGTGATTGCCCGCGACCTCTGGGACCACCGCCGCGGCAAGCCCAAGGCCGAACCCACCGTTGGTGTCGATGAGACACCCGCCAGCAGCGCCCCGTGAACGGCGGCCGGTGAACCGGCCACCGCGGCTCGCGAGATGCACTCAGCTCGAATCACTCATGGAGGCTCCTACCTGACGGTATGCGGCGACGTGGGAATCTGCTCGGTGCCCTGCGCGCCGGCGAGGTACTCATGGACCAGGCGTACGGCGATCGCGCCCTCACCGACGGCGGAGGCCACGCGCTTGACCGAGCCACTGCGTACATCCCCAGCGGCGAAGACACCGGGCCGCGAGGTCTCCAGCATGTCAGTACCGGGTGCGGTGCCGGTGAGGACGAAGCCACGCCTGTCCAAGACGATCTGCTCCTCAAGCCAGGCCGTGTGCGGCACCGCGCCGATCAGGACGAACAATGCGGTGGTGGGGACCTCGGCCCGTTCATCGGTGTCGAGGTTGCGGATCACGACGCTCTCCAGGGCGTCGTCTCCACGGAGTTCTTCGACTTCTGACTCTCGCCAGACCCGGATCGAGGGTGCGTGCAGGATGCGCTCAGTCAGGTAGTGGGACATGTCGCGGTTCAAGTCGTCGTGGCGGATCACCAGATGGACCGCCGACGCCCGTGTGGAGAGGAAGACCGCCGCCTGCCCGGCGGAGTTGCCGCCTCCAACGACAGTCACGGGATCTCCTCGGCACAGCTGGGCCTCGGTCTCGGTGGCCGCGTAGTAGACGCTCGGCGCCTCGAGGTGCTCCAAGCCGGGGGCCTCCAGCCGACGATACGTGGCGCCGGTGGCCAGCAGGACGGCGCGCGCACTCAGCTCCTCTCCGTCGGTCAGCCGCAGCACATGTCGACCGTCGACGAGATCAAGGGACGCCGCCTCACCGGGGATGGTGAAGTCGGCGCCGAACCGCCGGGCCTGGACTACAGCTCGGTCAGCCAGCTCGCCGCCGGAGATGCCGACAGGAAAGCCGAGGTAGTTCTCGATCCGTGACGATGTCGCCGCCTGTCCGCCTGTTGCCGAGGCATCGAGCACAACGGTCGCCAGGCCTTCCGAGGCTGCGTAGACCGCTGCCGCGAGACCGGCGGGTCCGGCCCCCACGACCAGCACGTCGCACGTCGAGCGCGAGGCGGTTTCTCTCAGACCGAGCGGCTCGGCCAGGTCGACGTTGCTGGGGTTGCGCAGGACCCGGGTCCCCTTGTAGATCACGACCGGGGTCTGGTGCCGGGTGATTCCCAGGCGCGTGAGGATTGTTTCTGCCTCCCCGTCCTGCTCGACGTCCACCCACGTGTGGGGGATGCGGTTGCGGCTGAGGAACTCGCGGATGCGCCGCGTGTCGGCCGAGGACTTCGATCCGAGAACCCGTAGGCCCGCCCCGAGTCCCAGGTGCAGCGTCCGTCGGGCGATGAACGCTCGAAGGATCAGGTCACCGAGGCCAGGGTCTTCGGTCACTGCCTCCTTGAGGCCCTCGATCGACACATCCAAGACACCGACGTCCTCCCGCGCGATGGCCGTCAGGTACATCGCCTGACCTGTCAGGAGCGAGAGGTCGCCCAGGAACCGGCCGGGGCCGTGGACCGCGATCAAACGCAGCCCTTGGTCGGTCTCCTGGCCGACCACCACGGTGCCGGCAAGCACCACGAACAAGTCGCACTCCCGGTCGCCCTCACAGAAGAGGGTGCCGCGCGCCGGCACCTCACGCCGGGTGCCGAACCGGCTGAGCGACGCGATCTGCTCGTCAGCGAGCCGGGGGTATGCGCCGTCTGTGTTTGGCGTCTCGGGGTGGCCCTCGGCGATGGGTTCAGACGAATTGGTCGTCGGCATAGCACCATCTCCAGTTCTCCCCAGGTTCTAGGGAGCCGACAACCACATGACCGGCGTTGGCAGCGTGGGCGCGGGCGTGCCGCATGGGCGATGAGTCGCAACACCCCACCTGTCCGCAGGTGAGGCAGAGCCGGAGATGCACCCACGGCGTACCCAACCGGAGACACTCCTCGCAGCCCTTCGAGCGCGGCCGCACGGGTCGCACCAGTGCCAGGTGGACGTCTGGGACCTCACGTGGCGCGGTGCTCATGCTCTTGCCCCGAGCTCGGTCTGCAGCCATGTCCGCAGCGTCGCTATCGGCGCGGCGCCCACCTGCTGGTCGAGGATCTCGCCTTCGTTGAAGAGCAGCAGGGTTGGGATGGACATGATGTTGAACCTCCGGCTCACCTGAGGGTTCTCGTCGGTGTTGACCTTGACGAGCTTCAGCTGCCCGGCCATCTCACCTGTCAGCTGTTCCAGCGCTGGGCTGAGCGTTCTGCAGGGACCGCACCAAGGGGCCCAGATGTCGACCAGCACGGGGATTGTCGCCCTCTCCACGACCTCCGTGAAGTCCGCGTCGGTCGCATCAGCGATCCAACCCAAGGGAGAGTGACACGCGCCGCATCGGGGAGCTCCGCGCGCGGCGGCCGGCACCCGGTTCTTGGTCTGGCAGCTCGGACACACGACGACGCGTCGGGACGGGTCCCGCTTCTCGGTCGTCATGCTGCCCTCTCGTTCCCGACGCCGGCGGTCGGCATCACCGTCAGCTCATCGTTGTCGACCTCGACCGAGATGCCTGCGCCTTCGAGCACCGCACCCGTCAGGAGTGCTCGGCCCACCCGGGTTTCGACCTCACGCGCGATGAAGCGCCGCAGCGGTCGGGCGCCGTACGCCGGATCGAAGGCCTGATCGGCGATGAACCGTCGCGCCCCTTCGCTCACCCGCAGGGTGATGCGGCGCTCGGCAAGTCGTGCTTCCAGCTCCTCGAGGGTGAGATCCACGATGCGTTCGATCTCGCTGAGGGTGAGCGGCTTGAACAGCACGATCTCGTCGACCCGGTTCAGGAACTCGGGCCGGAAGTGGTTGCGCAAGGTCGACATCACTGCGGCGCGGGCGTCGTCCTTGACCTCACCGTCGGCCGTGACGCCCTCCAGCAGGTATTCCGACCCGATGTTCGAGGTCATGATGACCACGGTGTTTCGGAAGTCCACGGTACGGCCCTGGGCGTCGGTCAGCCGCCCATCGTCGAGGACCTGGAGGAGGGTGTTGAAGACATCGACGTGCGCCTTCTCGATCTCGTCGAGCAAGATCACCGAGAACGGCTTGCGGCGTACCGCTTCGGTCAGCTGGCCTCCCTCTTCGTAGCCGACGTAGCCGGGCGGTGCGCCCACGAGCCGACTGACGGTGTGCCGCTCCTGGTACTCGCTCATGTCGACGCGAACCATGTTCTCCTCGGTGTCGAAGAGCGCGGCGGCGAGCGTCTTCGCGAGCTCCGTCTTACCCACACCCGTCGGCCCGAGGAAGATGAAGGATCCGATCGGCCTGCGTGGGCTCTTCACGCCGGACCGTGCGCGGATGATCGCGTCGGCCACGAGCTGGACCGCCTCGTCCTGGCCGACGACACGCTCGTGCAGCACCTCGTCGAGCCTCAACAACTTGTCGCGCTCACCCTCTTGGAGTCGGGTGACCGGGATACCGGTCCAGCGAGCGACGATGGAGGCGATCTCCTCAGCCGTCACCACCTCGCGCAGCAACCGGCGCTCACCCTGCTTGCTCGCGAGGCGTGCCTCGGCCGCCTCGAGCTTCCGCTGCAGCTGTGGGAGCTCCCCGTGACGCAGGGACGCGGCGCGGTTCAGGTCGTACTCACGCTCAGCCCGCTCGCTGTCCTGACGAACCCGTTCGATCTCCTCGCGCAGCGCCTGCACCTCGCGCAGCGCCGACCGTTCTGCCTCCCACCGCGCTCGCATGGAGTCGGCCTCTGCCCGGGCGTCGGCAAGTTCTCGACGCAGCTCCTGGAGCCGCGCCTGGCTGGCAGCGTCGTCCTCCTGAGACAGGGCTGCCTCCTCGATCTCCATCCGGGTCACGCGTCGGGTCAGCTCGTCGAGCTCGGCGGGCATCGAGTCGATCTCGGTGCGCAACATGGCGCACGCCTCGTCGACGAGGTCGATGGCCTTGTCGGGCAAGAAGCGGTCGGAGATGTAGCGATGGCTCATCGTCACTGCAGCGACGAGCGCACCGTCGTGGATCTTCACCCCGTGGAACACCTCGAAACGCTCCCGTAGGCCGCGCAGGATCGACAGGGCGTCCTCGACAGTGGGCTCGTCCACCAGCACGGGCTGGAACCGACGTTCCAGTGCCGCGTCCTTCTCGACGTGCGCGCGGTACTCATCCAGGGTGGTGGCGCCGATCATGTGCAGCTCACCACGCGCCAGCAGCGGCTTGAGCATGTTGCCGGCGTCCATGGAGCCCTCCGCGGCCCCGGCGCCGACGACGGTGTGCAGCTCGTCGACGAAGAGCAGGATCCTGCCTTCGCCGCTCTGCACCTCGTTGAGGACCGCCTTCAGCCGTTCCTCGAACTCCCCTCGGTACTTGGCACCTGCGACCAGGGCTCCCATGTCGAGTGCGAACACGGTCTTGCCGCGCAACCCCTCGGGGACATCACCGTTGTTGATCCGCTGCGCGAGCCCCTCGACGATCGCTGTCTTCCCGACGCCGGGTTCACCGATCAGAACGGGATTGTTCTTCGACTTGCGCGACAGGATCTGGATCGTGCGTCGGATCTCGGAGTCCCGTCCGATCACCGGTTCGAGCCTCCCCGCTCCCGCATCGGCGACCAGGTCGCGTCCGTACTTCTCCAGCGCCTCATAGGTTCCTTCGGGGCTCGCCGACGTGACCCGCTGGTGTCCCCTGACCTCGGTCAGCTTCGCCAGGAACCGGTCCTTGGTCAGACCCTGCTCTCGCAGCAGCCGCCCGGCCGCGGACCTCGCCCCTTCGTCGATGAGGGCCACCACCAAGTGCTCCACGGAGACGTACTCGTCCTTGAGCCGGCGTGCCTCGTGGTCGGCGGCCTCGAGCAGACGAGACAGCCGCTGGGTGACGAACACCTGACCGGGTGAGGATCCTGGCCCCGATACCTTGGGGCGCCGCTCGAGCTCGGCTTCGAGGTCCTCCCGGAGTCGGTCCGGGTCGGCCCCGGCTCTCGCCAACAATGGACCGACCAGCCCATCGCTCTGGTCAAGGAGCGCGAGGAGGAGGTGCTCTCCGTCCACCTCGGTGTGGCCGAAGCGAAGTGCCTTGGTCTGGGCGTCGTGGAGCGCCTCCTGCGACTTCTGCGTGAGTCGATTCATGTCCATCGGTCTTCTCCTGCCTGGCGGTGGCGGTGCATGCGCTCGAGCTGCTCGATCCGGTCGAGCAGGTCGATGACCACTCCGATCGCGGCGTAGTTCAGATTGAGTCCCTGCCGCAGGCGCTGGACCCGGGACATCGCGCGCACCTCGATGGTCTCGAACCACAGGTCACCTCCTGCGTCACGTGTCGCCTCGAGCAGGCCGAGCGACACCAGCCGCCGGATCAGCTCCGGGTGGACCCCGGTCAGACGGGCATAGGTGTCCAGTCCCAGCCGGCTGGGACGGGCGAGGGCGTAGGTGGTCGTGGCCTTCATCGGACCCTCCTGGCATCGAACGTGGAGGTGTTGCGCAGCTCTTCGAAGAGTCGCCGCTCCTCTGGTGAGAGCGAGGGCGGCATCTTGATCTGCGTCTCGGCGTACAGGTCACCAGGCTCGCCCCTGCGGTTGGGCAGACCCCGGCCCTTGAGGCGGAGCCGACGTCCGCTGGAAGTGCCGGTAGGGACACTGACGGTGGCCGGTCCGCCGGGGGTGTCGATGCTGATCGTCGCTCCCAGTGCCGCCTCCCACGGTGCCAGCGGCAGAAGCACCTGCAGGTCGCGGCCGTTGAGCCGGTAGCGAGAATGAGGAGCGATCCGCACGACGAGGTACAGGTCGCCGGCCTCGGCGCCGCCCGTTCCGCGGCCCCCCTGTCCGCGCAACCGGATTCGCTGACCGTCGACGACCCCGGCCGGGATGGTCACATCGAGCGTCCGTGGCCCATCCGGGCCGCTGATCGTCAGGCTGCGTTGCGTTCCCCGGTAGGCCTCCTCGAGGGTGACCTCCATCTCGGTCTCGTGGTCTCCACCGGGGACCGGTCCCCAGCCGCCCCGCTCCCGGGAGCCGAACATCCCGCCGAGAAGGTCCTCGAGGTCGATGTCGTCGCCGAAGTCGAAGCGGGCTCCACCGGTGCCCCTCGCACCACCGCCCCAGGACGCCTGCCCACCAGAGGGCCCGCGGGCGCTGGCACCTGCGTAGGCGCGCTGCTGCTGGCGGTACGCCTCCGGGTCCACGTCTCGCGGCACCCGGCGGAAGTCTCCCCCGAAGTTGTCGTAGCGCTTGCGCTGCTCAGGATCGGAGAGCACATCGTAGGCTTCCGAGATTTCCTTGAACCGCGCCTCCGCGGCGGGATCCTTGTTGACGTCGGGGTGGTTCTCGCGCGCCAGCCGGCGGTAGGCCCGCTGGATCTCGGACCCGTCAGCATCACGACGAACTCCGAGGTCCTCGTAGAAGTCCCGGGCCATCACTGGCTCCTGGTGGCCACCACGACAGCAGCAGGCCTGAGGACCTCCCCGTTGGACCCATAGCCGGGCCGGACGACGCTCGCGACGGTTCCAGGGACGAGCTCCTCGTCTGCGACCGTGCCGACGGCCTCATGCACGGCCGGGTCGAAGGCCACTCCGACATCCTCGCGCCGGGGGTAGCCGAGATCGGCCAGGACGGTGACCGCCTGCTGCTGCACCGCTCGAAGGCCCTCGACCAGCTGGCCGTGGTCGGAGGACGAGGCGTGGTCGAGCGCACGTTCGAGGTTGTCCAGGACCGGCAGCCACTTGGTCGCGGTCCGCGCCCGCTCCTGCTCCCTGGCGCGGACCAGCTCCTGGGCGCACCGCTTCCGGAAGTTGTCCAGCTCTGCGGCGGTACGCCGCCAGCGGTCGTCGAGCTCGGCGATCTCCGCCATCAGGTCCTCCCGAGGGCTCTCGACGGGCTCTGGTGTCGTGGAAGGTTGCTCGGACATGGCAGGTCAGTGCGTCGTGAACTCGGCGTCGATCACGTCATCGGAGTCCTCCGGTGACGAGCCGGGGCTGGACCCATCGTCCGACTGCGCTGAGCCTGCGGACCGGGCGGAGGCAGCCAGAGACTGGCCCAGCTGGTGCAGCTCCCCCGTCAGGGCACGCACACGGTCGATCGGCGCCTGTTCCTCCAGAGCGGCACGAGCGTCGGCGATCAGCATCTCGGCGCGGGCCCGCTCGTGCTCTGGTACGGCTCCCGCGTTCTCCTCGAGACTGCGCTGGACCTGGTAGGTCACGGCGTCCAGCTCGTTGCGAGCGTCGATCAGCTCCCGGTGTGCCGCGTCCTCGGTGCGGTGCGCCTCGGCGTCCTTGACCATCCGCTCGACGTCACCCTGGTCGAGGTTGGAGGTCTCGCTGATCGTGACCTCCTGTTCTCCGCCGGTGTCCTTGTCGCGGGCCGAGACGTGCAGGATGCCGTTCGCGTCGATGTCGAAGGTGACCTCGATCTGAGGGGTGCCCCGCGGGGCGGGTCGGATGTTCTCCAGGCGGAACCTGGCGAGGACGCGGTTGTCCGCCGCGCGTTCACGCTCCCCCTGGAGCACCACCACGTCGACAGCCGACTGGTTGTCCTCGGCGGTGCTGAAGACCTCGGTACGTCGCGCAGGGATGGTGGTGTTGCGCTCGATGACCTTGGTCATCACGCCACCGAGAGTCTCCAGCCCCAGCGACAGCGGAGTGACGTCGAGGAGAAGAACGTCCTTGACATCGCCCTTGATGATGGCGGCCTGGACCGCGGCACCGATGGCCACGACCTCGTCCGGGTTGACGGTCATGTTCGGCTCCCGCCCACCCGTGAGGCGGCGTACGAGCGACTGGACCGCCGGGATGCGCGTCGACCCACCGACCAGGATCACCTCATCGATGTCGTCGGCGGTGAGCCTTCCGTCGGCCATCGCCTGCTGGACGGGGCCCAGGCACCGCTCCACCAGGTCCGTCGTGAGCTGGTCGAACATCGAGCGCATCAGGTTGAGGTTCAGGTGCTTGGGTCCCGAGGCGTCAGCGGTCACGAAGGGCAGGTTGACCGCGGTCTGGGTGACCGAGGAGAGCTCCACCTTCGCCTTCTCCGCCGCCTCGAACAACCGCTGAAGCGCCTGCGCGTCCTCGCGCAAGTCGATGCCGTTGGACTTCTTGAACTCATCGGCCAGGTAGTCGACGATCCGGCGGTCGAAGTCGTCGCCCCCGAGATGAGTGTCCCCGGCGGTGGAACGGACCTCGACCACCCCCTCACCGACGGTCAGGATGCTGACGTCGAAGGTGCCGCCACCGAGGTCGAAGACCAGCACGGTCTCGTTCTCGAGCTTGTCCATGCCGTAGGCCAAAGCCGCGGCAGTCGGCTCGTTGATGATCCGCAGGACCTCCAGACCGGCGATCTTGCCGGCGTCCTTGGTGGCCTGACGTTGGGCATCGTTGAAGTGGGCCGGGACGGTGATGACCGCCTCCGTGACCCGCTCCCCCAGGAACCGGCCCGCGTCCTCGACGAGCTTGCGCAGCACCTGGGCCGAGATCTCTTCAGGCGCATAGTCCTTGCCGTTCACGCGAAACCGCACCGCGTCGTCAGGCCCGGGGACCACGTCGAAGGAGACCGCGTTGAGCTCGCTGCTGACCTCGTCGTACTTGCGGCCGATGAAGCGCTTCGCCGAGGAGATGGTGCCCTTGGGGTTGAGGATCGCCTGTCGGCGGGCCATCTGGCCCACCAGGCGTTCACCTGACTCGAGGAATGCCACCACCGAGGGGGTGGTCCGGTCACCCTCGGCGTTGGGGATGACCTGCGGTTGACCGCCTTCCATGGCCGCGATCACCGAGTTCGTCGTACCCAGGTCGATGCCCACAGCAGTTGCCATGACTCTTCTCGATTCGATGAGGGGTTGCCTACTACTTGATGCTGTCGGCAGTCGCGACCCACGGCATCCCGCGAACGGGGTATACGCCACTCCGGGCGTACGGCGACGCCGCGGAGCAGTAGTCAGGACGAGAGGTGCTGCATCGCCAGCACGGTCAGCTCGACCCGGGAGTGAATGTCCAGCTTGAGGTACACGTGCTTGAGATGTGCGTCGACCGTGTGCGGGGACAGCGTCAAGAGGTCGGCAATGCTCCGGTTCGTCAGGCCGTCGGCCACCAGCCCGGCCACCCGGATCTCCGCCCTGGTCAGAGAGTTCCACCGGTCCGGGGTCGTCGCGCGCGGGGACGGGGGTGTAACGCTGGCCAACGGATAGTTCCTGGGTGCCGCCAGTGTCCGGTTCGCGGGCGCTCTCGCCGCGAGGTACTCCGTCGGCGTCAGGTAGAGCGGGTTCTCGATCACGCTGTTGCCCAGGAGCACGTGCGGATGCGTCTGCAAGACGTCGACCAGCATCTGCACACTGAACCGCTGCAGGTCATAGAGGCACATGAAGATCGCCGGAGCCTCAGCAACGACGTCGTTGACCGCGGACTCGTAGACGAAGAAGTCGTCTGCACCCACTGGCATCGGAAGCACCCAGGACATCTCCCCGGCGGCACGGAGAAGGGGAAACTCTTCCTCACAGGCCTTGCTCAAGCTCGTCGCCAGGAACGAGGTCATGTGTGCGACCGAGAACTCCCCGGCCTGGAGGTAGACCGACGATGCGTGGTCGATGTCGAGCTGGTCAGCACGTTGCGGCCAGGAGCTGATCCCCGCTGCTTCCACCTGCTGCCTCAATCGGGCGGGCTCGACGTCGTCGATCAGGCAGAGGCACTTGTCTCCCTCGCGGATCCCTTCCCGCAAGAACGGCAGCAGCAAGCCATCACGTTCCTGCGGCCCGGAGTACAGCGCGCAGACGTGGGTGCCGGGACGGACATCTCCAGCGCCCGGTATGCCCAGACCGACGTCACTCATTCCAAGATCCCGCGTCGAGTGGCGCACTCCGGTCCAGGCCCCGGGCCGAAAGATCCCCGTCCATCATCTGGCAGTCGTCCACCGCTACCACCATGCGGTCTCCCTCGTCGTGCCACGTCCCTCGTGCAGGCCATAGCCCTCGAATTACAACCGGCCACGCTCGCGCATGGGTATCGGTAGAGCTGCCGATACCGACGGGCACGCGGTCGCTGACTCTGCCGCCGAGGCAGGCGCCTGGGAGCCGCCTAGCGGAATCGAAGCGATGACCTTCTCGCTACGAGTCAACCGGTCAGGCTGCACACGACTCCACAGCAGTCCGCTCCACCACGAAAACGCGCTCGCCGAGAGACCCCGCGATGGGCTCAGCGTCGAGCACCGGCGGCTACGACAAGCTCCGCCACCCGCCACGCGTTGGCCATGATCGTCAGGGTCGGGTTCGCACCTGTCGCCGTCGGGAACGGGCTGCCGTCGACGACGTAGAGGTTCGCCACCTCGTGCACGCGGCAGTTCCGGTCGGTCACCGAGCTCTCCGGGTCCTCACCCATCCGTGCGGTGCCGTGCTGGTGCGAGCAGTTGCCGGTCACCCGGTCGGCGTACACCTTGGTGATGTCGTTCCCCCCGGCGGCCTCGAGGATCTCACCGCACCGGTCGACCAGGAACCGCCCCTGAGCGAGGTCGTTCTCGTGCGGCGTGAGCGTGATCCGGGCGACCGGCAGGCCCCAGGCGTCCCTGACGGTGTCGTCGAGGTCGACCCGGTTCTCGTGCTGGGGCATGTCGTGCAGCACCATCGCCACGGCCATCGAGTGGTTGAAGTACTCCCGGTCGACCTTCTTGGCCTCGGCTCCCCAGGTCGGCTTGCCCGGGAGACCCCAGTTGATCGGCAACGGGATGCCGACTCCGGCAGCTGCTATGTGGCCGCCGCTGACGAAGTCTCGGTTCGCGTCGTGCTCGTAGAACTCGAAGCTGCTTGCCGATACGTAGCCGCCTCCCGCCCAGGCATGAATGGGGTCATCGAAGGTGGCCACCGAGGCGCTGTACTCGTGGAACGTCACGTTTCGGCCGACGAGGTCGTTGCTGTTGGCCAGGCCGTTGGGGAACCGGCCCGAAGTCGACATCAGCATCAGCCGCGCTGTTTCGACCGCGCCGCAGGCCAGCAGGAAGACGTCGGCCTCCTGCCGGTGCACCACCCCGTCGGCGTCCTCGTAGACCGCCGCCTTGATCCGTCCGCGCTCGTCAAGGACGAGCTCGCGGACGTAGCTCTCCGGTCGGAGCTCGTATCTGCCGGTGGCGACCGCGTCGGGGATGAAGACGTTCAGCGCACTCGAGCGGGTGCCGCTCGGGTCGCCGTGCTGCTGCGCGAACGCGCTGACAACAGTGGCAGGACGACCGTTGAACGGTCGGGACAGGGCCGCCTGCGGGGTCGGGAAGGAGTTCCAACCGAGCTTCTCACACCCCTCGTGGAACTTCTGGGCGTAACGGGACTGCGGCATCGGCGGACACGGGTACCCGCGCGTGCGCGGACCCTCGTACCTGTTTGCGCCCGCCTGCCCGGAGACACCGAACGCCCATTCCACCCGGTCGTAGTACGGCTCGAGCTCCGCATAGCTGATCGGCCAGTCCACCAAGGAAGTGCCCGGCAACCCACCGGCGATGCTCGCCAGTCGAAAGTCGTTCGGCGTGAACCGGGGCAGCCAGCCCTGCCAGTGCACGGTGCCGCCGCCCACCATCTGGGGGACGGGGCAGAACAGGTCGACCTCGGCCTCCGCGTCAGCGGAGGTCCGGGAGGTGCGCGGGTTCAGGATCGGGTCCGGCCACAGGTTGTAACGGTTGACGTTGGCGAGCTCGTCTCCGCCGAAGGACTCCTTGGTGCGCCATGGGCCCTTCTCCAGCGCGACCACTCGCAGCCCGTTCTCAGTCAGGACCTTGGCCGCGGCGGCTCCCGAGGCTCCGGCGCCGATGACCACGGCGTCGACGCGATCAGGCGAGCGGTGGATCGTCATCGGTTGCCCTCCAGTGAGTGGTGCGTGTGGTTCTCGGCGAAGTAGTCCAGGGTGCTGTAGCGACCCGAGTGGACCTCGGCGAGGTTCGCCGGGCCGGGGAACCCGATCACCTGCCAGCCGACCTGGTCTCGGTTGCCGCCGTAGACGGGGTCAGAGAGGAAGCCCTGCCGGGTGTGGGTGACCAGCAGGTTGAAGAAGTCGAGGTCGGCCTCGGCGTTGGTCTGCTGGAGGGCCGGCTCGACGGGGCCGCCGTACGCAATGGCTGGGGTGTCCTTCCAGGCACGCTCGGCCTCGGGGCTGCCGGCCCGCTCGATCCGACGTAGCATCGCGTCCTGCTGGCTCTCCTCGAGGGAGACGAAGTTGGAGCGGTACTCCTCGTGGCAGAGACGTTCGAGCTCCTCGATACCGGCGACGTACTTGGACCGGGCGAGGTCGACGCGCTGCTGCCAGGCGTCAGCCTGCCGGCCCTCGAGCCTCTCGAAGCCGTTTCCGTCGGGGCGAGCGTAGATGTAGCCGATGCCGGAGAGGTAGCGGTCCACGAAGTCGACGGTGCCGGCCTCGCGGGCTCCCGGGGTGTCGTCGGTGGGAATTATGCGCGCCATGGCGGCCTCGACGGTCGCGCGCTGGTGCTCGTCGAAGAACGTCGCCGGTGCAGAAGTCTCGCTCATGGGTCCTCCTCGGTGGGGTGCGTCAGGCCACGATCAACGGGCGGAGGGTACGACGTCGAAGCCCTGCTTCCCGGCGTACGACGCACGCTGCCGCCGTGGCGGGGCCGGCACCCAGGCGGTCAGGAATCCGAGCGGCATGCGGGTACCTCGATCCAGGAGTCGTTCTTGGCGGAGTGGAGCACGGCCTCCGTCAGCACCGCGGCCCGGAGCCCGTCGGTGAAGGTGGGCAGTCCCGCGCGGGCCTGCCCTTCGAGGGTGGCGTAGACGTCGGCGACGAAGGCGTTGAAGCAGTCCTGGTAACCCTGCGGGTGACCCGCAGGCAGGACCGAGTAGCCGCGGCCCTGCTCCGAGCCGAGGGTGTCGGGGCCGCGGGGCACCATTCGGCTCTGCGTGGCGCCGCCGATCCACAGCGAGTCCGGCTGCTCCTGGTCGAAGACGAAGGAGGCCTCGGTGCCGTCGAAGGAGAACCACAGCTTGTTCTTCCGGCCCAACGAAACCTGGCTCGCCACCAGCGAACCCGTGGCGCCCTGGTCGGTCTCGAACATCACCGTCGCTGCGTCCTCGGTGCCGACCGAAGCCATGCCCTCGCTGGTGGGGCGCTGGTCGTACGCGCGGGAGAGCCGCGCCATCAACCGGGTGATCCTGTGCCCCGTGGCGAACTCCATCAGGTCACACCAGTGCACCCCGATGTCACCGAAGGCGCGCGAGCCGCCGCCCTGCTCCGGGTCCACGCGCCAGTTGGTCGCACCTCCGCCGGCGAGCCAGTCCTGCAAGTAGGAGCCGTGCAGCAGCGACAGCCGGCCGGCGTCACCGTTGGTGATCAGCGCCCGCGTCTCCTGGACGGTTGGGTAGTAGCGGTAGACGAACGGGACGGCCGTGACCACCCCCGCCGTACGAGCAAGGGCGACGAGTCGCTCGGCGTCCTCGACCGATGTGGCCAGGGGCTTCTCGCAGACCACCGGCTTCCCGGCAGCGATCGCCTGCTCAGCGAGTGCGTGGTGCATGGCGTTCGGCGTGCAGATGTGCACCACGTCGACGTCGTCGGACGCAATCAGCGCCTCCCCGGAGGCTGCCGGGCCCTCCGCGCCCAGGCGACGCGCTGCGTCGGCCGACCGCTCGGGTGTGGAGGCAGCGACCCGGGTGAGCCGACCACCTGAAGACCTGATGGCGTGCGCATGCACGCGGCCGATCATTCCGGTGCCGATCAGTCCGACACGAAGAGGCTTGGCCACGGTCACTTCTTCCGAGCGAGGGCCACGGCCAGGATGATGATGATGCCGCGCACCACCTGCTGCTGGGAGCTGTCGAGGCCGGCCAGGATCAGGCCGTTGTTGATCAGGCCGATCAACAACGCCCCGAACAGGGTGCCCACCACGGCTCCGCTCCCGCCGAACAGGCTCGTGCCACCGAGGATCACTGCGGCGATCGCCGACAGCTCGTCGCCGGCACCCCACTGGAACCGACCGGACTGCAGTCGTCCGGCGTAGAGCATCCCGGCGATGCTGGCCACGGTCGCAGAGATCAGGAGCACCTGAAACTTGATCCGACGGGTCTTGATGCCGGTGAACTCCGCGGCTGTGCGGTTGCCACCGGTGGCGAGGACCTGCCGGCCGAAGCGGGTTTTGTTCAGGACGAGGGCGCCCAGTCCCACGAAGAGCCCACCCCAGATGATCAGCCCCGGGAGCGGACCGAGGTCCCCGCCGCCGAAGGCGAGGTTGAAGGTGTCGTCGAGGATCGGCTGGGGTGCGGAATCGGTGATCCACTGCGCCACGCCTGCGGCGATGCCGAGCATGCCGAGCGTGACCAGGAACGAGGGAATGCCGAGGAGACTGACCAAGCCGCCGTTGATGGTTCCCACGACCAGACCGACGGCCAGCCCGGCCAGGATGCCGGGGACCAGCCCCCAGCTGGAGATGGCCATCGCGCAGCTCACGCTCGAGAGCCCGGCCACCGAACCGACGGAGAGGTCGATCTCGGCACAGGCGATCACGTAGGTCATCCCAACGGCGATCACGGTGATCGTGGCGCTCTGCCGCAGGATGTTCAGCAGGTTGTTCGAGGTCAGGAAGCCTTGGTCGCCGAGGAGCACCGCGAAGAAGACGAACACCACGACGAACGCGATGTAGATGACGTAACGGTGCCAGTCGAGGTCTGCCAGCAAGCCTCGGAGGGAGCGCGGGGAGTCGGCTCTCTTCGGCACCGAGCGGATGGATTGACTCATGAGTGGACTCCTTGGACGGCCAGTTGCAGGGACTCCTCGTCCGCAATGCCGCGGCGAGGCAGATCGTCGGTGACCGTCCCGTCACGCAGGACGAGGATGCGGTCGCTCACCGCCAAGAGCTCGGGATACTCCGAGGAGATCACGATGACGCCCTTGCCTGCGTCGGCGAGGTCGCGGATCATCTCGAGGATCTCGCTCTTGGTGCCGATGTCGACGCCGGCCGTAGGCTCGTCGAGGATGAGGATGTCCGGCTCGGTGCCCAGCCACTTGGCCAGCACCACCTTCTGCTGGTTGCCTCCCGAGAGCAGCCGGACCGGGCGCCCCGGGTGCGCGACCTTCACCGCGAACCGGGAGATCAGACTGTCTGAGAGCTTCCTGCCCGCAGTCGCGTTGAGCAGCGGCCCGCGGCGGGTTCGGTCGAGCAGCGGCAGCAGGAGGTTCTCGCGGACCGAGTGCTCCAGCACGAGTCCCTGGGCGCGACGGTCCTCGGGGATCAGCGCCAGGCCGTGAGCGATCGCGTCTTGGGGGCTGGCGATGGAGACCGCCTTGCCGTGCAGCTGGATCTCTCCACTCTCGAGCCTGTCGATGCCGAACAGGACGCGGGCGAGCTCGGTGCGACCGCTGCCCATCAGCCCGGCGAGCCCGAGGATCTCGCCCGGTCGCAGCGAGAAGGACACGTCCCGGACCCGCTCACCCGCGTGCAGGTTGCGCGCCTCGAGCAAGGGGGCGACCTCGACGTCGTGACCGCGGTCGCGGTAACGGAGCCCCTCGATCTTCTTGCCGACGACGCCCTCGACGATCTGCTCGGGCGTGAGGTCGGTGAGCTTCTCGGTCAGCAGCCGGCGGCCGTCGCGCAGAATCGTGATCCGATCGGCGATGCGGTAGATCTCCTCCATCCTGTGGGAGATGTAGATGATCGAGATTCCGCGTGCCTTGAGCCGCCCTACGAGGTCGAAGAGCGCCTCGGTCTCGTGCCTGGCCAGGCTGGCGGTCGGCTCGTCCATGATCAGCACGCGGGCACCCTGGCCGAACGCCTTGGCGATCTCCGTCAGCTGCCAGTACGCCGTGCCGAGGTCGGCCACGACCGCCTTCGGGTCGACGTGGACCTCCATCTCGGCGAACACCTCGGCCGCGCGGCGAACCGCCTCCCGGTCGTTGATCAGGCCGCCACGACCCAGTGGCTCGGCCCCCAGAAAGATGTTCTGGGCCACGGTCAGGCTGGGCACCAGGCTGAATTCCTGGAAGACCATTCCGATGCCGGCGGCGCGGGCCTCGTGGATCGAGCCGATCCGGACCTCGTCGCCGCCGATCCTGATCGAGCCCTGGTCGAGCGAGTAGACGCCCTGCAGGATCTTCATCAGTGTCGACTTGCCGGCTCCGTTGCCACCGACCAGGGCGTGCACCTCGCCCTGCGCCACCTCGAAGTCGACGTTGTCGAGGACGGTGGTGCCGTCGAACGCCTTGTGAATCCCACGCATCTGCACGGCGGTCGCCGAGGCTGTCATGGCGCTGTCTCCTTCTGCGCTGGTGCCCGGCGGGTCACCACCGGGCACCAGCAGTCAGCTGCTACTTCTTGAACGAGCTGGCCAGGTCCTCGGGCGGGTCGGAGTGGTAGACCTGCTTCCAGGCGTCCAGCACGTTGTCGTGCGAGACGGGAAGGGCGCTGAGGGCGACGTAGGCCGGCTGCTTCTTGCCGATCAGCGCTCCCGCACCCAGCAGGGCCTCGGTAACGCCCTGATCGAACGGCCGCTGCGCGCCGAGCCCGGCCACGAGCTGGTTCTTGGCCAGGGCGATGGCCACGTTGGTGCCGAGGTCCTCGGTCGCGATCTTCAGGTCGGCGCGACCCGAGGCACGCGCCGCGGCCATGACGCCCTCGGCCGGGACGTCCCAGACCGCCCAGATGCCCTTGAGGTTGGCATTCTCGGTCAGCATCGCGTTGGCGGCCCCCTGCGCGTCACCGGCGAAGTCGGGGCCAGCGATGCCCTTCTCGTCGACGATCTTGATGTCGGGGTAGTCCTTCTTGATCGTGGCCTTGAAGCCGTCGTAGCGCTGCTTGGTGACGAAGAAGTCGGCCTCGTGGAAGATCAGGCCGATCTCGCCCTTGCCACCGAGCGCCTTGGCCATCATGTGGGCCGAGGTGACGCCGTTGCCGTAGTTGTCCGCTGAGACCACCGAGACGTAGTCCGTGCCGGCCTTGAGACCCTGCGGGACGTTGTCCATGAAGACCAATTTCGCACCGGCCTTCGCCGCGGCCTTGTACGCCGAGGCAGTGGCCACAGGGTCGGTGGGGATGGACACGATGATGTCGGGCTTCTTGGCCATCACGGTCTCGAGATCGGAGACCTGCTTGTCGGGCTTGAAGTTGGCGTCGGTGATCCCGACGACCTTGATGCCCATCTTCGTGAACTGGTCCTTGAGGCCGGCGATCTGGGCGGTGGCCCAGTCGTTGCCGCCGTAGTGCATGACGATCGCAGCGGTGGCGCCCAACGACTTGACCTTGGTGATCTCCTCGTCGCTGAGCTTCGCGACGTCGGCGTCCTCGGGGGACTCCCCGTTGGGACCCTTGCTCAGGACCTTGCCCTGGATGGCGGCGAGCGCAGCGTCCGCCTTCTTCGAGACCCCCGCATCCTCGGAGGAGGACGAGGAATCGGCCGCACTGCAGCCGGTGGCCACCAGCGCGAGGACCGCGGCAGCTGCGACGGAGCTAAGGGTGCTTCTCATGGCGACTCTCCCAGGTGGTTGTTGACTGCCGCGCCGGAGTCGGCGAGGAGCTTGTGAAGGTAGGTGAGGCTCTGCGCCGCGGCATCGCGCGGGTCGCCGTCGTAGGCGTCCAGCTCCACGACCAGCCAGCCGTCGTACCCGGTCTCGCGCAGCGCCGCGTAGACGTCTGCGAAGTCCACCTGGCCGGTGCCGAGGGGAAGGAACCCGAACGGCTCGAGCTGCAAATCTTTGAGGTGGACGTGGCGGACCCGGTCCGGGAAGCGGCGGATCAGCTCCGCGGGGTCGCCCCCGCCGGCCACGAGGTGGGCGGTGTCGGGACAGAACCCGATCCGCGTGCGCGGCAGCAGCCGATCGAGCTCCGCGGGGCTCTCGACGATGGTGGTCAGATGGGGGTGGTAGCAGGCCTCGAGACCGTGCGCCTCGGCGATGTCGGTGACGGCGTCGAGGGCAGCGGCTAGGCGCTGGTAGTCCTCGTCACGGGTGCCACTCGCGCGACGGGCTCCGCCTCCGACGACCAGGCTGGTCGCTCCGAATTGCTGAGCCACCTCGGCAGCCCGGGTCACCCGCGAGAGCTCCTCAGGGAGGATGTCCTCGTAGATGAAGTTTCCTCCCGTGTAGACGCCCACCAGCTGCACCCCGGCGCTCTGGAGCAGTCCGTTGAGCTCGTCGGGTCGGTCGGCGTAGTCCACGACGTTGCCGTCGAACATCTCCACGCCCTCGTAGCCCAGGGCGCCGATCTCCGCGATGGCACGGTCCATCGGCCCGTTCACGCGGTAGAAGAGGTCCTTGACGCTGGTGACGCCTACCGGATCGCCGACGACGCCGCCCCACGTGATCGTGTGATAGCCAAGCCGCATGCCAACTCCCGTCACGCCGTGCCCTGTTTCCAGCACGTTAAGCATGGCCCGTGCATAAGTCAACCCTCTACGTGCTGATGTAGCATTTCTTTCGACCGAAGGGGAGGCCATGGCAGGAGTGGGGACCCTCGAGGGACTGCCCGGCGAGCACATCGAGTCGCTGGTCGCCGTGCTGGACGCGGTACGCAACGCCGGCTCGACGACCCGTCCCGAGATCGCGCGACAAACCGGGCTGGGTCGCAACGTGGTGACCGTCCGCACCAACCAGCTGATCGCCGCGGGCCTGCTCGCCGAAGGGCCGCTCGCCCGCTCGACGGGAGGTCGTTCCCCACGTCAGCTGCGCTTCCGCGCCGAGGCGGGGGTGATCCTGGTCGCAGAGCTGGGGGCCACGAGCATCGAGGTCGCCGTCTCCGACCTCGCGGGCAACATCACGAACCCCCGCGGTGAGGCGGCTGACGTCACCCGAGGACCCGAGCAGGTGCTGAGCCGGGTGGCGGAGATGTTCGACCTCCTGGTCGCCGATCTGCCGCAGGACGCCCAGATCTGGGGGGTGGGACTGGGGCTGCCCGGGCCGGTGGAGTTCGATACCGGTAGGCCCGTCTCGCCGCCGATCATGCCCGGCTGGGACGGGTTCGACGTTCCGGCCTTCTTCGGCGCGCGGTTCCACGCGCCGGTGTGGGTGGACAACGACGTCAACGTGATGGCCCTGGGCGAGCTCCGGGACGGCGTTGCCAGCGGGCACCATGACTTCGTCTTCGTCAAGATCGGTACCGGGATCGGCGCCGGCCTGGTGTCCCGCGGACTGCTGCATCGTGGCGCCCAGGGCTGCGCCGGCGACATCGGTCACGTCGCGGTGGACGGCAGCTCCGTGCTCTGCCGTTGCGGCCAGGTGGGTTGCCTCGAGGCGGTGGCCGGCGGGTTCGCCCTGGCTCGCGACGGTCTGGACCTGGCGAGGAGCGGCACCAGCCCGGCGCTGGCGCAGGCCCTCGCCGACGGGCGGGAGATCTCCGCAGAGACGGTCATCTGGGCCGGAACCCGCGGAGACGCCGCCGCAGGCGCGCTGGTCTCCGGCTCCGCGCGGATGGTCGGCGAGGCACTGTCCAGGGTGGTGAACTTCTTCAACCCCTCGTTGATCCTGATCGGCGGCGGGGTGGCCTCGGCGGGCGACCGGTACCTGGCGGAGGTACGCCAGTCGGTGATCAGCCGGTCCCTGCCGCTCGCGACGCGCAAGCTCGAGATCATGCAGTCGCCGATCTCGGACTGCTCGGGCCTGCGGGGCGCGGCGTTCATGGTCATAGACGAGCTGCTGGCGCCGGACAACCTCACCGGTCGCGCCGGGCGGTGATGAGAGCCGCCTATCGGAATCGAACCGATGACCTTCCACGGCCTCGGAGCCGTAGCCACTGCAACCGAACTGCACCACTCGCAACGACTCAATGGTCGGAGACGGGCCTACGCCGCACCCTGTCCGGACAAGCCGAGCGCCACGTCGATGATCATGTCTTCCTGGCCGCCTACCAGGCCGCGCTTGCCGACCTCGACCAGGATCGTGCGCACGTCAATGCCGTACCGCTCGGACGCAGCCTCGGCGTGGCGCAGGAACGATCCGTAGACACCGGCATAGCCGAGGGTGAGGGTCTCACGGTCCACGCGGACCGGACGGTCCTGCAGCGGTCTGACGAGGTTCTCGGCGGCGTCCTGGAGAGCGAACAGGTCACAGCCGTGGTTCCAGCCGTTGAGGTCGGCCACGGCGATGAACGCCTCGACGGGGCAGTTGCCCGCCCCGGCTCCCTGTCCGGCCAGGGACGCATCGACTCGGGTGACGCCTTCCTCGACGGCAACGACCGAGTTCGCGACCGACAGCGACAGGTTCTCGTGGGCGTGGATGCCGATCTCGGTGGCGGTGTCGAGGACGTCGCGGTAGGCGCGGACGCGTTCGCGCACGCCGTCCATCAGCAGGCGGCCTCCGGAGTCGGTGACGTAGACGCAGTGGGCGCCGTAGGACTCCATCAGCTTGGCCTGCTCGGCCAGCTTCTCGGGCGGCGCCATGTGGCTCATCATCAGGAAGCCGGAGACGTCCATGCCGAGCTCGCGGGCGGTGGTGATGTGCTGGGCGGAGACGTCGGCCTCGGTGCAGTGGGTGGCGATGCGGACCGAGCGGACCCCGAGGTTGTAGGCGTGGCGGAGCTCCTCGACGGTGCCGATGCCGGGCAGCAGCAGCGTGGTCAGGCGGGCGCGGGTGAGGTTGGCTGCGGCTGCCTCGATCCACTCCCAGTCGGTGTGCGAGCCGGGGCCGTAGTTCAGCGAGCCGCCGGCGAGGCCGTCGCCGTGGGCGACCTCGATGGCGTCGACCCCCGCGTCGTCGAGGGCCTTCACGATCCGGCCGACGTTCTCCGGGGTGATGCGGTGGCGGACGGCGTGCATGCCGTCGCGCAGGGTGACGTCTTGGACGAAGATGTTCGCGTTCATCGGCTGACCTCCTTCTGCTGGGCGATGCGCTCGGCCATCTGGACGGCGGCCGAGGTCATGATGTCGAGGTTGCCGGCGTAGGCGGGCAGGTAGTGGGCTGCGCCTTCGACCTCGAGGAACACCGACACCTGGTGGGTCGGCTTGGTGGTGGTGCCGCCGACCAGCAGGGTGTGCACCGGCTGGTCGGCGGGGATCGGGGTGATCTGTACCTGCTGCTTGAGCCGGTATCCGGGGACGTAGGCGGCGACGTCGTCGACCATCTTCTCCACCGAGGACCGGATCTGCTCGTGGGTGCTCTCATCGGGTGCGTCTACCAGGCAGAGCACGGTGTCGCGCATGATCAGAGGCGGCTCGGCGGGGTTGAGGATGATGATGGCCTTGCCGCGTTCGGCGCCGCCGACGGCCTCGACGGCCTTGCTGGTGGTCTCGGTGAACTCGTCGATGTTGGCGCGGGTACCAGGACCTGCCGAGCGTGAGGCGATGGATGCGACGATCTCGGCGTACGGAACCGGGGCGACGCGGGCGATGGCCGCGACGATGGGGATGGTGGCCTGCCCCCCGCAGGTCACCATGTTCACGTTCGGTGCGCCGAGGTGCTCGTCGATGTTGACGGCCGGGACGACATAGGGGCCGATCGCGGCCGGGGTGAGGTCGATGAGCCGCTTCCCGTACGGCTCGAGGGCGGCGGCGTTCGCCTCGTGTGCCTTGGCCGAGGTGGCGTCGAAGATGATGTCGACCTCGTCGAACCCGTCCATGGCGATGAGCCCGTCGACGCCGTCGGAGATCGTCGTGACGCCTCCTTTGCGGGCGCGGGCGAGGCCGTCGGAGTCGGGGTCGATGCCGACGAGGGCTGCCATCTCGAGGTGCTGGGAGACCTGGAGGACCTTGATCATCAGGTCGGTGCCGATGTTGCCGGACCCGATGACGGCGACCTTGGTACGCGAGGTCGTACTAGGGGTGCTCATGCGTGGGGCTCCTGATCGTGAGCGGTGAAGGTGGCGCTGACCTGACCGAGCCCGGTGAGGGCGGCGGTGTAGGTGGCTCCGGGTTTGACGGGGACCATCGGGCCAAGGGCGCCGGAGAGGATCACCTGCCCGGCGCGGAGCGGTTCGCCGAAGTCGCGGGCGGTGCGAGCGAGCCAGGCGAGCGCCTCAAGCGGGTCGCCCAAGCAGGCTGCCCCGTTGCCGGTGGACACCTCCTCGCCGTTCTCGCTCATCGTCATCTGGACCGAGACCGGGTCCACCTCCTCAAGGCTGCGGGTGGTGGTGCCGAGGACGAACAGGCCGCTGGAGGCGTTGTCGGCGACGGTGTCGCCGAAGCTGATGTCCCAGCCGGCGATGCGGCTGTCGACGATCTCCAGGGCGGCGACGGCATGTGCGACCGCCGCGCGGACCGCGTCGACGTCGAGCGGGCCCTCATAGAGGTCGGCGCCGAGAACGAAGGCGACCTCGGCCTCGATGCGCGGCTGCAGCAGGTCGGTGATGGCCACCGGTGTGGACTCCTCGCGCTGCATGTCATGGAGCAGGACGCCGAAGTCGGGGCGGTCCACGCCGAGCTGGGCCTGGACGACTGCGGAGGTGAGGCCGATCTTGCGGCCGATGACGGTTGCGCCGGCCACCGTCGCTGTGGCGATGACACGTTGCTGGACCGCGTAGGCGGCGTCGATGTCGTCGCGGCCGATGAGGTCGCGGACCGGTGCGCACGGGACGCCGCTGCGGGCGGCGTTCAGCAGCCGCTGGGCGGCTTCGTCGAGCCGCCCGTCAGCGACCTGGCCGGTGGAGATCGAGGTGCGGCGTGAAGGGGTCATGCGTTCACTGTGCGGTCCTGGAGGTCCAGGAGACGAGGAACAAGTTCTGGTCACCGGAACTGACTTTTCCTGCGCAACCCAGCCGCCACGATTCGGCGCCAGACCGAGCGTGTGGGCCTACTGGTCTGGTGCTCGGGTGGCGGGGCGTCGAGCGAGCGTGGCGCCGATACCGGCAGCGGCGGCCTTGACCGCGGCCACGTGCCGGTCAGGCGCGAACCGGCCGATCGGCCCCGTCACGCTGATCGCGGCCAGGATCTGGTCCTCGACGTCTAGGACGGGCGCGGCCACGCAGACTATGCCGGGCGCGGACTCCTCGTACTCGAACGCGGTGCCGGACTCGCTCACCTTCTCAAGCTGCGCTCGGAGCACCGCGGCGGAGGTCACGGTCCGGGCGGAGCGGCGCTCGAGTGGCTTGCCCAGCACCTGCTCTCGCAGGCTCTCGGAGGCGTGGGCGAGCAGTACCTTGCCGATGGCGGTGGCGTGCAGCGGCATCCGCCCGCCGATCCGCGACGGGGACTTTGCCTGCTGGTGTCCTCCGACCTTGGCGATGTAGAGGACCTCGTCTCCCTCGCGGACACCGAGGTGCACGATCTCGTGAGTTCCTTCGTAGAGGTCTTCGAGGAACGGCAGCGCCACCTCGAGCAGGGACCGTTCCACCGAGGCACGCATGCCGAGCTCGAAGACGAGCTTGGAGAGTCGGTACCTTCCTTCGATCCGGTCCAGGAGCCGCGCTGCGAACAGGTCACCAAGCAGCCGGTGCAGAGTGGCCTTGGACAGCCCGGTGGTCTGTTGGAGCTCGGCGAAGGTGAGCGTGGCGCGGTCCAGGGTGAAGCTGTTCAGGATCGCCATCGTCTTGCCAAGGACGGTGTCGAGGCCCGGCGGCTGGCGTGCTCCGCCGGCTTCCTCAGGCGGTGTTGTCGAGGTCATCGCCGAAGAGCCCAACCGTCTCCACGATGTGCGACTGCATGGCGACCCGTGCGACCTCCGCGCTGCGGGACCGGATCGAGCTGCGGATCACGTCGTGGTCGTGGTTGCGGTCGGTGAGCGCCTCGGAGAGGTGCTGGGCGCCGCCGATGGTGTTGATGAAGAAGTCGCTCATGTCCCACATGCGTTCGCTGAGCTCGGCCATCACCCGGGAGTGCGCCATCTGGTGGATGACCAGGTGGAACTCGCGGTACAGGAACCGGTAGCCGCGGGACCGGGCCGTGGTGTCGTGGCTGGTCTCCAGATCGGCAATGCGCTGCCAGACCTGGTTGAGCTCCACCAGCTGCGCGCCGGTGCGACAGATGTTCACACCTGTCGCACTCGCGTACCGCCACCGCAAAAGCACCGCGCGCTCACCACCGGTCAACGCGGAGGGAAACTGTCGGCCGAGGCAGCCGGAGGCTCCCGCGACGTCACCGGTCATGGCCGCTCGCGCCACGACCCCGCGGTGAAGTCGACGACCAGCCGCGAGAAGGCCTCGGCCCGCTCGATCTGCGACCAGTGCCCGCAGCCCTGGTAGATGACGGCATCCGCCGTCGGGATCACGTTGACGAGCTCCCACGTCCGCGCAGGAGGAATCACCTGGTCGGCGAGGCCGTGAACGAGGAGTACGGGGATCGTGAGGTTCGCCAGGGCGTCGTTGTCCAGGGGGAGGGCCGCACGGTCACGCTCGCGGGCCTCGATCACCCGAGCGAGCCGGCCCGACGAGACCTCGTACTCGGCGATGGCCTGACGTGCCGACACCATAGCGCCGGCGACCAGACCGGGGTCGGTGACGAAGCCCTCGAAGGAGCGGCGCATCCCCTCGAAGCTCGTGTCGGGCGTCGCATGGGCCCTGATCGCCGCCGTCGGCGCACTGCCTCCCGTGCCCATCGAGATCACGCCGCGGGCCCGATCCGGATGGTCGATGGCCAGTTGCAGCGCGATCCAGCCACCGAGGGAGTTCCCGACGAACCACGCGTCCTCGATGCCGAGCGCATCCAGCACGCGCAGCACGTGGTCTCCCCACTCGCGGATCCCGTACGCCGTCCCCGGTGCCGTGATGGTCGCGCCGAAGCCGATGAGGTCCGGGGCGATCGCACGCACGGATCCGGCCACGGCGGGGAGGGTGAGCCACCAGTTCGCGGCCGCCGACACACCGGTGCCCGATCCGTGCAGGAAGACGACCGGTACGCCCTGTCCCATGTCGTGCAGGTGCGTGGTCTCGCCCTCGGCGGTCGTGAGCCACACATCGTCCAGATGGAAGAAGGGGTCGGTGTGGAAGCCGGTGGTACCGAGCATCGAGTGAACTCCTGTGGTGTCGAGGCGGGACGCTCCCGCCGGGGGGTTGTCGCGCCTGGGCGCAGGCATCACGAGGCGACCGGTGCGGGAGCCATGCTCGCCACGATGCCCATGCCGGTGATCCACTTCGGCACCGGCTCATAGGCGCTCCACTCGAGCCTCCCGCCCCACGCAGCGGTGGCGGCTGCCCAGGTGCGGATCTCGTGGGCGCCGGGTCCACCGAGGTGCATGACGTCCTCCTCATCGAGGGAGCGGAAGATCCGGGGGTCGGCGAGCGCTCGGGCGAGGAGGCCCTGGTCCCAGCCCGCCTCGACACGGCCGGTGGCCTCGCCGTCGGCGAGCGCCTGTGCCTTCGCGACGCGGCCCGCCTCCATCTCGTCAACCCGCGGCCGGCCGTGGATCAGGAAGTCGCGCCATTCGGGGGTGATGCCGGGGTCGAACGCATCGGTCGACGCCGGCCAGTGGGACATCCCGCCGGAGCCGATCACGAGCACCCGCTCCGGGCCGTCGAAGGCGCGGATCGCCTCGCCCACCGCGGTACCGAAGTCAAAGGCGCGGGCGAAGGTCGGCAGCGGGGAGCAGCCTGAGTTGACGATGACAGGCACGATCGGGATGTCGAGGTCCGGCACCAGCCGCGCGTACACCTGCGTGAGCCCGTGGTCGATCCGCATGTCGAGTGAGATCGCCGGGTCGAAGCCGCGTGACATGGCCCCCGAGTGGATGGCGCCGGCGAGTGCCTTGGCGAGCGGCAGCTCGCCCTTCGGGGTGTGGTAGTCGCCCACTCCCTCGACCCGTTCGATACCGATCGTGAAGGGGGGGAGGATGTCGTAGAAGAGGCCCCGCGCGTGGTCGGGCCCGAAGAGCACGATCGCGTCCGGTCGCAGCTGGTTGACGATGCCGCAGGCCCGGTCGACCTCGTGGACGAACGTGCCCCCCTCCTCTGCCGGGGCCGGATCCGGCGCGAGGTTCCACAGCGGCGAGTGGGAGAGGCTGATGCTGCCGACGACTTGGCTCATGGTGTTCTCCTTCAGTGTCCGGCCGGGATCGTGCCGCCGATGAGGACGAAGGCGACGACCGCCTGCTTGTCGGACCGGTTGGACCAGGCGTGGCGGGTGCCGCGCTGGATGAGGACCTCGCCCGGATTCATCAGTCGCTCCTCCTCGTCGAGAACCGCCCAGATCTCGCCCTCGAGAACGAGGGCGTAGTCGAGGGAGGGGGTGGCGTGGACCTGGTCGGCGACGCCGTTGGCCTTCCAGTCGGTGTCGGGTGGGAACTCGACCATCCGGAAGATGGAGCCGCCGGGCGGCGGGTTGAGTGCGACGTCTCCGCCGAGGCCGTCGTCGAGGGGGCCGTCGTTGTTGACCGGCACCTCGGTGTGCTGCCAGAGGTTGGTGACGACGAAGGTCGAGGTGTTGGCCACCGTCTGGATCGAGGACGTCTCGCCGTCCTGGAGGAAGACGGCCTTGCCCCCGGCATCGACCCCCGTGACGAGGCGCCGGAAGCGCCGGAAGTTCTTGTGCGGGGGCACGCCGGCACCCAGTTGGACGTTGTGCTGTGCGGCTGCGGACATGGGGTTCTCCTTACGAGAGCAGGATCAGGGGACGAGCGAGAAGCCGCCGTCGATCACGACGGTCTGGCCGGTGACGTAGCTGAAGTCGATGAGACCGAGGATCACCTCGGCGACGTCGTGCGGACCGCCGGTGCGCTTCAGGGGCGCCCTCTCGCTCCACATCGCGCGGAGCGCGTCGAAGCCCTCACCATCGGTCCACGGGGTGTCGATCAGGCCCGGGGCGACCGCGTTGATCCGAACCTCAGGGCCGACGACCGCGCCGAGCAGCTTGACCATGTGCTGCAGGGCGGCCTTGCTGACGGCGTAAGGGATGGAGCTTCCGCCGACGTCGACGCCGGCGAGTGCCCCGACGAAGGTCAGCGTGCCCTTGCCGCTGGCGCGCAGCGCGGGTGCGGCCGCCTTGACCAGGCGCCAGGGCGCGACGACGTTCATCCCGAGAATCCGGTCCCAGATCTCGTCGGAGACGGCGTCGATGTCAGCGTGCGGGAGCTTCACGGTCGCGCCGGCCGAGTAGACGACGTTGTCGAGTCGACCATGCGTCTCGAGCACCTGCGACACGAGGCTGGCCGGGCTCGCCGGGTCCTGCATGTCGGCTTGCAGGTAGGTGGCGCCGTCGAGCTCGCCGAGCAGCGGAGCTGCGTCCTCCGGGCTCCGGGAGCCGGAGATGACCACGGCGCTTTCGCGCTTTACGAGGGTCCGCGCTACCGCCGCGCCGATGCCGGAGGTACCGCCCACGATGAGCGAGACACCGCCGACCTCGTGCAGTCGGGCCGCTCTCATCGTTGTCACATGGAACTCCTTATGGGTTGCGAGCCGATCGGCCCGATGTTCTGGAACGAGCTGCCGTCGCGATGACGGTCAGTTTCAGACCCCTTGGGATGGGGTCAAGAGGGTGGCCCGGTCGACGGCCGGGCTGGACGAGCCGCGGCGCCGGGTGAGGAGCCGGGGGCTGAGCCGGTCCCCAGCGACGGCGACGATGAGGATCACCCCGGTGACGACGTTCTGCCAGTCACTGGCGACGCCCGCGAGACTGAGCCCGTTCTGCAGGACCGCGATGAACAGCACGCCCAGAGCGGTGCCTCCGACACCGCCCGACCCGCCGGTCAGCGCGGTCCCGCCGAGCAGCACGGCCGCGATCGCCTGCAGCGCGAGTGTCGCGTCGACTGTGGGCACCGCGGCACCGACACGTCCCACGCCGATCGTCCCGGCAAGGGCGGCACAGGCGCCGGCCACGGCGTACACGATGATCAGGGTCCGGGGGACGTGGATGCCGGACAGCCTGGCCGCGGTTGCGCTCCCGCCGATCGCGTAGACGTCGCGCCCGAAGTAGGTGCGGTTCTGGACGTAGAGCGCCACGAGGAAGACCGCCGCCATGATCCAGATCGGCATGGGCAGGCCGAGGAACCGCTCGGTGGCCAGCCACCTCGCGGCCGGTGCGGTGACGAGGAAGGAGTTGTTGCCGGACCAGAGGCTGACCACGCCGGTCAGGCTCGTCGTCGTCGCCAGCGTGACCACGAACACCGACAGGCCCACCTTGCCGACGGCGACGCCGTTGAGGAGGGCGCCGATCAGGGCACCCGCGGCCAAGCACAGGACGACGACGAGTGGGCCGGGGACGCCCAGCTCGAGCGACTTGGCCATCAGGATCCCGGTGAGCGTCGCGGTGGCGCCCACCGAGAGGTCGAACCCGCCGGAGAGCAGCACGAACGTCATGCCCATCGCTGCGACCCACAGGAGCGAGGAGTTGGCCACCAGGTTCTGCACGTTCGTGCTGGTCGAGAAGGCCGGCTGGGTGAGCGCGAAGTAGGTGAACATCGCGACGACGAGCAGGAGCACCAACCGGAACTGCGAGGTCGACGCCCAGGCGCGACGGATCAAGGGGTTCAACATGGCTGACCTCCGGCCAACTTCAGGATCTCGGAATCATCGGTGTCTGGTACGGCGAGGTCGGCGACCACGCGGCCGCGGAACATCACCAGGACGCGGTGGCAGAGCGTCAGCAGCTCGTCGATCTCCGAGGAGCTGACGAGCAGGGCGCTGCCGGCCGCGGCCGTGGCGCGCAGCTCTTGGTGGATGTCGGCCTTGGACATCACGTCGACGCCCCGGGTCGGCTCGTCCAGGAGCAGGACGCGGGGCCGGCGCACGAGCCACTTCGCCACGGCGACCTTCTGCTGGTTTCCTCCACTCAACCGCGCGGTGCCGGTCTCGGCGAGCTGCGGGTTGAGGCGCAGGGAGGCGGCGAGGCGCGCCACCGTCGCCGCCCCGCGCCTGCTGGCGGGAGGCGCCATCCGCGGGGCGTCGTGCGTGTCGACCATCGTCATGTTGGCGCCCACGGTCAACCCGAGGACCAGGCCGTCGACCTTGCGGTCCGCCGGGACGAAGCCGATGCCATGGGCGATGGCCCGGCGGGGACCGTGAGGCACGTAGGGCTCCCCGTCGACCTCGAACGTGCCGGCACCGTGGCCGCGCGCTCCGAAGATCGACTCGAGCACCTCGCTACGACCGGCGCCGACGAGGCCGGCGAGCCCCACGATCTCGCCCCGGCGGAGGTCGAGACTGAAGTCCTCGACCCTGCCGGGGACGACCAGCCCGGAGACGTGCAGCGCCACGGGGTCGCCCGGTGCGACGCCGGACGAGGCGGCCGGGCCTCCCTCGCGATCGGCGGGCGGCTCCTCCCCCAGCATCGCCGAGACCAGGGACTCGGGGGTGAAGGAGGCCGCCGGGCCCTCGGCAACCGTCACGCCGTCGCGCAGGACCGTGATGTCATCGGCGATCTCGAACAGCTCCTGCATCCGGTGCGAGACGAAGATGATGGCGACGCCCTGATCCTTCAGCCTGCGTACGGTCGTGAACAGGCTTCCGACCTCGTCGTCGGTGAGCGAGCTGGTCGGCTCGTCGAGGATCAGGACCTTCGCCTCCGCCGTGAGCGCCCGGGCGATCTCCACCATCTGGCGCTGGTCGGGCCGAAGCAGCCGCACCGGACAGTCCGGGTCCACGTTGAAGTCGAGGCGCTCGAGCACACCCTGCGCCTTCGACCGACTGGCGGAGCGGCTGATCCCGGCCCAGCGCCGGACCTGCCCGCGACCGAGCAGGACGTTCTCCGCCACGCTGAGGTCCGGCGCGACGGCGACTTCCTGGGAGACCATGGCCACCCCGTGGCGGAGCGCCGCCACGGGGCTGCCGAAGCGCACGGGTCTCCCCTCGAGCGAGACCGTCCCGGCGTCGTGCCGGATCTGCCCGGAGAGGACGCCCAGCAGGGTGGACTTCCCGCTGCCGTTCTCACCGATCAGGACGTGTACGACTCCCCCGGTGGGGATGGTGAGGTTCGCGCCCTTGAGCGCTCGCGTCGGACCGAAGGTCTTCTGCACGCCTTCGAGTCGCAGCAGTGGCCCGCGATGACCGTCGATCACGGCGCTCACTCGGTGGGGGTCGCTTCGTCGACGTTGTCGGCGGTGATGGCGGTCCCCTGCAGAGAGACCATCTTGGGCAGCGGCAGGTTCTGCCCGGTCACCGAGCCGTAGGCGGCGTTGACCAGGGCTTCGCCCTGGTCAGCCCACGGCAGCTGGTAGGACATCGCGATGTCGCCGGACTTAATGGCGGCGAGGACCGCCTTGCCGGCGCCCGAGTTGGAGATGACCTTGACGTCGCTCATGCCCGAGGACTTGAGGACGGTGGACGCGGTCAGCGCCACGAGGTCGTTGTAGACCCAGACCTGGTCGATGTCGGGGTTCTTGGCGATCAGCTCGCTCACGGCCGGGCCGTAGCCGGCAGCGGTGTCCTCCTTGGCGTCGACCTGACCGGCGAACTCGAGCCCGAAGCGCTCGCCCCAGTACTTCTCCTGCTTGGCCATGTACTTGAGGGCGGCGATGGGCGCGGCGTTGCCGATGATCCCGAACTTGGCGCCCGACTGGGCGTCCGCCCCGAACTCCGCCATCGCGTAGGCCTCCCGGTCGATGGGCGCCTCGAGATCGGCGTCGTACCCCTCGCCGAGCGGCTTGCTCACGTCGGGGTTCGCGTTGGTGGCGATGACCGGGATCCCGGCCTTCTCCGCCTTGGCGAGCGCCGGGCCCAGCGACTCCGGCACGACCGGGTACACCACGATGGCGTCGACGTCCTCGGCCAGCAGCTCGTCGAACTGGGAGACCTGCTTCTGCGGGTTCAGCTCGGCGTCCTTCACGATGAGGTCGACCCCGAGCGCCTTGGCCCTGGCCTCGGCGCCGCGCTGCTGGACGGCGAGCGTGGGCAGGGCGCCGTAGATCTGGAGGTAGCCGATCGTGACGTCGTCGCCCTTGTCCTGCGGCACCGGGAAGTTCTCCGGGAGGTCCTTGGCCGGGCCGTCGTACGCCGTGGGCCGCTCCGCGGCGGCGGCCGGCTTGGCGTCGGTGTTCCCGCCGCAGCCGGTGAGTGCCAGTGCGCTCGCCAGGGTGAGCCCCGTGAGGAAACGTGTCTTGTTCATGGCCATCGTTGTTGTCCTTGGTTGTCGTTGTAGCGGATGTGAGTGGTGATGAACCCGAGGTTTCTGGGCCGCCGAACCGCGCCTGAGAGTGGTGGCGGGAACGGTCGGGCGTGTGGTGAGGTGAGGACGGCCCCGGGGGCGCGTCGGGCACGCCGGGGCGGGGTTCAGTCGCGCTGCAGGTGCTCTCGCTGACGGGCCGCCGCGGTGCGCACCGCGGCGACGACGGCC
>JAOPYC010000195.1 GCA_025964795.1 Marmoricola sp.
ATGACTGCGATCTCATCGAGCGTGGCTGGCACGGCGACCTGCTTCACTCGCGCCGTGCCGGCTCCACGGATCTTCGGTGGCGCGCGGTCGATCAGCTCCTCCTCCTCGGCTGCTTGGAGGACGGAGCGCAGCAGCCGGTAGGCGGCGGCGTTCGACGACTCGGTCTCTGGGTGTAGTGAAGCCCGCCACCTCTTGACCTCCGAGAGGGTGACGTCCCGCAGCGGCATCTCGCCGAAGTAGGGAAGGATCCGGGAGTCGAGAAGGGTCTGATAGCTGCGCACCGTCGTGGGGCGGAGGTCGCGCTCGACCAGGTAGCGCTTCGCGAACGTGCCGACGGTGTTGCGCACGGCGTCCCGCTCGCGTCGCTCGGCCGCCATCCTGCGCGCCGCCGGCGGAGACCACTCCTCCCGATCGATCAGGGAGCGCTCCGCGGCGAGCCACGCCTCGGAGTCCATCTTGGTGCCGAAGCTGCGCGAGTAGCGCGTGCCATCGGGCATCGCGTACCTCGCTCGGTAGGAGACGCCGCTGCTGGAGGAGCGGCGCTCGACCTCCCCGAAACCCCGTCGTCGTGCCATCCCGATACCTCCGCAAACCGCCTGTGGGGGAGCTTCCCCCAAACCCCATGCCAACCCCCTGCTACCGGAACCCCATGCGCTCGAAGTAGTGGGTGGGGGACTGGTGGGGGAAAGAACGTCAGATTGTGTCCATCATAGACCACTTCTGACCTGCGGTTTTAGGCTAAAGATCGAACATATGAGCGATGATTTATCTGCTTTGCAAGCAGGGGGTTAGGGGTTCGAGTTCCCTAGGCTCCACCACCCGCCGGCGCTGTTCGCTCGCCGGGGTTTCGAGACGGTCGCTCCGCTCAGTCGTCGAGACAGAGGCAGGACGGGCGGACGAGCCTGTCCCAGCCGACCGGGCCGCGTCCAGAGGCGGACGGGATACTGGGCCCGTGAGTCCCGACGTCACCTGGTCCGAGATCGCGGCCGACGAGCTCGACGCCCCCACGCTGTACGACGTGCTGGCGCTGCGGTCGGCCGTGTTCGTCGTCGAGCAGGACTGCGCCTACCAGGACGTCGACGGACTCGACCTGGTCGCCGGCACGCGGCACCTGCTCGGCCGCCAGGGTGGCATCGCGGCGTACGCACGGATCCTGGCGCCCGACCCGCAGCACCCGACCCCGCGCATCGGCCGCGTGATCGTAACCGGCGCCGCCCGCGGCCAGCAGCTGGGCCGGCGGCTGATGGAGCGCGCGCTGGCCGTGTGCGCGCAGCAGTGGCCGGACGAGCCGGTGGAGATCGGTGCGCAGGCTCACCTGAGCGGCTTCTACGGGAGCCTGGGGTTCCGAGCGGTGGGCGAGCCGTACGACGAGGACGGCATCCTGCACCTCCGGATGCGCCGCGACTGAAGGATCGCTAACGCCCGTCCGTAGGCTTGGCGGCGTGCTCACCCTGCTGTCCCCCCGATCCTGGGGCGCCCACCTGCTGATGGTGGCGGCGGTCGCCGCGGCGGTGTTCCTGGGGCTGTGGCAGCTGCACGTCTGGCAGGCGGCCCGCGAGCACGAGGCCCGCGACGTCTCGAAAGCGGCGCCGATGCCGCTGGCCAGGGCGATCACCGGCGACAGCCCGTTCAACGGGAAATACCTCGGCCAGCCGGTGTCGTTCAGCGGGACCTGGCTGCCGAAGGGAACGGTCTACGTCTCCGACCGCGAGGTCCGCGGCCAGCGCGGCTACTGGGTGGTGACGCCGGTGCTGATCGGAAAGAGCGCCATGCCCGTCGTACGCGGGTGGTCGGCGACGCCGGAGGTCCCGGTACCCACCGGCCAAGTGGAGGTGGACGGGTGGCTGCAGGCTTCCGAGGGGGCCGGGGTCGACGACCCGGACCCGCACGACGACGTCATCCCCGAGATGCGGATCGCCAGCATCGTGGAGCACGTCGACGCGGACCTCTACAGCGGCTACGTGGTCGCCAGGAAGGTCAGCGGGCAGCCGACGGACGACCTGGTCGCCGTCCCCCCGGGATCGGTGCCGGAGATCTCCGCCTCGACGTCGCTGCGCAACCTGCTCTACGCGTTCCAGTGGTGGCTGTTCGGCGGGTTCGCGGTCTACATCTGGGTCCGCTGGTGCCGCGACGTGCTCGAGCAGTCCCGCGCCCAGCCCGTCGAGGTCGAGCAGGTAGCGTCGAGCGCGTGAAGGCCATCCTGACTGCGTACAAGGTGCTCGCCACCGTCGTCGGGATCTCCATCGTCACCCTGGTGGTGGTCGGGATCCCCCTGAAGTACGTCCACGAGCTGTGGCCGAGCGTGCTCCCGGTGGGGTCGTCGCTGCAGAAGCTGGGCGCCGACATCAACCTCTACCTGGGCACGGCGCACGGCTTCATCTACATGGCGTTCGTGCTGGTGGCGCTGATCCTGGCCCAGCGCAGCCGGTGGCCGCTGTTCTTCACCCTGGTCACACTGCTCTGCGGCACCATCCCGTTCCTGTCGTTCTGGGCCGAGGCCCGGGCGATCAGGAAGGTCGAGCGCGAGCACCCGCAGGTCGGCACGCCCGCCGTCACCCGCTGAGCCGAGGCCGCTGGGCACGAGAACGACGACGGCCTGCCGCCCCCCGAGGAGCGGCAGGCCGTCGCCTGGTTCAGGTCAGGACTTCTCGGGGTCCTCGAGGGAGGAGACGTCGACGCTCTCGGCCGGGGCGTCCGGGGTGCTCACCCCGTGCGGTGCCTCCGCGGCGTCCGCGAGCGACTCACCGGGGGTGGCGCCCACGACGCCGTCCGGGGCGGAGTCCGCCGGGACGTCGGCGGCATGGCTGCCCGGAGTCGTGGCCGGGGCAGCCGGGGCCGGAGCAGCGGGAGCCGGGGTCGGGGCGTACGACGTCTGCCAGTTGGCCGACTCCGTGCTGCCTCCACGCAGCTTCGAGAAGGCCACGGCACCGAGCCCGAGGAGACCGGCGAAGACGAGGTACTTCTTCTTGCCGCCCTTGCGCTTGACCGGCTCACCCTTGAGGGCGGCCGTGGCGAGCTCGCCACGACGCTGGGCCTCGACGACGACGGGGGTGGCAGCGGCGACGGCCGCGGCCGCACCCTTGGTGACCCGGCTCCGGGCGTCCTCGACGTAGGGCGCGGCCTGGTCGCGGGCGCCCGCGAGGAGGGGTGCGACCTGGTCGCGGGCGTCGCTGAGGCGGCCCCTGGCGTCCTTGACGTAGGGGGCGGCCTGGTCCCGGGCGTCGGCGAGACGCGGACCGAGCTCGTCACGAGCCCTCTCGACGTGGGGGGCAATGGCCTCGGACAGGTCGTGAGCGAGGTCTTGCGCCTGCTCGACGAACTTCTCCTTGCGACTCTTGGCAAACATGGGTTGCGAGACTCCCTCTCTGCGGAGTGCTTCTTCGGCGTGAGGTTCGATCATGCCCGGCGCGGCGGCGTAAATAAACCCGTGTCACCTGACGGTCGACGAGTACCCCGCCGCGCGGGGCTCATGCGCGGGCGGACGACGGGCGAGGTGGGTCCGCGCTGGGGCTGCGTGGGAGGATCGGGGTCGACGCGCTCACCGCGGCGCACCGAGCCCGCGAAACCCGAAAGGCTGTCATGTCTGACCAGAAGGCCACGCTCAAGACGAATCGTGGCGACATCGTCATCAACCTCTTCCCGAACCACGCTCCGGTGACGGTGGAGAACTTCACCGGCCTGGCCGAGGGGACCAAGGACTACCAGGACGACGCCGGCCGCTCCGGCGTCCCGTTCTACGACGGCCTCGGCTTCCACCGGGTCATCGACGGCTTCATGATCCAGGGCGGCTGCCCGCTCGGCACCGGCACCGGTGGCCCGGGCTACAAGTTCAAGGACGAGTTCCACCCCGAGCTGCAGTTCGACCGCCCCTACCTGCTGGCGATGGCCAACGCCGGGCCGGGCACCAACGGCTCGCAGTTCTTCATCACCGTCGGCCCGACCCCGCACCTGAACCGTCGCCACACCATCTTCGGTGAGGTCGCCGACCAGGCCGGCCGCGACGTGGTCGACGCGATCGCCAAGACCCCCACGGGCCGCGGCGACGTCCCCGTGGAGCCGGTGGTCATCGAGAGCGTGGAGATCGAGCGCGGGTGAGCACCCCCCCGGTGGGTGGGCCGGGCGGGACCGAGAGCGTCCCGAGTGCTCCACCCACCTGCTACCGCCACCCCGACCGGGAGACCTGGATCCGGTGCCAGCGCTGCGAGCGGCCGATCTGCCCTGACTGCATGACCTCCGCGTCGGTCGGGTTCCAGTGCCCGCACTGCGTCAAGGAGGGCAACAAGGGCACCCGCCAGTCCCGCACGCCGTACGGCGGGCAGCGGGTCGGCGACCCCAGGATCACCACCTTCGTGCTGATTGGGATCAACGTGGCGGTGTGGCTGCTCGTCCAGGCGACGGGCGGGCGCACCAGCACCCTGCTCGACAAGCTGATGCTGCTGCCGGCCTCGGCCGTCTACCGGACCCAGGACGGCAGCATCGTCGAGGTCAAGGGTGTCTCGGACGGTGCCTGGTGGCAGGTGCTCACTTCAGTGTTCGCCCACGAGCAGGCGCTGCACATCGGCTTCAACATGCTCGCGCTCTACTTCCTGGGCCCGATGCTCGAGCAGGTGCTCGGCCGGGCCCGGTTCCTGGCGCTCTACCTGGTCTCGGGCCTCGCCGGCTCGGCCGCGGTGATGCTGTTCGCCGCGTCGAACTCCCAGAGCCTGGGCGCCTCCGGGGCGATCTTCGGGCTGATGGGGGCACTGGCCGTGATCGCGTTGAAGGTGCGCGGCCAGGTGCAGTCGATCCTGATGTGGATCGGGCTCAACCTGGTGTTCACCTTCACCGTCGGCGGCATCTCGTGGCAGGCGCACATCGGCGGCCTCGTCGCCGGTGCGGCCGTGGGAGCGGCGATGGTCTACGCGCCTCGCGGGAAGAGCCGGGCCCCGGTGCAGTGGGCAGCCACCGGAGCGGTGCTGGTGGTCTCGCTGGTGCTGATCGCCGTCCGGGCGGTCGCGCTCTAGCGGGAATCACACCGGTGGAAGTTGTCCACAGCTGTGCATAACCCTGTGGAGAACTACACCGGTGTAAGTAGGGCGGCTACTCCCACTTGGTGGCGAAGGTGAACCCCACCGCCATGAAGCCGATCCCGACCAGCAGGTTGTACTGGTCGAGGTCCTTCATCACCGGGATCGGGCCGTCCTGGCCGCTGAAGTAGAACGTCACGATCCAGATCAGGCCGATCAGGAAGCAGCCCAGCATCCCGATCACCACACCCCGCCCGCGTCCCAGCGGGGTGAGCTTGTGCGCCGAGACGGCGAGACCGACGAAGATCAGGCCGAAGCCGATCGCGTAGTTCCACAGCTCGAGGTCCGCCATCCAGGGCAGCGGGTTGTCCGGCTTCTTCACACCGGGGAGAGCGGTCGCGGCGTCCTTGGCGACGTTGATGTAGACGATCATCCACACGATGCCCAGCACCACCAGCAGGGCCGCGATCGCCGTCCGCACGATCGAGGTCTCGTAGCCACTGGTGATGACAGTGGGCTTTCGTGCAGCGGGCTTTGACACGGCAGATCTCCTTGGGCATGGGGCACGAGGTAGTCCGCTAGCGTAGTCAAGCCACGACGATCCGAGAGCAGGCGCCCCGTTGAGCACCCACCGTCATCGCGAGCGGTACACCTGGCGGCTGGTGGCCGTCGTGGTGTTCGTCGTGGCGGGCGTGCTGTTCGTGACGAGCTCCTTGGACTCCGGCGGGCTCGACCTGCGCGCCTCGAGCGTGACCGATCTGGACACCGTCGTACGCCAGCAGCGGCAACGCACCGACGACCAGCAGCGTCAGGTCGCCGACCTGACCCGCGAGGTGGACCAGCTGGGCAAGTCGGTCGACGACGCGCAGGTCAGCGCCGTCCAGCACCAGGTGGACGCGCTGCGTGGCCCGGCAGGCTTCGAGAAGGTGCACGGTCCCGCGATCACCGTCGTGCTCAGTGACGCCCCGAAGGCGGACATCGTCCGCGCGGTGGGCAAGGGCGAGGTCGCGGCCAGCGACCTGGTGGTGCACCAGCAGGACATCCAGGCCGTGGTGAACGCGCTGTGGAGCGGGGGTGCCGAGGCGATGACCCTGCAGAAGCAGCGCGTGATCAGCACCACCGGGATCAAGTGCGTGGGCAACACCGTCGTGCTGCACGGCGTGCCCTACGCCCCGCCGTACGAGATCACCGCCATCGGCGACCTCGACTCCCTGCGGATCGCCCTGGACTCCAGCGACTATGTCGCGGGCTACAAGACCTATGTCGAGGCGCACCACCTCGGCTACCAGGTCAGCACGGACGACGACGTGACCATGCCGGCGTACGACGGGAGCAGCGCGCTGCGCTATGCCGTCGCCGGTGCCTCGCCTGTCTCCAACTGAGGCTCAGGGACTGGGCTCACGGGCTGGGCAGCGACGAGGGACCCAGCGAGCCCGACGGTCCGGCGGGCGGCTTGGGCGCCTCGTAGGTCGAGACCACGATGGTGACCGTGCTGCCCTTGTCGAGGGTCTGACCCGTCGCCGGGCTCTGCTGGAGGACCGTGCCCTTCTTGGACTTCGTCGAGGAGTCCGTCACCCGGCTCACCTTGAAGCCCGCGCCCTCGATGAGCTTGGTCGCGGCCGCCTCGGTCTTGCCCACGACGCTCGGGACGTCCTCGGGGCCGTCGGACCAGAACAGCGTGACCTTCGCGCCGTCGGCGACC
>JAOPYC010000193.1 GCA_025964795.1 Marmoricola sp.
CCGGGACCACGTCGTGACCGGCCTGCGCACGTTCCTGCCCGACGCCGAGCACAACCCGGGCCGGATGAACTTCTACACGCTGCCCACCGACGCGGGCGACGTCTCCGTGGTGATGGACCTCGCCCACCACGAGGCCGGCCTCGAGGCGATGATCGAGATCATGCGCGGCGTCCGCCCGCCGGGTCGGCGGCTGCTGCTCGGGCTGGGCGCGGTGGGGGACCGGCAGGACGACCTGCTGGAGGTGCTGGGCGAGATCGCCGCCCGCGACGCGGACGTCCTGGCGATCGGGCACAAGCAGAAGTACCTCCGGGGCCGTACGGTGGGGGAGCTCGACGCGCTGCTCCGCACCGGGGCCGAGCGGGTCGGGGTCACCGACATCGAGTCCTACCCGACCGAGCTGGAGTCCTTGCAGGCCCTGGTGAGGCTCGCCGAGCCGGGCGACGTGGTGGGCCTGATGTGCCACGCCGAGCGGCAGGAGGTCTACGACTGGCTCGCGGACCAGGGTGCCACGCCGGACACGCACGAGCAGCTGAACAGCAAGGTCCAACGCGCCAACGACAAGGACACGCCATGAGCGACGACAACAGTCGGCTCGCCGTACTGATCGATGCCGACAACATCTCCGCCAAGGTCGCCAAGGACGTCTTCGAGGAGCTCGCCGGCTACGGCAACCTCACCGTGAAGCGGGCGTACGGCGACTGGACGACCACCCAGCTCAACGGCTGGAAGGACCAGCTGCACGCCTACGCCATCGCCCCCATGCAGCAGTTCGCCTACACGGTCGGCAAGAACTCCACCGACTCCGCCCTGATCATCGACGCGATGGACCTGCTCTACGCCGGGCACCTCGACGGGTTCGTGATCGTCTCCAGCGACAGCGACTTCACCCGCCTGGCCACCCGGCTGCGCGAGTCGGGGATGAAGGTCTACGGGCTCGGTGCCAAGAAGACCCCCCGCGCCTTCCGGGACGCCTGCGACAAGTTCACCTTCCTCGAGGTGCTGCGGGCCGACAACGCGGAGTCCGAGGCGTCCGCCCCGGAGCCGACCGCGTCCGCCGCCCCCGAAGAGGCGTCCTCGCCGGAGCCCGCCCGCGACCCCAAGGGCGGCAACCTGCAGAGCATGCTGACCAAGGCCATCAACAAGACGGCGACCGACGACGACTGGTCGGCCCTGGGCTCGCTCGGAAGCCACCTCAACCGGACCGACCCGTCCTTCGACTCGCGCACCTACGGGTTCGCCAAGCTCAGCGACCTCGTCAAGGACCAGCCGTTCCTGGAGACCAAGACCCTCGAGGCCGACTCGGGTCGTTCGCAGCTCTGGGTGCGGATCAAGCGTCGCGGGGCGGCCAAGAACGGTGCCCCCAAGGACGCGGCCCCCAAGGACGCGGCCCCCAAGAACGAGCCCCCCAAGAAGCCGGTCGCGAAGAAGGCGTCCAAGAGGTCGGTCGCCCCCGTCGAGGAGCCGCCGGCCCCACCCGAGGCCGGCGACGAGCCCCCGGCCAAGGCGCCCGCCCGCCGGCGTACGACCCGGAAGGTCGGTCAGGCCTCCGGCGGAGGCGTGTAGTCCGGGTCGGGCACGTGGGTGTCGTCGCTGCCCGAGGAGGCGCCGGCCTGCGCGTGCGGTGACCAGTTCTCCAGCTCGGCCATCACCTTGGGGTGCTGGTCGACGCAGAGGATCAGCAGGTCGCCGTAGTTGGAGCGGCTCATCGCGTGCCGCACGGCCGCGATCTCGTCGAGCACGACCTCCACCTGCTTGCAGCGGGAGCCGCGCTCCATCGCCGTGCGCACGCCGTCCGCCACCAGCCCGGCCGTCTCACCCGCAGCCCGCTTCCGGAGGTTGACGTCCTCCCGGACGATCACGACGTCGAAGTGCTGCGCGGCGATCTCGCCGAGCTCGCGCATGTCCTCGTCGCGACGGTCGCCGGCGGTCGCGATGACGCCGATCCGCGAGCGCTTGCCGAGCTCGCTGCCAGAGTCGAGGCTGTCGCCGGTGCGGTCCACGAAGTCGCCGAGCATCTTCATGCCCGGCGCGTTGTGGCAGTAGTCGACGATGACGTTGACGCCGTTGACCTCGATCTCGTTGAGGCGCCCGGGGGAGAGGTAGTAGCTCGTCGAGAAGGTGCGCAGCCCCTGCCGGATGTCATGCAGCGGGGCCCCCGACGCGAACGCCGCCGCAGCGGCCGCAAGGGCGTTCTGGACGTTCATCCGGGCCCGTCCGTTGAAGGTGGAGGGCAGCAGGTGGGTGAAGGCGAGCTGCATGTCGCGTCCCCCGTGGCGTACGACGATCATCTCGCCGCGCTCGGTCGGCTGCAGGACGAGCGCCTTGCCACCGCGGCGGCAGTGGGCGTCGATCATGTCGCGCTCCTCCGAGCCGGGCTCGGCCATCGAGAACCACACGACCTGGCCCGAGCAGCGGCGCCGCATCTCGCGCACCAGCGGGTCGTCGGCGTTCAGCACGGCGTGCCCGTCGCGCGGGACAGCCTCGACGAGCACGGCCTTCACGTCGGCCAGCTGCTCGACGGTGTCGATGCCGCGCAGGCCCAGGTGGTCCGGCTGCACGTTGAGCACGACGGCCACGTCGTTGCGCTCGTAGCCCAGCCCCTCGCGGAGGATGCCGCCGCGCGCCACCTCGAACACCGCGAAGTCGACGCGAGGGTTCTGCAGCACCATCCGCGCGCTCCGCGGTCCCGAGGCGTCGGCGCGGATGACGAGGCGCTCGTCGATGACCACGCCGTCGGTGGAGGTCATGCCGACCTTGCGGCCCATCCCCTTGAAGATGTGGCTGATCATCCGGCTGGTGGTGGTCTTGCCGTTGGTGCCGGTGACGGCCACGATCGGGATCCGGCTGGGGGTGCCGGGCGGGAACAGCATGTCCACGACCGGCTTGGAGATGAACTGCGGCTCGCCGATGGTCGGGTGCGTGTGCATCCGGAAGCCGGGTGCCGCGTTGACCTCGCAGATGGCGCCGCCGGTCTCGCGCACCGGCTGGGTGATATCGGGGCAGATGAAGTCGATGCCGGCGATGTCCAGCCCGATCATCCGGGCCGCCTCCTCGGCGATCTCGGCGTTCTCCGGGTGGGCCTCGAAGGTGCGGTCGATCGAGATGCCGCCGGTGGACATGTTGCCGGTCAGGGCCAGCTTGACCATCTCGCCCTGCTCGGGGACCGAGGCGAGCGTGTGCCCCTGTCCGGCGAGCACCTCCTCGGCGGCGGGGTCGATCTTGATCCGGGTGAGGATCTTCTCGTGGCCCACCCCGCGTCGGGGGTCGGCGTTGGTGTCGTCGACCAGCTGCTGGACGGTGCTGCTGCCGTTGCCGATGACGTGGGCCGGCACCCGCTCGGCGATCGCGGCGACCTTGCCGTCGATGATCAGGCAGCGGTAGTCCTTGCCGCTGATGAACGACTCCACCACCACGGTGCCGCGACGTGACTGGTCCCTGGCGATCGGGAACGCCTCGCGGACGTCGTCCTCGTCCATCAGGTTCAGGCACACGCCGCGTCCGTGGTTGCCGTCGAGCGGCTTCACGACCACGGGGAACCCGATGCGCCGGGCCATCGAGGCGGCCTGGTCCGCCGTACGCACCGACTCCTGCTTGGGGACCGGCAGTCCGGCGGCGCTCAGCAGTCGGGTGGTGAGGTCCTTGTCGGAGGCGATGTCGACCGCGATGGAGCTGGTCTCCGAGGTCATCGTGGCCCGGATCCTCTTGGCGTGCACGCCCTGGCCGAGCTGGACCAGCGAGTGCTGGTTGAGCCGGATCCACGGGATGTCGCGCGAGACGGCCTCGTCGAGGATCGCCTGGGTGGACGGGCCGAACGCGGTGCGCTGCGCGCGCAGGATGAACGCGTCGAGCTCCTCGGCGAAGTCGAAGTCGGGGTCGGCCTCGACGAGGTGGTTGACCAGGCGTACGGCGAGCCGGGCCGCGGCCAGGCCGACCTGCTCGTCGACGTACCCGAAGATGATGTTGTAGTGGCCCTTCTGGCCCTTGACCGCGCGGGTCTTGCCCCGGCGGATGTCGTGGCCGACGACCTGCTGCAGCGCGAGGGCCACGTGCTCGGCGACGTGGCCCAGCCAGGTGCCCTCGTTGAGCCGCTCGACGAAGCCGCCGCGTCGTCCGCGCGAGCAGGAGTGCTCACGCAGGCCGGGGAGCGCCTCGAGCAGGTGGTCGGTGAAGCCCGGGATCGTGTTGGTCGGGTAGTCCTCCAGGACCCCGAGGTCGACGACGAGGTGGATTGCCTTGTCGTAGGACCACACGTTCGCGCCGCGGTAGACACGCGTCTCGACGATCTCGAGATCGGCGGTGGGTCGGCCGCCCGTGTGGCGGACGGTGGACTGGTCGTTCATGGCGTCGGTCACTGAACGGCTCCTCTGCTTCGTCGGGCGATGCGTCGGCGCAGCGCCTGGGGTCCGATGTCCCCGGCGGCGATGTCTCGGGCCATCTTGCGCAGATCGCGGTTGGCTGAGGCCAAATCGTCCGCCTCCGCGGCGTCCACGGGCGACCGCTCCGGGAGCAGCACCCGCGTGGTCAGGTCGAACTCCGCGCCGGCCGGCAGCACGTGCAGCAGCACCCCCGAGGCGAGGATCGGGCGGTGCTCCTTGGCCTCGTGGGCGTTGGAGACCATCTGGGTGCCGTCCATGACGGTCACCGACCCCCGGCCCGCGACGCGCATGACCTGGGTGTCACCGGTGTGGCTGATGATGGCCGCGGTGTCCTCGTCGACGCCGATCCCCAGCAGCTGCGGGCTCTGCGAGACGATCATCAGCAGCCGGCCGTAGCGATTGCGCTGGGCGAAGTGCTGGTCGATCACGCAGTTCTCGACCAGCCCGAGCCCCGCGGCGACCTGGGTCATCCGCTGCTTGGGGGTCGAGCCACCCGGCCCGAACGCCACCATGTGCGAGGACTGGATGCTGGCTCCGGCCGACGTGCCTGCGATGGTGACCCCGCGGGACCGCGCGTCGAGGATCGCCTGCCCGAACGGGGTGCCGGCGATCACCGTGGACAGCTTGAGCTGGTTGCCACCGGTCATGAAGATGCCCGTGGCGCGGTCGAGCTCCGCGACGAGCTCAGGGTCGGAGGACTCCGCGCGGCTCTCCGGGCGTACGCCGTAGACCTCCGCGGCGCCCAGCCGGGTGAACAGGGCGGCGTAGACGTCGGTGATCTCCTCACCCAGCGACGAGGCGGTCGGGATCACCGCGATCCGCGCCTCGGACCCGCCGGCGCGCGCGACGAACTCTTTGAGGACCGTCCGCCTGCCGAGCTTGTCCTCGGCCCCCCCGATGACGAGCAGGTCACCGACGTGACTCTTGGGTCCCAATGGCATGACAGGAAGACTAAGGGGTGAATAGAGTGCGTCGGTGGGCCCACCTTCTCCCGATTCGTCCGCGCCGACGCGCCGTGTGCTCGTGGTGATGCGGCACGGCAAGGCCGAGGCCTTCGGCCGGGAGGACCACCAGCGTCGGCTGACCGAGAAGGGTCGCCGTGAGTCGACCGCCGCCGGCAAGTGGCTGGCCGCTCAGGGGATCGTGCCGAACGAGGCCTACGTCTCTTCCGCGACCCGCACCCGGCAGACCTGGGAGGCCCTCGTGGCCGGCTCCGGCACCCCCGCCGAGGCCCGGGTCGAGGACGCCGTCTACTCCGCCGACGCGGACAGTGCGCTGGACGTGCTCCGCGGTGCCCCCGCCGACGCCGAGGTGGTGCTGTACGTCGGCCACAACCCCACCGCCGCCTCCCTGGCCCACCTGCTCGACGACGGCGACCCCGACCCGGAGTCCTTCCGCGCCATGAGCGCCGGCTTCCCGACCGCGGCGATCGCGGTCCTGGAGATCTCTGTCCCGTGGGCCGAGCTGGACGTCGCCACCGGCCACCTGGCCGCGTTCCACGTCGATCAGGGCGCAGGTTGACCTACTCCTACGGGGAGGTCGGGGCGACGCGCTCGGTCGAATCGATGCCGCGCGACGCGCACTGGGTGGTGGAGCGTCGACTGGTCGGTGGGCCGTCGGCGTTCGATCCCGCCGCCGACTTCGTGCTCGGGTTCGGGATGCAGCGGGCAGGCGGCTTCCGGGTGACCGCGTCATCTCCCACGGCGGTCGTGGGCACCTCGCTGACGCTGCGCCGGTGGTTCGGCCCTGTCCGGATCACGGCGCGCACCCAGGTCGTCTACGTGGTCGACGAGCCTGCTCGGCGCGGCTTCGCCTACGGGACGCTTCCCGGCCACCCGGAGAGCGGCGAGGAGCTGTTCCTGGTCGAGCGGACGGGCGAGGAGACCTGGGCCGAGATCCGCGCCTTCTCCCGGCCGGGTCGCTGGTTCACCCGGCTCGGCGGCCCCGTCGTACGACTGCTGCAGACGCGGGCGACCCGTGCCTACCTGGACGGGGTGGCTCGGGTCAGTGGGGGAGCGACCCGCCGGCGGCCTTCGACATGCGAATGTCGCTGGCGGGGCTGAAGTTCCGATCACCGGTCCCTCGAGCCACATTCGCATGTCCAACGCCCCCCAGGCCACACCAGACCGGACCTACAGGCTCGGCTCGGGGGTCGTGATGCCCGCCTCGGCGTCGGCCGCGACGATCTCCTCGCGGCTGATGCCCAGCAGGTAGAGCACGGCGTCCATGTAGGGGACGTTGACGGCGGCGTGGGCGGCCTCCTGGACCACGGGCTTGGCGTTGAACGCGATGCCCAACCCGGAGGCGTTGAGCATGTCGAGGTCGTTGGCGCCGTCGCCGATGGCGATGGTGGAGCTGACCGAGACCCCCGCCTCGGCGGCGAACCGACGCAGCGCGCTCGCCTTCCCGGCCCGGTCGACGATCTCGCCGACCACGCGGCCGGTGAGCCGGCCGTCGACGATCTCCAGCTCGTTGGCCACCGAGAAGTCAATCCCGAGGTCGGCGGCCAGCCGGTCGGTGAGCTGGCTGAAGCCGCCGCTGACCAGCGCGAACCGGTAGCCGAGCCGCTTCAGCACCCGCACGGTGGTGCGGGCGCCGGGGGAGAGGACCAGGTCGTCGTACACCTGGTCGATGGCGCCGGCGTCCAGCCCCACCAGCAGCGCCACCCGCTCCCGGAGGCTCGCGGCGAAGTCCAGCTCCCCGCGCATCGCCCGCTCCGTGATGCCGGCCACCTCGGCCTCGCAGCCGGCGTACGCCGCCAGCATCTCGATCACCTCGCCCTGGATCAGGGTCGAGTCGACGTCCATCACGATCAGGCGCATGCCGCGCCGCAGCAGGTTGGCGGCCTGGACGGCGATGTCCACGTTCTGCGCGGCGGCCTCGCGGGCGAGGATGTCGCGCAGCCGCTCTGGGTCGACTCCCGAGACGTGCAGGTCGATGGCGGTGATCGGGTAGCGCGCCATCCGCTCGATCCGGTCGATGTTCGCGCCCGTGTCGGCGATCCGGCCGGCGATCGCGGCCATGGCCTGCGACTTCAGCGGCGTGCCGAGCACGGTGACGTGGCTGCGTCCCTCGGGGCGCGGCCGGTTGTCGCCGGCGCCCTTGTCCACGTCCAGCGTCATGTTCAGGTCTCCGGCGACCCGCTCCATCGCCTGTCGCAGCGGGTTCGGATCGCGGGGGGAGCTGACCAGCAGGCCGAGGATCAGCCGGCGACGCAGGACGATCTGCTCGATGTCGAGCACCTCGACGCCGAACGTGGCCAGGGTGTCGAAGACCAGCGAGGTGACACCGGGCCGGTCCTTGCCGGTGAGCGTGATCAGCAGGGTCCGCGGCAGCTCGCTCGTCTCCTCCAGCACGGGACGAGGTTAGCCGGGATGGGAGCAGGCGCCGACCAGGGCGCGGCGGGCGGCCCGGTCGAGGTCGGCGAGCGCCGCCCGCCGCCGGTCCATCTCGTACGCCGACACGGCGCCGCCCTCGTCGGAGCGGGCCAGCTCGAGGATGTCGAGGCACAGCATTGCGCGCTCGGTCGTCTCGACCCGGCGGGCGTCGTACCCCGGGGGGAGCGGCAGCGGCGCCCGGTGCCGCAGGTTGAGCAGCAGGTCGGGGATGTCCGGCTGCCAGGCGACGACGTCGAGGTCGGCGAGTCGACGGGTGACGTCCAGCAGCGCCACGCGCAGCTCGGAGGCGGTCTCGCGCTCGTCGACCCACGGCACCCGACCGGCCGGGTGCGCCTGCCACACGACGGTGCGCGCGTCCTCCTCCGGGACCAGCCCCACGTCGCCGACCACGACGGCCTGCCCGGCCTCCAATGCGGCGAGGTTGAACGACGCCGGGCCGCCGAGGCCGACCGGGTCACCGGGCGCCGGCATCGCCAGCGAGATCGGGCCCTTCAGTGCCGCCGGGAGCTCGTGCAGCTCGAGGGTCCTGGTCTCCTGCAGCCCCGCGACCAGGTGCCGGGGATCGTCACCGCGGACGGCGTCCGCCAGGTCGTCCGGACCGGCGTGACCGGCGCGCACGGCACCCAGCCACGCGGCCAGCACGGCGGACACAGGGAGGGAACTCACCCGACAAGCGTAGGAGGGCACGCCCTGCGGCCGGTCGAGCGGTCAGCCGGGTAGGTTGACCCGACCGAACCCGCTCCCGACCCCGCCCCCTGAGGTCTCCTTGTGAACGCCGTACTCGAGCTCGCCTCCGTCACCGTCAGACGCGGGCAGGCCACCCTGCTGGACAGCGTCGACTGGATGGTCGAGGAGGACGAGCGCTGGGTGATCCTCGGCCCCAACGGTGCCGGCAAGACCACCCTGATGCAGATCTGCTCCGCGCAGATCCACCCCACCTCGGGGGTCGCGGGCATCCTCGGCGAGGTCGTCGGCACGGTCGACGTCTTCGAGCTCCGCCCCCGGATCGGCTGGACCAGCGCCGCCGTGGCCGAGCGGATCCCGCGGCACGAGCTGGTGCGCGACGTGGTCGTCTCCGCGTCGTACGGCGTGGTGGGGCGCTGGCGCGAGCGCTACGACGAGCTGGACCACGAGCGCGCCCGCGACCTGCTGGTCGAGGTGGGCGCCGGCGGCCTGCTCGACCGCACCTTCGGCACCCTCAGCGAGGGCGAGCGCAAGCGTGTCCAGATCGCCCGCGCCCTGATGACCGACCCCGAGCTGCTCATCCTCGACGAGCCGGCGGCCGGGCTCGACCTCGGCGGCCGGGAGGACCTCGTCGCCACCCTGTCGCGGCTGGCGCTGGACGAGTACGCCCCGGCCACGATCCTGGTCTCCCACCACGTCGAGGAGATCCCGCCCGGCTTCACCCACGCCCTGATGCTGCGCGAGGGCCGAGCCGTCGCGGCCGGGCCCCTGCCCGAGGTGATGACCGCCGAGGTGCTCAGCGAGACCTTCGGGATGCGGCTCGCGCTCCGCGAGGAGGACGGCCGCTACTCAGCGCGTCGACGCACCTGATCGCTCAGGCCGGTTGGATAGGGTCGAAGGCGTGGACTGGCTGAGCGACAACCTGTGGGCAGGATGGCTCGGCGTGGCCGTGCTGTTCGGTGTGCTCGAGCTGGTCAGCCTCGACCTCTTCCTGATCATGCTGGCCGGCGGAGCAGTGGTCGGCGCGGTGACCGCGCTCGCCGGTGGTCCGCTGCCACTCCAGATCGTGCTCGCGCTGATCTCGTCGGTGGCCCTGCTCGGCGTCATCCGCCCCGGCGTCGTACGCCGGCTGCACAGCGGTCCTGACCTCAAGACCGGCGCCGACGCGTTGATCGGCAAGCGGGCGACCGTGCTGCGCGAGCTGGCCTACGGCACCCCGGGCCGCGTGAAGATCGGCGGCGAGGAGTGGACCGCGGAGCCCTACGACGAGGACGACCGCATCGAGATCGGCGCGGTCGTCGACGTGGTACAGATCAAGGGTGCGACGGCCTACGTGCTGCGCGTCCACCGGCTCGGGTCCTGATGGCCCGGAACCACAGAAGAGACAAGTAGAGGAGTCCCGATGGGTGGAGCAATCCTCATCATTTTCGCGGTGTTGGTGGTCTTCGTCGTGCTCGTGCTCGCGAAGACGATCCGCATCGTCCCGCAGGCCCGCGCCGGCATCGTCGAGCGGTTCGGCAAGTACAAGAACACGCTGTCACCCGGGCTGAACGTGGTCACCCCGTTCGTCGACCGGGTGCGCTACGTGATCGACATGCGCGAGCAGGTCGTCTCGTTCCCGCCGCAGCCGGTGATCACCGAGGACAACCTCGTCGTGTCCATCGACACGGTCATCTACTTCCAGGTGACCGACCCGGTGTCGGCCACCTACGAGATCGCCAACTACATCTCCGCGGTCGAGCAGCT
>JAOPYC010000010.1 GCA_025964795.1 Marmoricola sp.
GGCCACGACTACCGCAAGGTCTACGCCGCGTTCGACGCCGCCACCAAGCACGTCGGCCAGCCGACGGTGATCCTGGCGCACACCGTGAAGGGCTGGACGATCGAGTCCCTCGAGGGCAAGAACGCCACCCACCAGATGAAGAAGCTCAAGACCGCGGACTTCAAGAAATTCCGCGACCGGCTCTACCTGCCGATGAGCGACAAGGACATCGACGAGGCCTACGAGGCCAGCGGCGGGGCCCCGTTCTTCCACCCCGGCAAGGACTCCCCCGAGATCGAGTACATGATGGACCGCCGCCGGCAGCTGGGCGGCTCGCTGCCCAGGCGCGTGGTGCGGGCCAAGCCGTTGAAGGTGCCCGGCGACGACCTCTACTCCGACCTCAAGCAGGGCTCCGGCAAGGCCAAGATCGCCACCACGATGGCGGTCGTGCGGCTGCTGCGTGACTGGATGAAGGACAAGGAGATCGGGCAGCGCCTCGTCCCGATCGCCCCCGACGAGTACCGCACCTTCGGCATGGACTCGATGTTCCCGAGCGCCAAGGTCTACAACCCCGGTGGCCAGCGCTACGAGTCCGTCGACCGCAAGCTGCTGCTCAAGTGGCGCGAGGACGTGAAGGGCCAGCTGCTCCACGAGGGCATCTCCGAGGCTGGGGCGATGGCCTCGGCGACGGCGGCCGGCTCGTCGTACTCCACCCACGGCGAGGTGATGATCCCGTTCTACATCTTCTACTCGATGTTCGGGTTCCAGCGCACCGGCGACTCGATCTGGGCGATGGCCGACCAGCTGGCGCGCGGCTTCCTGATCGGCGCCACCGCCGGCCGCACCACCCTGACCGGTGAGGGCCTGCAGCACGCCGACGGCCACTCCCCCTTGCTCGCGGCCACCAACCCGGCGGTCGTGCACTACGACCCGGCGTTCGCCCACGAGGTCGCGCACATCATGCAGGACGGCCTGCGCCGGATGTACACCGTCAGCGACGAGCACCCGCAGGGCGAGAACGTCATTTACTACGTGACGGTCTACAACGAGCCGATCACCATGCCCAAGGAGCCCGACGACGTCGACGTCGAGGGCCTGCTCAAGGGGATCTACCACTTCGCCGACGCCCCCGAGGTCAGTGGCAACGGCGACGCTCCCAAGGTGCAGCTGCTGGCCTCCGGCGTCGGGTTCCCCTGGATCCAGAAGGCGCAGCAGCTGCTCGCCGACGACTGGGGCGTGGCCGCGGACCTGTGGTCGGTCACCTCGTGGAACGAGCTCGCCCGCGATGCCATCGAGGCCGAGAGGTGGTCGTTCAACCACCCCGAGGAGGAGGCGCGGGTGCCCTACGTCACGACCAAGCTGGCGGACACCGAGGGTCCCGTCGTCGCGGTCAGCGACTACATGCGCGCGGTCCCCCAGCAGATCTCGCACTGGGTGCCCAACGACTTCCACGCGCTGGGCACGGACGGGTTCGGCTTCGCCGACACGCGCCCCGCGGCCCGGCGGTTCTTCCAGGTCGACGCCGAGAGCGTGGTCGTCGCCACCCTGAGGGCCCTGGCCGACCGGGGCGAGGTCAAGGCGGAGTCCGTGGCCGAGGCGTTCGCGAAGTACCGCGTCGACGACCCGACCGCCGTGGCCGACGTCAAGCAGGAAGGCGGCGATGCATGAGCCAGCCCTGGCTCCGGGCTCTGCGCCGCGGCGCGATCCCGCTCGGGCTCGGTCTGGTGTGCCTGCTGCTGTCCTGGCCCGCCATCGAGGACCTCGACCCGCTCCTGAAGGGGTTGGGCGCGATCCTGATCGTCCTGGGGCTGATCATCGTGGTCTCGACGGCCCGGACCCTGAGCGCCGAGGAGAGGCGGATCGGTCGCCCCGTCTTCTGAGAGTCAGGCCTGGGCGCGGCGGCGGGGCAGCTGGGCGACCGGGTTCAGCGGGCGGTCGCCGGCCTCCGCACGGTTGACCGGATGCGTGGGGCCGTTCCGCAGCAGCTGACGCCAGCGCCCCCGGTGGTACGACGCCGGCTGGGTCGCGTCGACGAAGGTGCGCACGATCTTCACGAACCGGTCCGGGTGGTCCTTGTGCGGGAAGTGGCCGCTGTTGGGCAGCACCTCCACGACGGCGCCCGGGGCGATCCGCGCGACGTTCTCGGCGTGCTTGGCAGGGATCACCACGTCGTCGGTCCCCCAGACCACCAGCATCGGCATCGCCTGGGTCAGGTAGGCCCGGTCGACCATGGTGACGATCTGGCCCTTCATATCGACCACGGAGCGGACCACATGCCGGATCGCGGCGCGGGCGTGTGGGTCCTTGAAGGACTCGTAGATCTCGGCGACCTCGTCGAGGTCGCGGGCGGCCGTGACCCGCGTGCGCGACAGCGCCCGCAGGCCGGCCTTGCCCACGTGCCGGACGCCGGGCAGCGTCGCCAGCCCCATGACCTGGTGGAAGCCCGGCAGAGTGACCGCCCGGATGAACGGGGTCACCTCGGGACCGAGGCCGCCGGGCGCGACCAGGATCATCCGCTCGGTGCGCTCGGGGAACTGGTAGGCGAACTGCATCGCGATGCCGCCACCGAAGCTGTGCCCGACCACGGTCACCTTGTCGATGCCGAGCACCGTGAGCAGGTCGCGCATCCCGTTGGCGTAGCCGCCGACCGAGTAGTCCGCCCGCGGCTTGGCGCTCGCGCCGTGCCCCAGCATGTCGGGGGCGATGACCGTGAAGTTCCTGGCCAGGTCGTGGATGACCGGCGTCCAGGTGCTGTGGTCACAACCGAGCCCGTGCAGCAGCAGCAGGGCCGGCCCCTGGCCCATCTTCACGTAGGCCCGCTCGTGCCCGTGCAGGGTGATCCGCTGGAGCTCGACCGGCTGGCCTGGAACCGGTTCCATGCGCACTCCTGGGCAAGCATCGGTGGAATGGGGGTCAGGCACAACAAATCGTGATTCAACCAGAACTTGTTTCATTCTGTACGACGGCCGCCGCATGTTGGGCACCGGGCGCCTACGATCTGGTGCATGTCTGTGCGCACCGGTGGGACCCGGCTGGACCCCGACGACGTGCTCGCCCAGCTGGCCGAGATCCTCCGGCTGGTCACCGGGCGTGCCGTGGCCGATGTCCGGCCCGACCGCCACTTCGTCGACGACCTGCGGATCGACTCGCTGTCGATGGTGGAGATCCTGGAGGGCGCGTCCCAGCACTTCGGGGTCCGTATCGACGACGAGGACGCCAAGGACTTCGTCCTGGTCGGCGACCTGGTCGACTACCTCGGCGCGCGCCTGCGCTGACGCCAGGCGGTCAGACGACCTGGTGCAGCCAGCGGACCGCGACGCCGTCACCGGCGTGCCGGAAGGTCTCCAGCTCGTCGTCCCACGGCTTGCCCAGCAGCTTGTCGACCTCGAGCTCGAGCGTGGTCTCGCCCAGGCTGGCCTTGACGACCGCAGCCTTGAGCCGGTCCTCGGGGATCATGATGTCGCCGTGCAGCCCGGTCACCGCGTGGAAGACGCCCAGGGCCGGGGTGGCGCAGAACCGCGCCCCCTCGGTGCCGGAGCTGGCCTCCTCGGTCACCTCGAAGCGCAGGTGGTTCCAGCCGCGCAGGGCCGAGGTGATCGCGGCGCCGGTGCCCTGGTCGCCCACCCAGGAGTACTCCGTGCGGTAGGTGCCCGCCTGGGCAGGCTGCGGCGTCCACTCGAACTGCGGGGCCATGCCCAGCACGCCGCCCACGGCCCACTCCACGTGCGGGCACAGCGCGGACGGCGCCGAGTGGATGTAGACAACTCCACGAGTCGCTGAACGAGTCACGACGGACCTCCTCTGCTTCGGCGCGAGATACGCCTTCCCCAGCGGTCTCGAAGATGAAGCGAGCAGTCGTGCGACTCAGTGTTGAGCGTGTGAACTTGTGAGTCCATTGTGACCGATGGGAGGCCGTTGTGCCAGCAGATCGCTGCGAACGGCCTCTCGGCGTGTCGCTTATGTGGCAGATGACCGGATTGTTGGCCGAGGTCCGAGTTCCAGGAGCTGGGTGAGCGCCTCGGTCGCGGACCCGAGCCCGCCCAGGTGGGACTCACCGTCGATCGTGGTGAACCGCGCGTGCGGGAGCCGCGACGCCAGGTGGACGCCGTGCGCGTGCGGGATGATGTGGTCCGCGTCGCCGTGCCACCAGAGCACCGGCACCTGGACGTCGGCGGCCTCGAAGCCCCACGGCCGGGTGAACAGGATGACGTCGGCCAGCGGCGCGCTCACCTGGAACCTGGCTCCGTTGAGCAGGTCGTCGAGGAACATCGCCCGGAACTCCGGCCGGGCCAGGAGCTCCTTGTCGCCGCGGGGCTGGACGGCGGCGTACCCGTCGATGATCGGGCCCGCGATCGGCCGCACCAGCCGGATCACCTGCGCCATCACGAAGCCGAGCGGCACCCGGGTCAGGGACAGCAGCGGGGCGGCGTACGGCGCCAGGCTGACCAGCCCTCCGCTGATGGCGTCGGGTCCCTTGGTCGGTGCCACTCCCCCGAGCACGCCGACCCCGCGCACCCGGTCGGGCAGCGCTGCACCGGCGGCGAGGGCGTAGGGGCCTCCGCCGGAGAGGCCGATGATGTGCAGCTTGTCGATGTCGAGGACGTCCAGCAGCTCGACGAGGTCCCCGGTCCAGTCGTAGATGCTCGGGTAGAGGTGCGGGGTCGAGGAGCCGATGCCCGGGCGGTCGATGCCGATGATGCGGAGGTCGTTGTCCTCGGCGAACCGGCGGGCCTCGACGGGGACCTGGCGGCGCGCCCCGGGGGTGCCGTGCATCCAGACGATGGCCCGGCCGCGCGGAACGCCGAACTCCGCGAAGGACAGCCGGCGCCCGTTGCGCACGGCCACCGACCCCTCGAGCCGAGGGCGGTCTACGTCGCTCATGCGCGGATTCTCGCACGCAGCAGGCGTCTGGTCAGGCGCTGCGCGGCATCCGGACGGCGGCCGCGTCGACCACGTTGCGCGGGTCGCGGGCGGCGCCGACGAGCAGGTCCAGCGTGGGCCGGTTGCCGTCCACGACGGTGGCCAGCAGGCAGGTGACGTTGTCCGTGCCCCCGGCGAGCAGCGCGGCGTCGACCAGCGCCTCGACCGCGGCGTCGTCGTCGTACCTCGCGAGGAGGTTCTCGATCCGGGCCTCCGGCACGAGGTCGGTGAGGCCGTCGCTGACCAGCAGCACGCGGTCGCCCAGGGCGAGCCGCAGCAGGGTCACGTCTCCCGGCTCGTCGAGGTCGCCGTTGACGCTGCGCATGACCACGTTGCGTCGCGGGTGCTGGCGCACGTCCGCCTCGGACAGGTGCCCGTCGTCGACGAGCCGTTGCACGAGCGTGTGGTCCGTGGTGACGCGGGTCAGCCGGTCCTCGCGGAAGACGTAGCCGCGCGAGTCGCCAACGTGGGCCAGCGCGAAGGTGGACCCGTCGGTGGCGACCGCCGTCAGGGTGGTCGCCATCCCGGCGCGCGCAGGATCCGTGCGGACACCGGCAGCGACCTGCGCCTGCGCCAGCAGGACCGCGCTGCGGAGCAGCGCGACGGGCTCGGCGGTCGGCTGGGCGAGGGAACGCGCGGACACGACGTACGCCGCGGTGGCGGAGGCGACCTCACCGGCAGCGGCACCGCCGACACCGTCGGCGACGACCAGGCAGTGGGAGCCCACGAAGCCCGAGTCCTCGTTGCCGGTGCGCACCAGGCCGACGTGGCTCAGCGCGACTCCGGAGAACCTCAGCACCTGTCCCACCCCCTCTCCTCCTCCAACGTCCGGCGACCCTCTCACGGTTCCCGGACGGCGGCCAGGGCCCCGGAGGCGTCGTCCCGCGCCGGGCGGCGGACCCGGGTGCACCTCGACCCCGCACAATGGTGCCCATGGAATGGCTGCTGCTCGCGATCTCGGTGGGCCTGGTGCTCGCGTGCGGAGTCTTCGGGGCCGCGGAGTACTCCTTCGTGGCGATCGACCGCTCGGCGGTGGAGAAGGCGGCCAGCGAGGGCGACAAGCAGGCCGAGGGCGTGCGGCTGGCGCTGCGGAGCCTGTCCACCCAGCTCTCCGGCGCCCAGATCGGCGTCACCCTGACCAACCTGGCGATCGGCTTCCTCGCCGAGCCCGCCATCGCCAAGCTCCTGGAGACGCCGCTCGAGGCGGTAGGCGTGCCCTCGGGGGCGGTGCCGGGCATCTCCGTGACCCTGGGCCTGGTCCTCGCGACGATCATCACCATGCTCTTCGGCGAGCTCGTTCCGAAGAAGCTGGGGATCGCGATCCCGTTCCCGATCGCCCGGCGCACCCAGGTGTTCATCCGCGGCTTCACCACGGTGATGCACTTCCCGATCAAACTGCTCAACGGCTCGGCCAACGCCCTGGTGCGGATGCTCGGGGTCGAGCCCCAGGAGGAGCTCCGCTCGGCCCGCTCCTCCGACGAGCTCGCCTCGCTGGCCGGCCGCTCGGCGAGTGAGGGCACCCTGGACTCAGAGACCGCCCACCTGGTGCAGCGCTCGATCGCCTTCGGCCCCCGCACGGCCGGCGAGATCATGACCCCCCGCGTGCAGATGGCCTGCGTCGACGCCACCGACCCCGTCAGCGAGGTCATCGAGCTCTCCAAGACGACCGGGTTCTCCAAGTTCCCGGTGATCAAGGGCACCTCCGACAACGTGGTGGGCTCGGTGCACGTCAAGCAGGCCGTGGCGGTCCCCCGCTCCGAGCGCTCGCACACCCTGGTGCGCGAGGTGATGGTGGAGGCCACGGTGGTGCCTGAGTCCCTGCGGCTGGACCCACTGCTCTCGCTGCTGCGCGGCGAGGGCTTCCAGATGGCGATCGTGTCCGACGAGTACGGCGGCACCGCCGGCGTGGTCACCCTCGAGGACGTCGTCGAGGAGATCGTCGGCGACATCGCCGACGAGCACGACCGCTACGGGTCCCGGCTGCGCCAGCGCCCCGACGGGTCGTGGATCCTCTCCGGGCTGCTGCGCCCCGACGAGGTGGCCGATGCCACCGGCCTGCACCTGCCCGAGGACGACGCCTACGACACGGTCGCCGGGCTGCTCGTGCGCGAGCTCGGCCGGATCCCGGTGCACGGGGACCGGGTGCTGGTGCCGCTGCCGCTCGTCATCCCCGAGGACGACGACGAGGAGCCGGTCCAGGAGCACGCCCTGATGCGGGTGGAGCGGATGGACGGCCTGCGGGTGGACCGGATCTCGATCAGGAGGCTGCTGCCCGAGCCGGGCGACCCGCCGGACGGCCAGCTCGTCGACGCCCCCCGGCCTGACTCGGGTGGTGGCCGATGAGCACCCAGGCCGCCCTGTGGCTGGGGCTGGTGCTCCTGCTCGGCAACGCGTTCTTCGTCGGTGCCGAGTTCGCGCTCGTCTCGGCCCGGCGTACGAAGGTGGAGCCGAAGGCCGCGGCCGGCTCCCGGGTCGCTCGCACCACGCTGCGGGCCATGGAAGGGCTCTCGCAGATGATCGCGGCGGCCCAGTTCGGCATCACGGTGTGCTCGCTCGGCCTGGGTGCGGTGGCCGAGCCGGCCCTCGCCCACCTGATCGAGCCGGCGGTCCACGCCGCGCACCTGCCCGACGCCTGGCTGCACCCCATCGCGTTCACGATCGCCCTGCTGTGCGTGGTCTACCTGCACGTGGTGCTCGGTGAGATGGTGCCCAAGAACCTGGCACTGGCCGGGCCCGAACGGGCCGCGATGGTGCTCGGGCCGCCGATGGTGGCGCTGGTGACCGTCCTCAAGCCGATCGTCTACGGGTTGGACGCCGCGGCCAACGGCATCGTCCGCCTGTTCCGCGTCGAGCCGCGCAGCGACGTGATCTCGACCTTCACCCTCGAGGAGGTGGAGGCGATGGTCGACGAGTCCCACGACGAGGGCATGCTCGAGCAGGGAGAGTACGAGCGCCTGGCCGGCGCGCTCGGCTTCACCTCCCGGACCGTCGCGGACGTGTCGCTCCCCCTCGACCAGATCGAGACGGTCGCGCGCGGCACGCGTGCCTCCGACGTCGAGGTCGTCTGCGCCAACACCGGCTACTCCCGCTTCCCGGTGGTCGGGAACGACGGCGAGCTCGTCGGCTACCTGCACATCAAGGACGTGCTCCAGTCCGACCCGCACGGACGGGCGCGGGTGGTCGAGGACAAGTGGATCCGCTCGTTCGCCAGCGTGCGTGCGTCCGACACCCTCGTCACCGCGCTGCAGACGCTGCAGGCCAAGGGCGCCCACATGGCGCGCGTGCTCGCGGACGACGGCACCGTCATCGGCGTCGCGACCCTCGAGGACGTCATCGAGGAGCTCGTCGGCGAGATCCGGGACGCCGCGCACGCCGAGGGCCACTGAGCGCCGGACAGGCCTCCACCGGGACGGCCCGGGGTGGGTTCGACCGGCCGGGAGGCCCGCGCCGTGGTCGGAGGGCCTCCCGGCCGTCCCCCCAGACTACCTAAAACCGACCAATCACACATTCTTCTCTAAATACTTGTTTCGGGCGTGGCGCTGAGCTGCGGTGGAACCACCGGCAAGGTGAACACGATCCTCGTCCCGAGCTCCCCGAGCGGGGGTCGCGCGACGATCATTCCGCCGTGCCGTTCCACGATGGTCTTGCAGACCGACAGCCCGATCCCGTGCCCCTCGTAGCCGGCCGCGGTGTCGGCCCGCTCGAAGGCGTCGAAGATGCGGTCGCGCTGGCTGGCCGGGATGCCGATGCCCTCGTCGGCGACGGTGACCTCGATGCGCCCCTTGACCTCGCGCGCGCTGATGCTCACGTGTGCCACCTCGCCGGGGGCGACGTACTTCACCGCGTTGCTGACCAGGTTGCCGAGGAGCTGTCGCACCATCCCGGCGTCGGCGTACACCGGTGGGAGCGGAGCTACCTCGATCCGTGGCGGCTCCCCGGTGCTCATCTCGACGCGCTGCTCCGCGATGGCCCGGGCCTCGGCGTCGAGGTCGACCACCACCGTGCGCAGCTTCTGGTCGCGCGAGGTCGAGGAGTCGAGCAGGTCGCTGACCAGCTGGCGCATCCCGTTGACCGTCACCCGGATGCGCTCCAGCTTGGGAGCCGCCTGCTCCCGGGTCAGGGAGCCCTGGGCGTCCAGGTCGAGCTGCAGCATCTCGGTCCAGCCCTCGATCACCCCGAGCGGGCCGGAGAGGTCGTGGGCGGCCACCCCGGCGAACGACTCCAGCGCCGTGCGCTGGGCCCGATCGGTGGTCACGTCGTGGTAGATCACCAGCGCCTGGTCGAGCTGGCCGTCGTCCCGGTGCGGCAGCAGGTGAGCGGTCATGGCCAATGTGCGGGACGGGGACCCGTCGTCGAAGACCAGCACCATGTCCTGCTCGACCAGCGGGACGCCCGCGAAGGCGCGGGCCCAGGGGTACTCCTCCGGGGCGAGCTCCCGCCCGTCCGGAGTGGCCATCGTGAAGCCCGACTCGCTGACGTGGTTCGTCGCCCCGATCTCGTGGCGCGCGAGCTGGGCCCCGGCGGTGTTGCGCAGCACCACCTGCCCGCTCTCGTCCACCAGGCTGACCCCGTCGTGCATGGCCTCGATGATCGTGGAGAGCAGTCGCGCCTGGCTTTCCGAGGCCGTGCGGGCCTCCGAGATGGTGCCGGTGAGGCTCAGCCGCTCGGCGCGACCCATCGCGAGCAGGGTGCCGAGGCTGAAGGCGAGGCCGATGAAGAGCTGCGAGACCAGCACCTGCCGGTTCCAGCCCCCGGCGCCCGCGAACGGGCCGCGGCCGTGCAGCGTGAACAGCACGACCGCGGTGCACACGAGCAGGCTGTGCACGGCCGCGGGCAGTGCCCGGAAGCGGAGTCCGACCCACACCGTCGGCAGCAGCAGCGGAAAGGCCACCGGCCGGGTGTTGGAGACCAGTTCGAAGGCACTCAGGTAGAGCGCCACCGAGGCGGCGGCGAGCAGCAGGACCTCCGGCAGCCGGGTGCGCGCGGTGGTGGCGAGCAGCGCTCGCTCCGACGGACTGCGCCAGCGCGGCCAGGCCTCCAGCACGAGCAGCGCCGTGGTGACCACGACGACGCAGCCGACCGCGTTGCGCCCCCACCAGACTGCGAAGTCGGCCCCGGACCAGCTGTCGAGCAGCACCCCGCGACCCAGGCTGCCCAGGGTCGCCCCGACGAGCGCGCCCCCGGTCGAGGCGGCGACGACCGGCCAGAAGTCACGCAGCTGGTCGAGGGGCCGGGCCCCGCCCACGCCCTGCAGGCTCGGCGCCAGGGCCCGCAGGATCAGGACCGCGGACATCGCCTGGGCGAGGTTGGCCACCACGAAGATGCCCGACTGGGTGCCGGTCGCCCCGGTGACCAGGTTGAGCGCGACGGTGGCGACGGCGACGAGCACCGAGACCAGCCACCACCGGCGGGTCGAGGAGAGCCCGAAGAGCAGCACCGAGGCGCCCGCGGCCGGCCAGACCAGGCTCAGCACCTCGCCCTCCTTGATCGTGGAGCGGCCGAGGATGCCGAGCAGGAAGAAGGCGACCGCACCGGCCCCGAGGAGCAGCGGGGTCAGCTCCCGCACGTCCGGCAGTGCGGCACCCCGGGCCGGTTCGAGGGCCGGGGCCTGGGCGGTCACAGGGTTTCCAGCATCGAGCTCCGGCGGGTGATGCCGGCCGAGGCGGCGTCGACGCGGTCTGCCTCCCCTGCCAGGAAGAGGTACTCCACGTTGCGCAGACGCTTCACCTCGCCGACCTTCTCGCCGGTGGGCCCGTGGATGCCGATCTGCGCCCCGACGTACCGCTTGGAGTCGAAGGCGAGCACCTGGACGCACGCGTGGCCGGCGTCGCGGAGCGCGCTGGTCATCTCCTCGGGCGTGATCCAGGACTCGTCGTTGTAGGAGATGACGAGCAGGTCGGCGCGCGCCCGCTGGACCAGGTCGGCCAGGGCCTTCGGCATCGTGTGCTTGCCGTTGAACACGCTGCGGGTGTGGTCGTCACGGGCGTCCACGCGCTTGCAGGCGATCCCGTAGTGCTCGGGCTCGTCACCGCGGACGAGGGTCTCCCAGATGTGGTAGTTGGTGAAGTAGCGATGCTGGTTGTACGGCGGGTCGAGGTACATCAGGTCCACCCGGTCGAGGTCGTCCACCGACCGCATGGCATCGCCGCGGAGCGTGCGGCCGGCGCCCGGCAGCAGCTCCGGCACGTGCAGCTCGAGGTCGCGGTTGGAGCGCGGGGACCACTGCTTGAGGTAGGCCATCTGCAGACCGGTCGTCGAGTCGACCCGGTCGGCCGCGATCAGCAGCGAGGTCAGCAGGATCGCGCGCACCGGCCCCGCGGGATGGTCCCGGTCGATGGCGGCTCGGATCGCGTCGATGCGCGCGCCGTTGTGCGGCTGGAAGTAGCGCGACTCCTCGCAGAACGTGCGGGTCACGTACCCGGGCTCACCCGGAAGGCCGTTGAGGCGCTGGACCTCCCGGCGCAGCGCCTCGTGGTCGACCTGCCCGGCATCCGTGGCGATGTAGCAGTCGCTGAGCACCTCGCTGTAGGACGCGACGTCGGTCGCGGTGACCGCGAGGCCGCGCCGCTTGAACTCCTGCGCGACCCGGGTGGTGCCCGTGAACAGGTCCACGGCGGTGGTCGCACCCGCCGCCGTGGCGATCTCCCCCAGCACGGGCACGAGCACCCGTTTCGAGCCGAGGTACTTGATCACAAAAGCATGCTAGGGCTCAGACTGCGCTTGCGGAGCCGCAGTCGACGCGACACCTGTAGATTGGTGAAGACCGTTTCCGGAGCAGCCTCCACCTAGGAGCCCCTCCGATCGGCCGAGAGGCACATGTCATGGCGACGGCCAAGAAGCCCGTTCCACCCCCTGCACCACCGGTCACTCCCCCGGCGGCTCGACTTCCCCTGCGTCTGCGGATGGTCGAGCAGCCCGGCAAGCAGCCCCTCGACGGTGGGTGGTGGCCGCAGAGCCGCGATCTCACCACCGAGCTGGGCGACCTGGTCGACAACTTCCCGGCCGAGCACGGCCGGGTCGTGCGCGTGATCTTCTCCCCGCCGGACTGGGACGACCAGCCGCGGCGGGTGCCGACCAAGCGGGGCTACGTCAAGGTCGGCTTCGACGCCGCCGACGACACCCACGTAATGGTGCTGATGACCTCGGAGCGCGAGGAGCTGTGCGTCCTGGTCGTGCCGCCGGACCTGTCCCGCGCCAAGGGCGAGGAGGCGCTGGTCGCCGCAACGACCCCGGGCTACGCGTCCTCGCCGACCGCGCTGCTCGCGGCCATCCGCGAGCGCCCCGAGATCGACGAGGGCGAGCGCTGGAACGACGAGGGCGAGGCGTGGTGGGGCTCGGACACCGCTCCGTCCTACCGCAACGCCACCTGAGTCACATCTCGCCGGAAGGCTGCTGCGCCAGCTCCACGAGGTCGGCGATCGAGTCGACGATGCGGGTCGGCCGGTAGGGGAACGTCTCGACCTGGTCGGGTCGCGTCGAGCCGGTCGTGACCAGGACGGTGCGGATGCCGGCCTCGAGGCCGCTGATGATGTCGGTGTCCATCCGGTCGCCGACCATCACGGTCGTCTCGGAGTGGGCCTCCAGCCGGTTGAGCGCGCTGCGCATCATCAGCGGGTTCGGCTTGCCCACGAAGTAGGGCGTGCGACCGGTCGCCGTGCTGATCAGCGCTGCGACCGAGCCGGTCGCGGGCAGCAGCCCCTGCGGGCTGGGTCCGCTCACATCCGGGTTGGTGGCGATGAACCTCGCGCCCCCCTCGATCAGCCGGATGGCGCGCGTGATCGCCTCGAAGGAGTAGGTCCGCGTCTCGCCGAGGATCACGTAGTCGGGGTCGCGGTCGGTCATCACGTAGCCGATCTCGTGCAGCGCGTTGGTCAGGCCGGCCTCACCGACGACGTACGCACTGCCGCCGGGACGCTGGTCGGAGAGGAAGTCCGCGGTGGCCAGCGCCGAGGTCCAGATCGCCCGCTCTGGGACGTCGATCCCGCTGCGCAGCAGCCGGGCGCGCAGGTCGCGCGGCGTGAAGATCGAGTTGTTGGTGAGGACGAGGAACTTCTTGCCGGACTCCTTGAGGGCCTCGATGAACTCCGTGGCGCCCGGGATCGGGTCCTCCTCGTGCACGAGGACGCCGTCCATGTCGGTCAGCCAAGTCTCGATGGGGCGCACGTTCTCCATGGCACCGATGTTGCCACGTCGCGCCGAGGTCGGCGCGAAGCGCGGAGGGGCGAGGTGACGCGGAAGTGACACCGTTGTAATTTATCGCTTGGCTCCGGCGTGTCGTCTTGACTAGTGAGCAAAATCGCCACTCTGAGCACTTTCTGTCACTACACTCCCAACCCATGACCAGGTCTGGGCGGTTTGCCGCATTCGCTGTGAGCGCGCTCCTGTTCGTCGGTTTCAGCGTGACGGCGGGAGCCGTACCGGCCTCGGCCAGCATCACCACGCTCTGCTCCGGCTACACGGGCTGCGCGAGGCTCGGGATGTCCAACGCGGGCTACTCAGCCGTCTCGCGGACGATGTACTGGCGGATGTACGGCGGCCACAACTGCACCAACTACGCGGCCTACCGGATGATCAGGGCCGGGCTGCCGAACGCCCGCCCCTGGACCGGGAGCGGCAACGCCACCAACTGGGGCACCAAGATGGCCTCGATCACCACCGCCACCCCGCGGGTCGGTTCCATCGCGTGGTGGAAGGCGGGCGTGAAGCCGGCCGGCTCCGCCGGGCACGTGGCCTACGTCGAGCAGGTCGTGTCGGCCAACGAGATCATCCTGTCCCAGGACAGCTGGAACGGCGACTTCTCCTGGACCAGGATCGTGAAGACCGGCGGCGGCTGGCCCAGCGGGTTCGTCCACTTCCGCGACGTCGCCCTGCTGAACACCCGGGCCCCCACCGTCACGGGCACCTCGAAGGTGGGCTCGGTGCTCACCGCCACGGCCGGCACCTGGAGCCAGGCCGGTGCGGTCTTCAGCTATCAGTGGATGCAGGACGGGGCCCCGATCACCGGCGCCACGGCGACCACGTTCACCCCGACGCTGGCCCAGCAGGGCAAGGCGATCACGGTCCGGGTGACGGCCGTGAAGCTCGGCTTCCCGAACACCCCCGCCACCTCGGCCGCCACGACGGCCGTGCTCCCCGGCGTGCTCACCAACACGGCCCGACCCACCATCGCCGGCGAACCGCAGGTCGGCGAGACGCTGTCGGCGTCCACCGGGACCTGGAACCCCGCGGCCCAGTCGCTCGCCTACCAGTGGCAGGCCGACGGCGTCGCGATCCCCGGCGCCACCTCACGCACGCTGGTTCTCGGCCCCGACCGCGCCGGCCAGGCGATCTCCGTGGCGGTGACCGCCGCCAAGACCGGCTACGCCGCGGTGACCACGACCTCGACCCCGTCCGCCGCCGTCGCCCCCGGCACCCTGACGCTGCCCGCCGCGCCGACCGTCGCCGGTACCACCCAGCCCGGTCACGTGCTCACCCTGGTGCTCCCCCAGGCCCCGCCGCAGTCGCGGGTCGCCGTCCAGTGGATGCGCAACGCCGTGCCGGTGGCCGGCGCCACCGGCCGCAGCTACACGCTCACGGCCGCCGACGCCGGCGCACGCGTGCTGGCCCAGGTCACGGTGACCCGGCCCGGCTACCGGACGCTGACCACCCGCACGTCGTGGTCCGCCGTGGTCCGCGCGACCCCGGTCATCACGGTGACGACCCAACGCCTCAAGCGCCGGGTCGCGTTCGCCGCGACCGTGACCGCCACCGGCGTCCGCCCGGTGACCGGCCTGCTCCAGGTCAGGTCGCGCGGCAAGCTGCTCAAGCAGGTGACGCTGACCAACGGCGTCGCCCGCGCCACCTTGACCAGGCTCCCCCGCGGCACCCGCGTCTACCGCTTCCGCTACGTGACCAGCACGAAGGTCACCGGCGGCCGCGTGGACCGCCGGATCACCATCCGCTGATCAGAGCAGGCTGGGCTCCCGGCCTGACTCCTCGAGGATGCTGTACGCCGTGTCGCGCACGTTGCGGTGGGACTCGACGGCCGCGGTGATCAGCAGCTCGTACGCCGAGATCTCCCGGATGTGGTGACGGGCCTGGAGCAGCTCCGCCGCCTGGTGGATGACGCCCCGGTTGCCGGTCCGCGCCGAGGCCGGCGTACCGCACTCAGCGCTCGCCGACAGGTCGTTGCTCGCGTGCTTCATGAGGGTCTCCTCGGTCCGAGATACCTCTCCAGCCTATCCCGTTTGGCGGGATTCCACCGGTTTTGTCGCCTTTGCCGGACTGGTCGACCGCGCAGGGCTGACGGTCAGCTCAGGCCGAGCACCTTCATCGTCTGCGCCGCCATCGCCGACTCCCCCAGCGCGTTGGGGTGCACGATCACCGGGTTGGTCCCCTGCAGCACGGGCTCCACCCAGCGGACGCCAAGCGGCTTGCACGCGTCGTGGGCGTTGGAGACCTTGTTCAGGTCCACGTAGCTCGTACCGGTCGCGGCCGCGGCCCGTCGTACGGCGTCGTTGAGGGTGGCCTGGATCCCACGCACGTAGGGCACGTCACCCGTGGCGATGGGCATCTTGTCGAAGCAGCCAACCGTGGCCGGCATGATCCACGGATAGCTCAGGATCGCCACCTTGGCCTTCGGTGCCTTGGCGTGCACGGCCTTCAGGGTCTTCACCAGGGCGGGGTAGGTCTTCGTGCGCAGCGTGTCCTGGAACGAGCTGCCGTACTTGTCCTTGCAGGGACTGCCCTGCCCCAGCGTCGAGATACCCGCGGCACCGCACTCGAGGATCGTGTTGATGAACACGCCGCTGTCGTTGCCGCCGATGGTCATGGTGACCAACTGGGTGTCCTTGCGGAGCGCGTCGAGCTGCGGCGGCACGTTGGGGTACTGCGCGGTCGTGTAGTGCTGGGTCTCCGCCGCGCCGCAGGTCACGTCCACGAGGCTGGCGCCCGTCTTCGCCGCGATCACCTTCGGGTAGTTGCGCGTGGAGCGGAGGCAGTTCACCGGCGCCGCGGGGTCCACGGGCAGGACGCCGGAGGCGGCGCTGTAGGAGTCGCCGAGCGCGACGTACCGCAGCGGCGTGCTCGCCTGCGAGGTCGGCACCGCCGCGGCGACGAGACTCGCGGCTACGGCGGCGGCTGCCAGGACGGAGGTGAGGGTACGGCGACGCACGATGAGCTCCCAGGGGGTCGGCGGGTGTTGCAGGCACAACGACCGTGCCGCCGCCGCGTTACTGCTGGAGCTGCCCGAGGGCGAGCAGCACGCACAGCGCCGAGAGCGAGGCCGAGCCGGCTGCGAGCGTCGCCCGGGCCGCGTGCCACGTGAGCCGCACCTTGGCCGCGCACGCCGGCGGCGGTCGTCGTACGGCGAGCCACATTCCGGTGACGAGCGCGAGGCCAGCGAGGACGAACAAGGTGTAGGGATTGTTCACGGGATCACTCCTGGTGGCACTGTTCGTGAGCGCTACCGGGGTCCAGGGCAACTCCCGTCAGTGAACCAGACCCGTCAAGGTCGCGTCAGCGGAATCGTAGGGAGGGTGGGGCTCGAACCCACGACCCAAGGATTATGAGTCCTTTGCTCTAACCGACTGAGCTACCTCCCCGAGGGCGCTGAGCCTACCCAGACCGGGTAGGCCGGCTCAGGTCAGTCGTGCTTGTGCCGCGGCTTCTTGCCCGGCGCCCGGCTGGGGCCACCGTCGTTGAACCGCTTCGGCGGACCCGAGCGCGGCGCCGGTCCCTTGTCCAGCTGCAGGTCGATCAGCACCCCCGAGATGCGGGTGTCGGCGAGCTTGGCGCGGGTCTCGGCCGACAGGTCCGGCGGCAGCTCGACCAGCGAGAAGCCGGGCTTGATGTCGATGCGGCCGAAGTCCGAGCGCCTGAGCCCGCCCTCGTTGGCCAGCGCCCCCACGATCTGGCGCGGCTCGACGCGGTGACGCTTGCCGACCGCGATCCGCCAACGGACCAGGCCCTGGGCCGGCTCGCGACGCTCGCGGCGCTCCTGGGGCGGCTCCGGCATGTCCTCGAGGAAGAGCGGCTCCCCGTCCTGGGAGAGCACGGCGATGGCCGCCGCGATGTCCTCGGCCGGCACGTCGTGGTCCTGCTGGTAGGTCTGGACGAGCTCGCGGAACATCCCGAGCTGCGGGTCGGTCAGGGCCTGACCGATCGCCTCGGTGAACTTCGCGACGCGGAAGGCGTTGACGTCCTCGACCGTCGGCAGGCTCATCTGGACCAGCGTCGTCCGGTTGGCCTTCTCGATCGAGCGCAGCAGGTAGGTCTCGCGCGGGGTCACGAACGAGATCGCCTGGCCGCTGCGCCCGGCCCGGCCGGTGCGACCGATGCGGTGCACGTAGGACTCGGTGTCGGTGGGGATGTCGTGGTTGATCACGTGGCTGATCCGGTCGACGTCGAGACCGCGGGCGGCGACGTCGGTGGCCACGAGGATGTCGAGCTTCCCCTTGCGCAGCTGGTCGATCGTGCGCTCGCGCTGCACCTGGGCGACGTCGCCGTTGATGGCCGCTGCGGAGAACCCGCGGGCACGCAGCCGCTCCGCCAGGCCCTCGGTGGCCTGCTTGGTGCGCACGAAGATGATCATGCCGTCGAAGTTCTCGACCTCGAGGATGCGGGTCAGGGCGTCCAGCTTCTGCGGGTGCGCGACCTTGAGGTAGCGCTGGGTGACGTTGGAGGCCGTGTTCGAGGTCGACTTGACGCTGATCTCGGTGGCGCCGGGGGCGTACTTCTTGATGATCCGACGGATCTGCGGCGGGATCGTCGCGCTGAACAGGGCCAGCTGCTTGCTGTCCGGGGTGCCGGCCAGGATCGTCTCGACGTCCTCGGCGAACCCCATGTTGAGCATCTCGTCGGCCTCGTCGAGCACGACGAAGCGCAGCTCGCTCAGGTCGAGGGTGCCCTTCTCGAGGTGGTCCATCACCCGGCCCGGCGTACCGACCACGACGTGGACACCGCGTCGCAGGGCGCTGAGCTGTACGCCGTAGCCCTGGCCGCCGTAGACCGGAAGGACGTGCAGGCCCTTGAGGTGGGCGGCGTAGCGACCGAAGGCCTCGGAGACCTGCAGCGCGAGCTCACGCGTCGGCGCCAGGACCAGGACCTGCGGCTTGGTCAGGGACATGTCGATCCGCGAGAGGATCGGCAGCGCGAACGCGGCCGTCTTGCCGGTGCCCGTCTGGGCGAGCCCGACGACGTGCTGGCCGGCCAGCAGCGGCGGGATGGCCTCGGCCTGGATGGGCGACGGAGTCTCGTAGCCGACGTCCTTGAGGACCTTCAACACCTTCGGGTCCAGCCCCAGCTCGTCGAAACGGGGGGGCGTCGCACTGCTCTCACTCACCGGGCAAGAGTAGTGCCGCCGCAGTCGTGGACCTATTTCGCTCGAGGGCGGCGTACGGCGGCCCGATCCCGCCGAAGCCACCGTTTTCCCCGGGTACGCCTACGATTGCCCGGTGCCCACCCTTGCCGCGGCAGAAGAGCGCTGGCGACTGACGATCGACAACGCCCCCGTGGGAATTGCCGTGGTCAGCCTCGAGGGCAGGTTCCTGCGTTCCAACGCCGCCCTGTGCTCCATCCTGGGCTACTCCTCCGAGCAGCTGGCCGAGCTGACCTTCCAGGAGCTGACCCATCCCGAGGACCTCGACGCGGACCTCGGGCTGATCGAGCAGCTGCTGGCCGACGAGATCCCCAGCTATCGGATGCGCAAGCGCTACGTGCGGGCCGACGGGCAGGCCATCTGGACCCAGCTCTCCGTCGCGCTGGTCCGCGACGGCCGCGGGAAGCCGCTGCACTTCGTCTCCCACGTCGCCGACCTCACCGAGGAGCTCCAGGCCGCCGAGCGGATCGAGTCGATCAACCGCGAGCTCACGGAGCAGAAGGCGCGGCTGGAGCGCTCCAACGCAGACCTCGAGGCCTTCGCGATGCTCGCCAGCCACGACCTGCAGGCGCCGCTGGCCACGATCCGCGGCTACATGGAGCTCCTCGAGGCGGAGTACGGCGCAGTCCTCGAGCCCAACGCCAACGACTGGATCAACCGGGCCAGCCAGGCGGCGGAGCGGATGTCCGAGCTGGTGAGCTCGCTCCTGGAGTTCTCCCGCGTCAACGGGGCTGGCCTGCTGACCCGCGAGATGGTGTCGGTCACCGCCGTGGTCAAGGAGGTCGTGCGGGACCTGGAGCAGCTGATATCCGAGACCGGTGCCCGGGTGCACGTCGCCGACGACACTCCCCTGGTGCTGGCCCAGGGCGGCCGCCTGCGCCAGGTCCTGCAGAACCTGATCCAGAACACGATCAAGTACCGCGAGCCCGGACGGCCACCGCAGTGCGAGATCGGCGTCGAGGCCCGGGAACACGACTGGCTCGTCGCGGTCACCGACAACGCGGCGGGGATCCCCGAGGAGCACCGAGAGTCGGTGTTCTCCCTGTTCACCCGCGTCAACGGCACCGAGTCCGGGCACGGCATCGGGCTGGCCGCGTGCCGCCAGATCGTCGAGCGTCACGGCGGGCGGATCTGGGTCGAGGGCATCCCCGACGGCGGCAGCCGGTTCTCGTTCACCCTGCCGCGCTGACCCGCAGTCGCGCCGGGAACGGCGAGCTTCCCGGCAAATGCCAGAGCCTCTGACCACACATGGTCAGAGGCTCCGCTCGTCGCTCCCCCGGTTGGACTCGAACCAACAACCCTCCGATTAACAGTCGAATGCTCTGCCAATTGAGCTACAGGGGATCGCGCCCGCAAACCCTAGCAACTCGGCGGGGAGTTGCTAAATCGGGTGGTCGACGTCGTCGCCGACCTCGGCTCGGGCGTCCGCGACGGCCCGGTCGGCGACCATCACCACTTCCGGGTCGTCGGGGTCGAGACCGGCGTCGTAGGCGTTCATCCAGATCACCGGACCGCCGACCGGGCTGCGCCGGCCGATCACGGTCAGGCCCTGCTTCCCGCGTACCGGCACCCGGCGCTGCAGCACGATGCTGGCGGTCACCCGCTCGCGCAGCAGCTGCAGGAGCAGGGCCGGGTCCTGGAGGTCGAAGGCGTGGACCGGCCGGAGGTCGCCGTACGACCCGATCTCGGTGACCTTCAGCCGCGAGGCCTCCTGGTCCCAGGCCGCGTCCTCGACGCGCTCCCACGGGATGAGGCGGGTTTCCACGGGGTCGACGACCGCGAGCAGCCCGCGCGTCCCCAGCAGCCAGGTGCCGTCGTCGGTGACCGTGTGGGCCAGGACCTTCTCGCCGCGCGCCAGGCCGGCGCGTTCGAGCACGTCGGCGGGCACACCCTCGCGCCGCGCGAAGAGCCTCACTGGCTCTCCAGCGCGCGCTCGCGCAGGCTGCGGCGGTGCTGCTCGAGGGCGACGAGCTCGCCGAACATCCGGTTGTAGTCCGTGGCCTGCTCGACCGGGTTGGTGCGCTGCAGCCGCGACTTGAGATCCGCGATGCGCCGCATCGCGGTCAGCTCCCGGAGCCGGTGGACGTGCTGGCCGACGTAGGCGTCGTCAGGGTCCTTGGCGGACAGCAGCGGTTCGACGGTGAGCGCGCTGATCAGCGACTGGAGCCGCTCGTCGGCCTGGGCGTCCCGCAGGGTCGAGGCCCACTGGGCGTCCGCCGCCGTCGGGCCACCCGCGGCCTGGATCCCGGCCCAAAGCGCCCGGTAGGCACCGTGCGTGAAGTCCTCGGCGTCGACGTCGCGGGCCGTGCGGCCGACGACGAGGGGGTGCTGGACGACCAGCTTGAGCGTCTCGCGCTCGAGCATCAGCCTGGGGTCGCGCGGGTCGGGGAGCTCGGCCGCGCGGCGCACCGGCCCGTTGGCGCCGGCCGGGCCGGGGCCCGCCGCCTTCTGGGAGGCACGCCGGACCTCGCGCTGGACGTCCATCGGCTCGACACCGATCATGCCGGCCAGCTCGCGCGAGAAGGCGTCGACCTTGGACCGGTCGCGGATGGCGGTGACCAGCTTGGCGGCCTCGCGCATCGCGTCTACGCGCCCGTCGGCCCGGTCGAGGTCGTAGCGCTGCACCACGTTGGCCAGCACGAACCGGTAGAGCGGCACCCGCCGGGCCACCAGCTCACGCACCTCCGCGTCCCCCGACTTCAGCCTGAGGTCGCAGGGGTCCATGCCGGTCGGCTCCACCGCGACGTAGGTCTGGCCGGCGAAGATCTGGTCGCCCTCGAAGGCGCGGATGGCGGCCTTCTGGCCGGCCTCGTCGCCGTCGAAGGTGAAGATCACCTCGCCGCGGAACTCGTCGTGGTCGTGCAGCAGCCGGCGGATGACCCGCGCGTGGTCGTCGCCGAAGGCGGTGCCGCACGTGGCCACCGCCGTCTTCACGCCGGCGAGGTGGCAGGCCATCACGTCGGTGTAGCCCTCGACGATCACGGCCTGGCTGGCTCGGGCGATCTCGCGGCGGGCCAGGTCGATGCCGTAGAGCACCTGGCTCTTGTGGTAGATCGGGGTCTCGGGGGTGTTCAGGTATTTCGCGTCGATGCGGTCGTCGTCGAAGATGCGGCGGGCGCCGAAGCCGATCGTGTCGCCGCTGCTGTCGCGGATCGGCCACATCAGCCGCCCGCGGAACCGGTCGTAGAGTCCGCGGCCCTCACCGATCAGGCCGCTGGTGACCAGCTCCTGGTCCTTGAAGCCCTTCTGGCGCAGGTGCTTGAGCAGGTCCTCCCCGCCGCGCGGCGAGAAGCCCACCCCGAAGGTGGCGGCGGCCTCGGCGTCGAACCCGCGGGAGTCCAGGAACTGTCGCGCCTGGAGGGCCTCCGGGGTGGCCAGCTGCTCGGCGTACCACTCCTGCGTGGCCTTGTGCGCCTCGATGAGCCGCGGGCGCTGGGGCCCACCGGTGTGCGGACGGGGCGCCCCGCCCTCCTCGTAGCGCAGCTGTACGCCGACCTTCTCGGCCAGCCGTTCGACGGTCTCGGTGAACCCGAGCCCGTCCATCTCCATCACGAACTTGATGACGTCGCCGCCGGCCTGGCAGCCGAAGCAGTGGTAGAACCCTCGCGAAGGGGTCACGTGGAAAGAGGCGGACTTCTCGTCGTGGAAGGGACACAGGCCCTTCATCGACCCGCCGCCGGCGTTGCGCAAGGTGACGTAGGAAGAGACGACGTCCTCGATGCGCGTCTTCTCGCGGACCTCCGCGATGTCCTCTTCCCTGATCCGTCCTGCCACGTCGCGAAGTCTACGGGGCAGGGGCGACGCCCCGCTGGTCGTCCACACGGCAGCGGCGCGACCTCAGACTTACGGTGTAAAACTCTTGGGCCGGAAAGGGTTCGAAACCCTCCGACGGGGCACGGGGACGACTATGAGTCATCCATCCTCCAACCAGACGCCTGACCCGACCCTGGGCGCCATCGTCAACGACCTGACCACCCAGGTCCCTGAGCTGATCCGCTCCGAGCTGCGGCTCGCCCAGGCCGAGCTGGCCCAGAAGGGCAAGCGCGTCGGCGTGGGCATCGGCATGTTCAGCGGCGCCGGCCTGCTCGCCTTCTTCGGCTTCGGCACCCTGCTCGCCACGATCATCCTCGCGCTCGCCCTCGTGATGGACGGGTGGCTCGCGGCCCTGATCGTCACCGTGGTGCTGTTCGCGATCGCGGGCATCCTCGCCGCCATGGGCAAGAGCCAGGTCGACGAGGCCACGCCACTCGCGCCGGAGAAGGCCGTGGCCGGCGTACAGGAAGACATCGCCACCGTGAAGGGACAGCGCTGATGAGCAAGACCCCCGAGGAGATCCAGGCCGACATCGAGCTCCAGCGCGAGCAGCTGGCCGGGACCGTCGACCAGCTCACGCAGAAGCTGGACGTGAAGGCCAACGCCAAGGCCAAGGTCGACGACGTGAAGGCTCAGGCCCAGGTCAGGGCCGCAGAGGTCAAGGACCGCGCCACGACCGACGAGGGCAAGCCCCGCCCCGAGGTCATCGGCATCGCGGCGGCCGTGGTCGTCGGCCTCGGTCTGGTCATCTGGCTGCGGCGGCGTCGATGAGCAAGGCAGACGTGCAGGACGGCGAGGGTCGCGGCGCGGACCGGACCGAGCCTTCGACGCCCGACCCCGACGACAGCCGCAAGCCCGACGACCCCACGGACCTGTCCAAGCGGTCCTGGTTCTACGTCCTGCGCAAGACCATGCACGAGTTCACCGAGGACCAGTGCACCGACCTCGCGGCCGCGCTGACCTACTACGCGGTGCTGGCCCTGTTCCCGGCGATCATCGCCCTGATCTCCACGGTGGGTGTGTTCGGACAGGGGGCGGAGTCCGTCAAGACGGTCAAGGACATCCTCAAGCCCCTGGTCTCGCCGGAGATACTCACGCCGCTCAACAAGTTCCTCGACTCCGTCGCCACCTCGAGCGGTGCGAGCGTCGGCCTCGTCATCGGCATCCTGGCCGCCCTCTGGTCGGCCTCGGGGTACGTCGGTGCGTTCAGCCGCGCGACCAACCGGATCTACGAGATCGACGAGGGCCGCCCGTTCTGGAAGCTGCGCCCGGTGATGCTGCTGCTGACCCTGGTCGCGGTCGTCCTGGTGGCGGTGGCCCTGATGATGCTCATCCTGTCGGGTCCGGTGCTGCAGTCCGTCGGGAACGCCATCGGCCTCGGAGACGCGGCGGTGACCGCGTTCTCGATCATCAAGTGGCCGGTGCTGCTGGTGATCGTGGTGATCATCGTCGGCCTGCTCTACTACGTCACCCCCAACGTGCAGCAGCCGAAGTTCCGGTGGATCTCGGTGGGCGCGGCCGTGGCCATCGGGGTGTGGATCCTGGCGTCACTGGCGTTCGGGCTCTACCTCGCCACGTTCGCGAACTACGCCAAGACCTACGGCCCCATCGCGGGCGTCGTCGTGGCGCTGCTGTTCCTGTGGATCACCAATCTGGCGCTGCTGTTCGGGGCCGAGCTCGACGCCGAGCTCGAGCGCGGACGACAGCTGCAGGCGGGCATCGCGGCCGAGGAGGAGCTCCAGCTCCCGGCTCGCGACACCCGCGGCATCAAGAAGGCTCGCAAGAAGCGGGACAAGGACGTCGCGGTCGGACGCAAGATCCGTCGAGAGGCGGCTGCGAACGACGCATCCACCACGGAGCAGAGCTCCCAGAAGGAGAACGAGAAATGATCATCAAGAGACTGCCCCTGCTGATCGCGGGCGGCATCGGCTACGTGCTCGGCACCAAGGCCGGCAAGGAGCGCTACGAGCAGATCCGCGGGACGTTCAACAAGGTCAAGGACGACCCCCGGGTGCAGGAGAAGGCGCAGCAGGCCGTGGACATCGCCAAGGACAAGGCCCCCGTCGTCCAGGAGAAGCTCGCCGGGGCGGCCGACGCGGCCACCACCAAGGTCAAGTCGGCCACGTCCAAGGACCCGACCGACCAGCTCAACCCAGAGAGCACGATCTTCCAGGAGAACCCCGGCCCCCAGGGCACCCTGCCCTGATCGCCCACCTGCGGGACGTCATACGAGCTGGTCGCCATGAGCACCGGTTCGGATGACGTCCAGTGGGTCAGTAGTCCCCGCTCATCATGTTCGCGAGCGGCTCCCCGGTCGCAAACCGGTGGAGCTGCTCGCGGACGAGCCGGTGGGCCCGCGGCTCCATCGCAGTGCTGTTGCCGCCGACGTGCGGCGCGATGAGCAGGTGCGGCGCCCGCCACAGCGGGTGGTCCGACGGCAGCGGCTCGGGGTCGACGACGTCGAGCGCGGCGTTGATCCGCCCGCTCTCCAGCTCGGCCAGCAGGGCGTCGGTGTGCACGACCGGTCCGCGCGCCATGTTCACCAGCAGCGCTCCGTCCTTCAGGTGGCGCAGCATCTCCGCGTCGAAGAGCCCGGTGGTCTCCGCGGTGCCCGGCACGATCAGGACCACGACGTCAGCAGCCGGCAGCAGCTGGGGCAGGTCGCCGATCGCGTGCACGCCGTCGCGCGCGCTGCGTGCCACCCGGACGACCTCGGCCTCGAAGGTCAGCGCCCGCTTCTCGATGGCCTCGCCGATCTGGCCGTACCCGACGATCAGCACCTGCTTGTCGGCCAGCGACTCGCGCAGCTCCGGGTTCCACCGGGCGCGGTCCTGGTCGCGGACGAACTCGGGGACCCCGCGCAGGCTCGACAGGATGAGCGTGAGGGCGAGCTCGGCCGTCGAGGTGTCGTGGATGCCGCGGCCGTTGCACAGCACCACCCCGTCGGGCACGAACCGCTGGATGTGCTCGACCCCGGCCGACATGGTCTGCACGACCTTGAGCCTCGGCAGCCGGGCCAGCACCTCGCCGTCGGCCGGACGGAACCGGTAGGGCAGCACGTAGAGCTCCACCTCGTCGCCGGTGTCGGGGAGGTCGTCCGGGTCGATGTGCTGGTAGCGCAGGCCGCTGGGCAGCTCGCCCAGCAGCTCGGGCTCGAAGGGCAGCCAGACGAGGGGTTCGGTGCTCATGGCCACAGTTTCTCCCCTCCCCCCACGAGGAGGGCGTGCCGGGTGAGCGCGGACGCGTCGGTGAGGCTGGCGATCTGGTCGATCACCACCCGGGTCCGGGCGGCGTCGTCGTTGGCCTCCGCGAAGTCCTCGCGCAGGGCCGGGTCGAGGGCGTCGCTCCCCCGCTTCCACAGCGCCTCGAACAGCTCCTCGAGCAGGGAGCGCTGGCGCTCCATCAGGTCGAGCCGGTCCTGGGCCCGCATCACGTAGTGCGCCGCGATCCCCTTGAGCACGGCGATCTCCTGCCAGGTCTCGTCCGGCACGACCAGGTCGGCCTGGTGCCGGACGAGGGGGCCGTCGCCGTGCTTCTCCTGGGTGGCGCGCTGGACGCTGCCGCAGAAGATCCCGATCAGGTCGCTGGTGAGGTTCTTCAGGGCCGCCAGCCCCCGCCTGCTCCCGTCGTACGACGACCCGGGCCACGAGGCCACGGCGCGCACCCGGCCCAGCGCCGCGTCGAGGAGGTCGTCGGACGCCGACGGCAGGTACCACTCGCGCACCGTCTGCCACGTCGCCGAGCGCTCGTCGGCGTGGTCCAGCAGGCCGAGGTCGATCCGCCCGCCGACGATGCCGTCCTCGAGGTCGTGCACCGAGTAGGCCACGTCGTCGGCCACGTCCATGACCTGCGCCTCGACACAGCGCCGGTGGCCCTCGAGCCCGTCGCGCAGCCAGGTGAACACGCGGGTGTCGTCGTCGTAGACCCCGAACTTGCCGTCGGTGCGGTCGGCCGAGCGGGGCCAGGGGTACTTCGTACACGCGTCCAGCGTGGCCCGGGTGAGGTTCAGCCCGACCGAGCGGCCGTCGGCGTCCACCGACTTCGCCTCGAGCCGGGTCAGGATCCGCAGCGTCTGGGCGTTGCCCTCGAACCCGCCGCAGTCGGACCCGAGCAGGTCCAGCGCCACCTCGCCGTTGTGGCCGAAGGGCGGGTGGCCCATGTCGTGCGCCAGGGCCGCGGTCTCCGCCAGGTCGGGGTGGCAGCCGAGCGGGTGCGCGAGGTCGCGGGCGATCTGGGCGACCTCCAGGCTGTGCGTCAGCCGGTTGCGCACGAAGTCGTCGGCCTGCGGGCCGAGCACCTGGGTCTTGGCCGCGAGCCGCCGCAGCGAGGCGGAGTGCACCGCCCGGGCCCGGTCGCGCTCGAACGGCGTGCGCTCGGGGGCGTCGACCCGCTTGGTCGGCTCGTCGACGAGGCGCTCGCGTGAGGCGGCGTCGTACAGCTGGTCCCAGGTCACGCCCCGACGCTACTGCCAGGCGCCCTCAGAGCCAGCCGTTGCCCTCGGCGATGGTGACCGCCTCCGCCCGGTTGCCCGCCCCGGTCTTGCCGATCGCGGCCGAGAGGTGGTTGCGCACGGTCCCCTCGGAGAGGAACAGGGCCCGGGCGAGGGCCGAGACCGCGGCGCCTCCCCGCGCGGCGCGCAGCACGTCGGTCTCCCGGGCCGTGAGCGGCGACTCCCCCGCGAACAGGCTCTCGGTGGCCAGGGCGGGGTCCACGACGCGCAGGCCGGCGTGGACACGGCGTACGGCGTCGGCCAGCTGGGCGGCCGGGGTGTCCTTCACGACAAAGCCGGAGGCACCCGCCTGCATGGCCCGGCGGACGAAGCCCGGGCGGCCGAAGGTGGTCACGATGAGCACGCGGACGTCGGGGAACGCAGCCCGGACCGCCGCCGTCGCCTCGATGCCGTCCATCCCGGGCATCTCCACGTCGAGCAGCGCGACGTCGGGACGGTGCTCCCGGACCGCCGCCACGACCTGGTCCCCCGAGGACACCTCGGCCACGACGTCGAGGTCGCGCTCGAGGCTCAGCAGTGCGGACAGGGCGCCACGCACCAGCGCCTGGTCGTCGGCGAGCAGGAGCCTGATCGGGCGCGTCTCCTCCGGCTCGGGCGTCACGGCAGCACCACGGACAGCGAGAAGCCGGGCTCGAGGGTGCGGGTCACGACCGTGGCGCCGATGGCCCGCGCCCGTTCGCGCAGCCCGACCAGGCCCTGCCCGACCGACTCCTGCGCCGGCCCGACCCCGTCGTCGCGGATCTCCACGCAGTCGGGGTGCAGCACGACGGTGCAGCGGGTGGCGCTGCTGTGCCGGATCACGTTGGTGACCCCCTCGCGGATGGTCCAGGCGAAGAGCTCACGCTTGTCCGACGGCACGTCGTCGACCGAGTTGGGCAGGTCGGCCTCGATCTCCGCGGCGGCCAGGGCGGTGCGGGCCCGCAAGATCTCGCCGGGGAGGGTCAGCTCGCGGTAGCCCTCCACAGCCCGGCGTACGTCGGCCAACGCGTCGCGCGAGAGCCACTCGAGGTCGTCGATCTCCGCCCGAGCCCGCTCGGGGTCGACGTCCATCAGCTTCTGGGCCAGCTCGGCCTTGACCGTGATCACCGTCAGCGAGTGGCCGAGGATGTCGTGCAGGTCGCGGGCGAACCGGTTGCGCTCCTCGGAGACGGCGAGCCGCTGGTTCTGCTTCTCGGAGGCCACCAGCTGGGTGTTGCGGACCAGCATCTGCTGGATGCCCCAGACGGCCACCGTGGCGGCCAGCATGCTGAGCAGCAGGCCGGCGTCCGGGGTCCAGCCGGGCACCAGGAAACCGGTGAGGTAGAAGGCCAGGGCGACCACGATCGCGCTGGGGAGCGACCAGTAGCGCGGCAGCGTCATGGCGCACAGGACGCAGAGGTAGACCGCGGTGGCCGTGCCGTCCTGGCCGAGGGCGACGCAGACCACCACCGCCAGGATGCCTGCTCCACCGATGGCCAGCAGGCCCGGCACCAGCTCCGCGTGCGGCATGCCCCCGCGCAGGGAGATCCGGCGACGGGCGAAGATCGTCAGGTAGACGGCCCCGAAGACCAGCGTGGCGACGATGCCGACCCATCCGGACACCTCGTCGCGGCGCTGCCACCCGGTGTGCAGCGGCTCCAGCAGGAACAGCGTCCAGATGCCGATGAAGAACATGCCGAAGCGGCCGGGGCGGTCACCCTCCGCGCCCCAGCCGTTCCGGCCTCTCACCTGCTCGCTCACGGTGCTCACGGTAATCGTCCCGAGCCGCTGCCGGTCCGCCCTCAGACCCGAGCCGTGTCCTTGCTCATCCGCCACGCGGCGCCGGCCACGAACAGCCCCAGCCAGGCGAGCGCGTTCACCACGGCGTACCACGGGAGCTCGTGGGTGAGCGGTGCGCGAGCCACCTCGGCCACGCCGTACATCGGCGTCCAGTAGGCGATGTCGCGCACCCAGGGTGCGTACTGGCTCAGGGGGATGAAGAGGCCGCCGAGGAACGACAGCGCCGCCATGCCCGGGCCGAGGATCTGCATGACGTTCTCCCCGGGGACGAGGTAGCCGATGAACAGGCCGAGGGCGGCGAAGGTCATCACGCACGCCAGCGTCAGCAGGCCGCACTCGATCCAGGTGGAGACCGGCATCTCCGGCTTGCCCTGGACGGCACCGATCAGGTTGACCACGGCGATCGCCGCGGCACCCATCACCAGGGCGACGCCGGCCTTCATCAGGATGTAGACGCCGGGGTTCAGCGGGGTCAGCCGCAGCTGCCGCGACCAGCCGAGGGCGCGCTCCAGCGCGACCCCCGCTCCGGTCGAGGCGGAGATCAGGGCCCCGCCGTACAGCGCCATCGAGACCATCACGTACGCCGACACGTTGCTGCCCGGGACCGAGCTGCCGCCCAGCTTCTCCGCACCCTGGCTGCCGCTGCCGAAGATGAGGTACATCAGCGAGGGGAACACCAGCGCGAAGAACAGGCTGCGGCGGTTGCGCAGCATCCGCCGCAGCTCGATCCGGACCAGGGTGGTGTTGAACCCGCCGAACGGCGGGACCTTGCGGGTGGTGGGGTCGATGCCCTGGATCGCGCTCATCGGAGGGCTCCTTCGGTCTGGTCGGTGCGCTGGTCTGTCGTCTCCACGCGGGTGCCCTGCAGGCTCGCGTCGGTCTTGCCGGTGAGGCTGAGGAACGCGTCCTCGAGGCCGTGCGCGGTGATCTCCAGGTCCCGCGCACCGGTCTCGTTGAGCAGGTAGCGCGCCACCGCGTCACTGTCCTTGGAGTGCACGTAGACCTGGTCGCCGCGGACCTCGACGCTGTCGACCCCGGCCAGAGCTGCGAGCGCGGTGCCGTCCGCATCGGGCAACGTCGCCCGCACGGTGCGACCGCTGGCCAGCGACTTGATCTCGCTGCCGGTCCCGTCGGCGACGATCGTCCCGTTGCTGATCAGGACGATCCGATCGGCGTACAGGTCGGCCTCCTCGAGGTAGTGCGTCGCGAACAGCACCGAGCGGCCCTGCCGCGCGTCCTCGCGGATCGCGGACCAGAACGACCGGCGCCCCTCGACGTCCATGCCGGTGGTCGGCTCGTCCAGCAGCAGCAGCGCCGGGTCGGAGAGCAGCGCCATCGCGAAGCGCAGCCGCTGCTGCTCGCCACCCGAGCACTTGGCCACCCGGCGGTCGGCAAGGCTCAGGATGCCGGCGCTCTCCAGCACCTCGTCGACCGGCTTGGTGTCGGCGAAGAGGCTGGCGGTGTACTGCACCGTCTCGCGGACGGTCAGGTCCTTGAGCAGGCCACCGGACTGCATCACCGCGGCGACGAGCCCGCGGGCGATGGCCTGCCGTGGCTGCATCCCGAGCACCTCGACGGCGCCCCCGCTGGGCTGCGAGAGGCCGAGGATCATGTCGATGGTGGTGGTCTTGCCGGCGCCGTTGGGTCCGAGGAACGCGACCATCTCGCCCCGCTGGATCTCCAGGTCGATGCCCCGGACCGCCTGCACGTCACCGAAGTGCTTGGTGACCCCGGCCAGCCGCACGGCTGCGTGGGTGTCTGTCGTCATGCCACCAGCATGGGGTGGCGGGATCCCGCGGACGCAGACCGTGCGTCACGACCCACCCGTGACAAATGTCAGCGCGACGAAAGTGCCCGGTCGGCAGGCTAGAAGCCGAGCTTGCGGAGCTGGCGGGGGTCGCGCTGCCACTCCTTGGCGATCTTCACGTGCAGGTCTAGGTAGACCGGCGTGCCGAGCATGGCCTCGATCTGGTGCCGTGCGTCGGTGCCGACCTTGCGCAGTCGCTCGCCCTTGTGCCCGATGACGATGCCCTTCTGGGAGTCGCGCTCGACGAACAGGCTGGCGTGGATGAGCAGCAGCGGCTTGTCGGCCGGCCGGTCCTCCTTGAGGGCCATCTCCTCCACCATCACGGCGATCGAGTGGGGCAGCTCGTCGTGGACGCCCTCGAGCGCGGCCTCGCGGATCAGCTCCGCCACGATCGCCTCCTCGGGAGAGTCGCTCAGCTCGCCGTCCGGGTAGAGCGGCGGTCCCTCGGGGAGCATCCCGATCAGCAGCTCCTCCAGGAGCTTCACCTGGTCACCGGCGACCGCCGAGACGGGAACGATCTCGGCCCACTCGGTGCCGGTCGCGACGCCCAGCTCCTGGATGTCGAGCAGGTGCTTGCCGATCTGGTCGGGGGTGGCCAGGTCGGTCTTCGTGGCGATCGCGACCTTGATGGTGCGACGTACCTTGGCGAGCTCGTTGACGATGAACCGGTCGCCGGGGCCGATCTTCTCGTTGGCCGGGAAGCAGACGCCGACCACGTCGACCTCGGACCAGGTGCTGGTCACCAGGTCGTTGAGCCGCTCGCCGAGCAGCGTCCGGGGCCGGTGCAGGCCCGGGGTGTCCACCAGGATCAGCTGGGCGTCGGGCCGGTGCACGATGCCGCGTACGACGGTCCGGGTCGTCTGCGGCTTCGAGCTGGTGATCACGACCTTGCTGCCGACCAGCGCGTTGGTCAGCGTCGACTTGCCGGCGTTGGGCCGCCCGACGAAGCAGGCGAAGCCGGATCGGTGTGCCTGGGTGCTCATGCCTGTTCTCCCGCAGCGTCGTAGTCGGCCCAGATCCGGTCGTTGGAGTGACCCAGCGCCCGCCCGCGCGCATAGATCGGCCCGGGGTCCACCTGGCGCGCCTGCCGGCCGCGACTGCCGCTCCAGTAGCCCATCACGTCGTAGTGCCGGTTGTCCCAGCCGAGCTCGTGGCGGACGTGGCGACGGATCTCCCGCATCTGGGCGGACTCCCCCGCCATCCAGAAGTAGCCCGGCCCCTCGGGCCAGTCGAGCCCGCGGACGACCGCGGCGAGGTCACTGGTCCCGGAGGGTGCGTCGTGCCACCGCACCGGCGCCGCCACGTAGTCCGGCATCGCGCCGTCCGGCACCTCGGCGTGGATCTGCACGGGCAGCGTGCCCACGCTCTCGGCGATGCGCGCCAGGGCCGGCAGCCCGGTCAGGTCGCCGGCGAGAACCACCCAGCCGGCGTCCTCGGGCAGCTCGAAGGAGCCCTTGGGCGCCGAGAGGCCGACGGTGTCGCCGACGCAGTCGGTCTGCGCCCACTCGGTGACCAGGCCGTGGTCGTGGACGACCACGTCGACGGTGAGCTCGCCCTCGAGGAGCGACCTGACGGTGTAGTAACGGGTCTGGAACTGGCCGGGGACCGTCAGGGCGACCCACTCGTCCGGGACACCGGTCGAGGAGAAGCCGCCCGGGACCTCGAGCACCAGCCGCACCAGGTGCGCGCCGAGCACGGTGCGCCGGCGAACCACGGCGTCGAAGGGGGTCCGGGAGGTCATCGGACAAGGCTAGCTGCCGCCGAGAGGGCTCAGAACCAGCTGCGCAGCAGCAGCCGGCCCCGTCGGCCGGCGGTCAGGTAGGCGAAGTGCAGGCGGCGCTGGGCGCAGCCCTGGGCGGTGCCGGTGCACGCGTTGCTCGTCGGGTAGCCGACGTTCCCCGGGGTCCACCCATGGAAGGCCAGCCGCAGCCGGCCGGCCGTGTCCGTGAACGGCATCGCGCCCCCCGGACCGGCCACGTAGCGCCCGCTGGAGAGCAGCCGGCCCTTGCGTGTGCACGGCCCGACGATCGACTTGCACACCGCGTAGCCGGTCGCGTAGCCCGACGTCTTCCAGTTGTTGCCGGAGTAGAGCAGGTAGAGCCGCTTGCGGTAGCGGAACATCGCCGGGTTCTCCACGACGCCGCCCTCCCAGGCAGCGGCCGGACGGAGCAGCTCGTAGGTGCCGCTCCCGGGCGCGAACGCGGTGGCGCTCGAGTTCATCCGCCTGATCAGGATCCGTCCCGGGCGACCGGCCATCTGGAAGAGCAGCAGGACCTTCCCGTGGTCGAGGAAGATCTGCGGGTCGATCGCCCCGGTGCCACAGCCCAGTGGCGTCTTCGAGGAGTCCACGAAGGGACCGGTCGGCGAGGCGCTGCGGGCCAGGGAGAGGCAGCGACGCCCGTCGCCGGCACGCGGCACGGAGTACGCCGCCACATAGGCTCCCGCGACGCGCGCCACCGACGGGGCCCAGGTGCTCATGAAGGTCCGGCGCTTCGGCGTCTGCTGGGTCTGCGCCCACGGCGGCGGGGTGGGCAGCGCGTCGGCGCTGAACGGGTTCGCCGGGTCGCTGGCTGCCCGGGTCGTCCAGGTGCGCAGGTCCGTGGAGGTCATCAGCGGCAGGTTCAACGCAGCCACCGTGGTGGAGGCCGCGTAGTAGCGCCGGCCGACCCGCCACACCGTGGGGTCGGGGAAGTCGCCGCGGTAGGCCGACCCGGGCTTGAACGGGTCGCTGCCCGCCGGCCTGGCCCGTTCGGTCCGGGCGCTGGCCGGGAGCTGGGCCGCGGCCAGGAGGGCCAGGGCCACGACGGCGATCCCGAGCCGGCCGGCCCGGGTGCTCAGGCGGCGCACGACGAGGGTGTGACGGACATGGCGGCTCCCGAGGTCAGATGCTTTGCAGGACTATCTCCCGCGCCGCGGCCGCGTGCACCCCGAACCGCCGAACGTCTCACCACGGCGATCGTGGTGAGACGACCTCAGGTCACCAGTTGGGCCGCAGCGGGTAGTGGCTCTCGCCGGTCTCCTCGGTCCGGGTCGCCAGGACCTGGTGCAGCTGGATCTCGTTGCGCTCGAAGTGCATCCGCGAGCCCGCCATGTAGAGGCCCCACACGCGTGCGGTGCCCTCACCGACTTCGGCGACGCACTCGTCCCAGTTCTTCTGCAGGTTGGCGCCCCAGCCGGCCAGCGTCATCGCGTAGTGGATGCGCAGGTTCTCCTCGTGCTGCACCTCGAAGCCCGCGTCCTGGGCCTCGGTGATGATGCGACCCGACCCCGTCAGCTCGCCGTCGGGGAAGACGTAGCGGTCGATGAACGCACCGGTCGCGACCGGCTTGTTGATCGGCCGCGTGATGCAGTGGTTGAGGATGCGCCCGCCCGGCTTCAGCTTGCTGTGCAGCAGCTTGAAGTAGGACGTGTAGTTCGCGACGCCGATGTGCTCGGTCAGGCCGATGGAGCTGATCGCGTCGAACCCGGTCTCCTGCACGTCGCGGTAGTCCAGGTGCCGGACCTCGGCGAGGTGGTCGAGCCCCTCCTCCTTGATCTTGGCCTGGGCCCACTCGGCCTGCTCGCGGGAGAGGGTCACGCCGAGGGCGCGGACGCCGTACTCCTTGGCGGCGTGGCGGACCATCCCGCCCCAGCCGCAGCCGACGTCGAGCAGCCGCTGTCCGGGCTGGAGGTCGAGCTTGCGCGCGACCAGGTCGTACTTCGCGTGCTGCGCCTCCTCCAGCGTCTCGTTGCCGGTCGGGTAGAGCGCACACGTGTAGGTCATCGACGGGCCGAGCACGAGCTCGTAGAACCTGTTCGACACGTCGTAGTGGTGCTCGATGACCTTGCCGTCGCGCTCGGGCGAGTGGCGCAGCCCCTCCATCATCCTGCGCCAGCGCGGCAGGTGCTCCTGCGGCGGCGGAGCCGGCGGGACGAGGTGCGAGAGGCCGATGGAGCGCATGATCGTCAGCGCCTCGGCGGCGGTCGGGCGGCGGAACTTGAGCTCGCGCAGCAGCGTGACCATGACCTCGTAGGGGTCACCCGGGTGGACGCCGTGCAGCGCGATGTCACCGGCCACGTAGGCGCGGGCCATGCCCAGGTCGCCCGGGGCGGTGATCAGGTAGGACAGGCCGCGCTCGTTCTTGAGCTCGACCGTGACCAGCGCGTCCTCGGGGCCCGACGAGCTGCCGTCGTAGGCCGTGAACCGGACCGGGACGGGTCTGGCGAGGAGCGACTGGAACACCTCCGCCAGGCTCATCCGGCTGTTGAGGGTCGAGGTGAGGTCTTTCATCTGTGTCATCTGCGTAGCACCGCCTTGTCGTAGAGGCTGGTCAGCCGGTCTTCTGGGTCGTACTGCTTCTTCACGGCGGCGAGGTTCTGCCCGTCGTAGAGACGGTCGAAGGTCGCGGGGTCGTAGAAGGACTCGGAGTAGAGGGACTTGTGCCCGTCGAGCTCGGCCACCTTGTTCTCGATCGCCCGGTTCATCGGGCTGTTCGGGGCGTCGTCGCCGACGTGCACGGTGCCCCAGAAGCCGACGTTGACGTAGGTCAGCCCAGGCTGGAGCGGGTACGACGGCCAGCTGGTCTCGCCACGCAGGCGCAGCGGGCACAGCCACACCGGGCGCATCCCGACGTGCTCGTCGAACCAGTCGAGGAACTCGCCGAGGCGGGCGACCGGGACCTCGATGTCCTGGACCACGCGCTCGCGCTGCGGGCGACCTGCTCGGCGGTCGAGCCGGGCCACGATGTCGAAGCGGCGCTCGAGGCCGAGGATGCGCTGGTAGGTCTCGGAGCGGCGCATGCTGCGCGGCCACAGCCGGCGCAGCCACTTGTTCTGGGCGCCGAAGGCCTGCGAGCACCAGAACCAGTCGGTGTCCCAGCGCCACAGGTAGTCGTAGGTGCTCAGCAGGTCGGTGTCGCGCTCCTGGATCGAGCGCCAGAAGATCTGCTGGCCGACGTAGTCGGACCCCGCGCCCGGCGCCGCGTCGGTCCACCGCGCGAGCGTGAGGACGTAGACACCCGGCTCGAACGCCGTGCCGTCGAGCCCGTCGACCCGCTCGCCGGCCCACTCGCCGCTGTCGGTGACGACGTCGATCGCGTCCTGGAGGGCCGCGCCCTCGGCGAAGCGCACGTGCCGCAGGGCGACGTGGGACTTCACCGGCTCGAGCTCGATGCGCAGCCGGGTGGCGTAGCCCAGCGAGCCGTAGGAGTTGGGGAAGGTGGCGAACAGCTCGGCGTGCTCGTTGTGCGGCGAGGCCGTGACCACCTCACCGGCGCCGGTGAAGATGTCCATCTCGAGCACCGACTCGTGGGGCAGCCCGTTGCGGAACGACGTCGACTCGATGCCGAGGCCGGTGACCGCGCCGCCGAGGGTGATGGTGCGCAGCTGCGGGACCACGAAGGGGATCAGGCCGAACGGCAGCGTCGCGTCCACGAGGTCCTCGTAGGTGCACATCCCCTGCACGTCGGCGGTCCGGCCCACCGGGTCGACGCTGATCACGCCGCCGAGGCCGGAGACGTCCAGGCCCGCGGTCGTGGAAGCCTCGCGGAGGCGGAAGAGGTTGGAGGTGCGCTTCGCCAGCCGGACGGTGGATCCGGGGTCGAGCGCGTCGTACGACGCCTGGAGACGTCGTACTGCTTCGTCGTGCTGCACCGTACCGATCAACTCGGTCTACCTCCGGCTCTGGTTGCCCGCAGCAACCATGATTCCAGACATTGCATTCCCGATCCTGTCAGATTTCGGCGACGAGATCAGGTCCGGACCGTGTGCTCCACCGTGCCCGCGGGTGTGCCCCGGTGCACGGTCACGCCCTGGCCCCCGAACTCACCCACGATGTCCAGGTCGCTGGACGCGATCTCGCCCTCGGTCAGCACCACCACCGCCTCAATCCCCTGGGCTCCGCTGGCCACGGCCATCGACACGGCGACCCCGACCGCGGAGACCTTCAGCGAAGGGAGGTCCACGGTCGCGGCGGCGTAGGTGCGACCGTCGAGGTCGCGCAGGGCGGCTCCCTCGTCGGCCCCGGTCCGGGCACGGGTGGCCCGGGCGAGCACGACGAGCTTGTTGTCCTCGGGAGGCAGTGAACTCACGCCCGGGAGTCTAGGCCTCCCGGCCGACAGCCTCAGCCCTGCGTGCGCTGGGAGCGCGACGGCCGTGAGCCGGTGGTCTCCCGCGGGAGCGGGCCGGCCAGGGCCTTGGTCTTGACCACCGGCGTGATCAGCACGGTGCCGACGCGGTTGCGGCGGCCCTTGGCCTCCTCGGCCAGGAAGCGCAGGCCGGCCACCTCGACCGTGGAGCCGGGGATCGGGACCTTGCCGAGGTGCTTGGCCATCAGGCCGCCGACCGAGTCCACCTCGTCGTCGTCGATCTCCACGCCGAGGATCTCGTCGAGGTCGTCCACGGGGAACCTCGCGGGGACCCGGCGGGAGCCGTCCTCGAGCTCCTCGACCGACTCCTCCTCGGCGTCGAACTCGTCGGTGATCTCACCGACGATCTCCTCGAGGATGTCCTCGATGGTGACGATGCCGGCGGTGCCGCCGTACTCGTCCACGACGACGGCGATGTGCCGCCGCTCCGCCTGCATCTCGCGCAGCAGGTCGTCGACAGGCTTGGTGTCAGGCACGTGGAACACCGGACGCATCATCGACTCGACCTGCTCGGTGGTCTGGGCGGCCTGGCGGTCGAAGACCCGCTTGCTGATGTCCTTGATGTAGGCGAACCCGACGATGTCGTCGAGGTCCTCCCCCACCACCGGGATCCGGGAGAAGCCGCTGCGCAGGAACAGCGACATCGCCTGGCGCAGCGTCTTGGCGCGCTCGATGTAGACCACGTCCGTGCGCGGCACCATCACCTCGCGCGCCAGGGTGTCGCCCAGCTCGAAGACCGAGTGGATCATCTTGCTCTCGCCGGACTCGATCAGGCTGGAGGCCTCGGCCAGGTCGACCATCTCGCGCAGCTCGGCCTCGGAGGAGAACGGGCCCTCGGAGAACCCCTTGCCGGGGGTGAGCGCGTTGCCGATCAGGATGAGCAGCTGCGGGATCGGCCCGAGGACGCGCCCGAGCGCCAGCACCAGGCCGGCCGTGGCGAGCGAGATGTTCTCGCTGCGTTGGCGACCGATCGTGCGGGGCCCGACACCCACGACGACGAACAGCACCAGGAACATCAGCCCGATCGCGACCAGCACGGAGGTCCACCGGTCGGGACCGAGCAGGTCGAGCACCATCGCGGTGGCGAGCACGACCGCCGAGGTCTCGGTCAGCAGACGCAGGACGAGCAGCGCGTTGAGGTGGTGGGCCGCGTCGTCCAGCAGGCGCAGCAGCCGGACCGCGCCCGGTCGCTGCTCGTGGGCCAGCTCCAGGGCCCGGGCCCGGGAGAACGCCGAGAGGGCCGCCTCGACCGTGGTCAGCGTGGAGGCGAGCACGATCAGCGCGATCACCAGTACGACGAGGCCCGGACTGTGTCCGCTCATCTCGGGGTCACCCCTGTTCGGAGTGCAGGCGGTCGGCCTCGTGGCCGAGCCACTCGCCGAGGAGTCGCGCCTGGAGACCGAACATCTCCTGGTGCTCCTCGGGTTCGGCGTGGTCGTAGCCGAGCAGGTGCAGGATGCCGTGGGTGGTCAGCAGGTCGAGCTCGTCGACCGTCGAGTGACCGGCCTCCTTCGCCTGGGCAGCCGCGACGTCGGGGCAGAGCACGAGGTCCCCGAGCACTCCCTCCTCGGGCTCCTCGTTGACCATGCCCGGCCGGAGCTCGTCCATCGGGAAGGCCAGCACGTCGGTGGGGCCCTCCTTCTCCATCCACTTCGCGTTCAGCTCGGCGATGGTGGCCTCGTCGACCAGGGTCACGCAGAGCTCCGCGAGCGGGTGCACGCGCATGCGGTCCATCACGAACCGGGCCAGCCGCTGCGTCCGGAGCTCGTCGACCACGGCGCCGGACTCGTTCTGGATCTCGATGGTCATCGCAGCGTCATCGTCGTTCTCGGGCGATCGTGGCGGCCTCGCTGCGCGCGTCGAACTCCTCGTACGCCGCCACGATCTTGCCGACCAGCCGGTGTCGTACGACGTCGTGCGCGGTCAGCCGGTTGAAGCTGAGGTCCTCGACCCCGTCGAGGATCTCCTCCACGACGCGCAGGCCGCTCTTGATCCCGGAGGGCAGGTCGACCTGGGTGACGTCGCCGGTGACCACGATCTTGGATCCGAACCCGAGTCGGGTGAGGAACATCTTCATCTGCTCGGGCGAGGTGTTCTGTGCCTCGTCGAGGATGATGAAGGCGTCGTTGAGGCTCCTTCCTCGCATGTAGGCCAGCGGTGCCACCTCGATGGTCCCTGCGGCGAGCAGCTTGGGCACCGTCTCCGGGTCCAGCATGTCGTGGAGGGCGTCGTACAGCGGGCGCAGGTAGGGGTCGATCTTCTCGCTCAGGGTGCCGGGCAGGAACCCGAGGCGCTCCCCGGCCTCGACGGCGGGACGGGTCAGGATGATCCGGTTGACCTTCTTGGCCTGCAGCGCCTGGACGGCCTTGGCCATCGCGAGGTAGGTCTTGCCCGTGCCGGCGGGGCCGATCCCGAAGACGATGGTGTGCTTGTCGATCGCGTCGACGTAGCGCTTCTGGTTCAGTGTCTTGGGCCGGATCGTGCGGCCGCGGTTGGACAGGATGTTCAGCGAGAGCACGTCGGCAGGACGTTCGGTGGTCTCGGCGCGCAGCATCGTGATCACGCGCTCGACGGTCTCGGTGGTCATCCCCTGGCCGGTGCGGATGATCGTCCCCAGCTCGTCGAGCATCCGCTCGGCCAGCGCGATCTCGGCGGGCTCGCCACGCAGGGTGATCTGGTTACCGCGCACGTGCAGGTCGGCGTCGAACGCCTTCTCCATCGTGCTGAGGTGATCGTCGCCCGGGCCGAGCAGCGAGACCATGTTGATGCTGTTGGGCACCACGACGGTGTGCTGGGTCTCGTTCGGGCCGCCCGTGCGCGTGCCGGTGCCGACGGTGTCGGCCTTGCTGGTCTCAGTCATGAACGCCCCGCCTGGGGCAGCCCTTCGTTCGGGGGTGCTGGCAGGTCAATGCTACGCAGGCGTCGTAGAAGGTGCATCCCGGTTGATCCGGACGTCCACTTGGTGACTAGGGCCGGGTGACCAGCAGGATGCCCAGGCACATCTCGTCGGTCGTGCCCTCGCCCCACACGACGTACTTGTCCGGGATGCCGTGGAAGGCGGGCAGCCGGTCACGCAGCGCCTGGCTGTGGTGGCAGGTGACCCGGACCGTGTCCCCCGGTTGGAGCACGGCGGGCTTGATCGGCCGGCTGCCCTGGTCGTCGAAGTCCCAGACCGGGATGTCGAGCAGCGTCCGGGCGTTCGCCCGCCCGGGGTTGACCTCGACCTTGATCGAGGTGCCGAGCAGGTGCATGTGCCCGGCGACCCCGCGGACCGTCTGCCGCTGGGTCACCGGGCGGGTGCACGACTGCACCTCGCCGACCTGCCCGGCGCCGCACAGGAGGTGCAGCAGGTCGGCGGTGGAGCCGGGTCCCTGGCCGAAGCGGGCCTTGACGTCGGCGACCGAGGCGGCCCGGTCGCACAGCTTCCCGTCGCCGTGCTCGGGGCGGCACGGGAGCTCGACCGGCGCCGGGAACAGCTGGGTCACCAGCGGGGTGATCCGGTCCGACGCCGGTGTCAGGCGCAGCTCGGCGGCGCTGCGGTCCGGCGCCTTCCCGGCGAGCAGGTTGTAGTGGACCTGCATGATCACGCGGGATCCGGCCGAGAACGGCTCGCCGAAGCCGGCGGCGTACGTCTGCTCGGTGCCGCCGGGCGCCCACGCCCCGAGCCACGGCGCGTCGTCGATCTGCTGGCCCGCGCCCCGGCCGAGGCCGGAGTCGCCGAAGCAGGTCCAGCCCTGACCCGGGGTCGAGGCGTCCTTGGCCTCGGCCTCGGCGACCTGCTCGGGCGGCACCCGGAAGAGGATCACGTGGTGCACCACGTCCGGGTTGCCCGGGAGGATGTTGAAGCCGGTGATCATCTGGTCGGACGTGGTCCTCGGGTCGAGCAGGAAGCAGCGATAGTCGTCGGTGCCGACGCCGGTAGGTGGGGACGCGGTGTACGTCGTGGGCATCCGCACCTCGACCCGACGCTCCCCCGCGCGCAGCGGCCGGTGCCGGACCGGCGCGGCCTGGGCGTGGGCGCGCTCGTGGCCGGAGGCAGTGGGCTCGGCGGACGGAGTCGCCGCGGCGACCGCGTGGTGGTCGTGCCCGGCGGTCGAGCCGCCCGTGCCGCCGCACGCGGCCAGCACCAGCGCCAGGACCGAGGCCAGGGCCAGCGCCGTCGTACGGCGGGGCGACGTCAGGCTCATCCAGGGGGCCAGGTCATGGCACGCCCGCCGAGGACGTGCATGTGCGCGTGGAACACCGTCTGGTGGGCCGCGGCACCGGTGTTGAAGACCAGGCGGTAGCCCTCCCCCAGCCCCTCCTGCTCGGCGATGGCGCGCGCCGCGTCGAACAGGTGGGCCGCGGTCTCCGGCTCACCGACGGCGAGGTCGGCGGCGTTGGCGTAGTGGCTGCGCGGGATCACCAGCACGTGGGTCGGCGCCTGGGGGTTGCGGTCGCGGAAGGCGACGGTCGTCGCCGTCTCGTGCACGACGTCGGCGTCGATGTCGCCCGAGACGATCTTGCAGAACAGGCAGTCCTCGGGTCCGGTCTCGGCGCTCATGGGCCCAGCATGCCTGATCCCTCCCCCCATCGCTGGGCCGATCGGTGGCTCGGGCGTGTAAACCGATCGATCGACCTGTGCGTCCCACTAACGTGACCAGCGTCCTGCACACAGAGAAGACCGGCCTGCCGGCCGAGGGGGTGGCCGTGGACCGATCGCCCGGCACCGACGCCGGCCTGGAGGAGCTCTTCGACGAGCACTACGTCAGGCTGGTCCGTCTGGCCGTCCTGCTCCTGGGCGACGTAGGCCGGGCCGAGGAGGTCGTGCAGGACTCGTTCCTGGCCGTGCACAAGCGGCTGCAGCGCCACGGCGCCCTCGAGAACGCCCCCGCCTACCTGCGGCAGACGGTGGTGAACCGCTCTCGCTCGGTGCTGCGGCACCTGTTCGTGGTCGACCGGCACCCCTCCGAGGTGCCGCCCGACGAGCCGGGCGCGGACCACGGCGTCCTGACCGGCGTACGCCGCAGGGCCGTCATCGAGGCCATGGGCACGCTGCCCCGCCGACAACGCGAGGTGCTCGCGCTGCGCTACTACCTCGACCTGTCCGAGCGCGAGATCGCCGAGACCCTGGGGATCAGCGCCGGCGCCGTGAAGAGCCACGCCTCGCGCGGGTCCGCCGCCCTGCGCCACCACCTCTCACCCCTCCTCGAGGAGACACCATGACCCCGCACGACGACGACCTGCGCTCGCTGTTCCACGACGCCGTCTCCGACGTACACCCCCGAGGGGGACCCGAGATGATCCGGGCCCGCGACCAGCGCCCCGCTGCGGCGCGCTGGCTGCCGCTGACGGTGGCGGCCGCCGTGGTGACCGTGCTCGTGATCGGGGGCACCGCGTGGCTCGCGCAGCAGCCGGACGGCAGCCCGTCCGCTGGGGCTGGCCAGCCCAACGCCCCGGTCGCCACCCGGTCCTCGGGACGGCAGAACACGGCGCGCACCGTGCAGGTTCCGGTCTACTACACCGGGCTGACCGCCGCCGGCCCCCGACTGTTCACGGAGACCCACACCGTCACCGGAGTCACCGACAGCAACCTCGACGCCGCCGTGCAGCAGGCCCTGAGCGGGTGGCCGCGCGACCCGGACTACCTGCCGTGGCCGGTCGACGGGCTCACGGCGGCGACCTCCTCGGACGGCTCGACGCTCACCATCGACCTGTCCAGGACCGTCGACCGGCCCTCGGGGATGACGCCGGAGCAGGCCCAGTCGGCCGTGCAGGCCCTGGTCTGGACGTCGGACGCGATGGCCCGCGAGGACCTGCCGGTGCGGTTCACCGTCGGCGGGCAGCCCACGGCCCAGGTGCTGGGTGTCGACACGTCCTCGCCGGTCGAGAAGGCGAGCGCCGACGCGACGCTGTCCACGGTCTCGATCACCTCGCCCACCGAGGGAGCCACGGTGCCCACCCGGTTCGAGGTCACCGGCCAGGCCGCGAGCTTCGAGGGCAACGTCGTCTGGGAGCTCAAGCAGAGCGACCGGGTGGGCCGCAGCGGCTACACCACCGCCAAGGAGTGCTGCACGCTGTCGCCGTACAGCTTCACCGTGACCGCCGCCCCGGGCACCTACACCCTCGTCGTCCACGACACCGACGAGTCCGGCGGCGAGGGCGTCGGCGCCATCCTGGACACGAAGCAGATCACCGTCGAGTAGAGGTCAGTGCTCCGGAAGCAGCGAGATCTTCTGCCAGATCTTCTGCGACATCTGGGCCGCGAGCGTCTCCAGGTTGCTGACCGTGTCGAGCACGACCGCGTCGGAGGAGTGCTCGGCGCACAGCGCCGCGGTCTTCGCGATCAGGGAGACCAGCTCGCTGCAGTAGTCGAAGTAGTGGTGCAGCTCCTCGGCGTTCATCCGGTTCGGCGGGCTCTGCGCCGTCGGCACGTAGTCCGAGCGCGCCTGCTCCGGGTCCTTGTCGAGCTGGTGCATGTCGACGACGTGCGCCAGGGAGCGGAGCCGGTGCAGCAGGCCGACGAGCGTACGGCGCTCCCGGCGCTCCGGCAGTGCCCACAGGAAGAACACCGCGATCGCCGCGAAGACGACGTCGTTGATGGCGCTCTCCACCAGCGGCACCCAGTCGAACGACTCCAGCTCGCCGCCGCGGAAGGCGTCCCGAAGCGCGAGCACCAGCGCCAGCAGGGTCCCCAGGACGATCAGCACGCTGGCCACGCGCGACCACCGCCGGGTGAGCTTGAACCGTGCGTAGGAGCTGTCGAAGCCCTGCTGGACCTCGGGCACCATCTCCGCGAGGCGGCCGGCGACCGCGGCGAGCCGACGTCCCGGGAGGCGGGCGCGGATCCGCGCCTCGAGCTTCGCGGCCGCGTGCGCGATGTAGTGCGACTCCAGCTTCGGGGTCTCCTGCGCGTCGCTCACCGGCCACACGCTAGTGGTCAGCCAGCCAGATGGGGGCGTGTACGCCGACGGCAGCGACGTGGTCAGCACCGCCCTCTAGCCCCAGCGCGGCGTGCGCGACAGCAGGGCCGCGACCGCGGCCACCCCGGCGGTGGACGTGCGCAGCACCGACGTCCCGAGGCGGACGACGTGCGCCGCGCCGAACAGCTCCAGCTCCTCGTCGCTGATCCCGCCCTCGGGGCCGACGACGACCAGGATCGACGTCGCCGCCTCCACCGGCAGCGACGAAAGTGGCTCGTGGGAGGCCTCGTGCAGGACCACTGCGAGGTCGACCTGCGCGGCGAGCTCGACCACGTCGGCCGTCGTGGCCATCTCGGTGACCTCCGGCAGCCAGGCCCGCCGCGACTGCTTCCCCGACTCCCGGGCGGCGGACCGCCACTTCGCCAGCGACTTCTCGGCGCGCTCACCGCGCCAGACCCCGACGGAGCGGGCGGCGGCCCAGGGCACGATCCGGTCGACGCCGATCTCGGTGAGCACCTCGACGGCGAGCTCGGCCCGGTCCCCCTTGGGGATCGCCTGCACGACCGTGATCCGTGGAACCGGCGCCGGGAGTACGGACACCGACGACACCGAGGCGGTCAGGGAGGTCTTCGAGGTCGCGGTCACCACGCAGGTCGCCGCCGTACCGGTCCCGTCGGCGAGGACCACCTCCTCGCCCAGGCGCGTTCGGCGGACCACCACCGCGTGCCGCGCCTCGTCACCCCCGACGACCACGCTGTCTCCGACGGCCACCCCGGTGACGGGACCGAGGAAGACCGGCAGGCTCATCGCGGGTTGAAGGCGTCCTTGAGCCGCCCGAACACCGACTTCTGCGGTGAGGTGATCTGCCCGTCGGGCGACTCCTCGTGGCGCAGCTTGGCCAGCTCGCGCAGCAGCTGCTGCTGCTCCTCGTCGAGGCGGCCGGGGGTCTCGACGTCGACCGTGACGACGACGTCACCGCGGACCTGCGACCGGAGGTGGGGTACGCCGCGACCACGCAGCACCGTCTCCGTGCCCGACTGGGTGCCGGGGCGGATCTCGAGGTCGATCCACAGCTCCATGTCGGAGTCGGCCTCGGCCACGTCGGCCTCGAGCAGGGGCAGCTGGATCGTCGTACCGAGGGCCGCCGCGGTCATCGGCACGGTGACGTGGCAGCGCAGGTCGGTGCCGTCCCGGGTGAACACCGGGTGCGTCGCGACGTGGATCTCTACGTAGAGGTCGCCCGCCGGCCCGCCGCCGGGGCCGACCTCGCCCTCGCTGGAGAGCTGGACGCGGGTGCCTGTGTCGACACCAGGTGGGATCTTCACGGTGATCTAGCTGCGCGAGCGGACGCGGCCGTCGCCGGAGCACTCGCGGCAGGGCTCGGGGATGATCTCACCGAACCCGCGGCACGCCGCGCACGGGCGCAGCGTGCGGATCTCGCCCAGGAAGGACCGCTGGACCTGCTGGACCTCGCCGCGGCCATGGCAGGTCTCGCAGGTGACGGGCTGCGACCCCGCGGCAACGCCGCTGCCGTGGCAGACGTTGCACAGCACGGCCGTGTCGACCTTGAGCTCGCGGGTGACGCCGAACGCCGCCTCGGCCAGCTCGATCTCGATGCGGACGAGCGCGTCCTGCCCGCGACGGGTCCGCGGGCGCGGGCCGCGCCCACCACCCTGGCCGGCGCCGCCCGCCTGGCCACCGAAGAAGGCGTCCATGATGTCAGTGAACGAGAAGCCGGCACCTTGCCCGGCGTCGCCGCCCCGGCCGAAGGGATCGCCGCCGAGGTCGTAGACCCGGCGCTTCTCCGGGTCCGAGAGGACCTCGTAGGCGGCCGAGACCTCCTTGAACTTCTCCTGGGTGTCCGGGTCCGGGTTGACGTCCGGGTGCAGCTGACGGGCCAGACGGCGGTAGGCCTTCTTGATCTCGTCCGCCTCGGCGTCCCGGGAGACGCCGAGGATCGCGTAGGGGTCCTGGCTCACTGTTCGCCTTTACTCATGTAGATGGTCAGCTCTGGGGATGCGGCGGGTCACGCCTGGTCGAGGATGGTGGAGACGTAGCGGGCGACCGCGCGGACCGCGGCCATCGAGCCCGGGTAGTCCATGCGCGTGGGCCCCACGATGCCAAGCGACCCCACGGCTTCTTCACCCGGGCCGTAGCCCGTCGCGACGACCGAGGTCGTAGCGAGCTGCTGGTAGGGGCCCTCGTGGCCGATGCGCACGGTGACCGAGTCGGACGAGGTCGCCTCGCCGAGCAGCTTGAGCAGCACGACGTGCTCCTCGAGCGCCTCGAGCATCGGCTTGATGGACAGGTCGAACCCGTCGCCGAACCGGGCGAGGTTGGCGGTGCCACCGACCACGACGCGCTCGTCGTAGCGCTCGTTGGACATCGCCTCCACCAGGGCCGCCGCGATCAGCGCCACCTGGGTGCGGTCGTCAGGGGTCACCTGCTCGGTCAGGCAGCCCAGGGCGGTGGCGGCGTCGGTGATCGGCTCGCCGACGGCGGCGCGCAGGATCCGCGAGCGCAGGTCGGCCAGCGAGTCGCCGTCGATCTCCGTCGGGAGCTCGAGGACGCGCTGCTCGACGCGGCCGGTGGACAGGATCAGGACGAGGAGCAGCCGCGACGGGGAGAGCGCGACCAGCTCGATGTGGCGCACCGTGGAGCGGGCGAGCGTGGGGTACTGCACGATCGCCACCTGCTGGGTCAGCTGCGCGAGCACCCGCACCGAGCGCTGGATCACGTCGTCGAGGTCGTTGGCGCCCTCGAGGAAGGTCGAGATGGCCCGGCGCTCGGCGGCGGTCATCGGCTTGATCTGGGTCAGCCGGTCGACGAAGAAGCGGTAGCCCTTGTCGGTGGGGATGCGCCCGGCGCTGGTGTGCGGGTGGGCGATCAGCCCCTCCTCCTCCAGCGCGGCCATGTCGTTGCGGACGGTCGCGGGTGAGACCCCGAGCCGGTGCCGTTCGACGAGCGCCTTGCTGCCGACGGGCTCACCGGTGGACACGTAGTCCTCCACGATGGCGCGCAGCACGGCGAGCCTGCGGTCCTCCTGCATCTCGCCTCCTCGTCGCTGGGTGCCTTGGCACTCGTTCGTCCAGAGTGCCAATGTTACTAGGCGCCCGTAGGCTCGCGCTCGTGCCAGAGAACACCGGGCGGTTCACAGAGGTCGGCGATCGCGTCTGGGTCGCCCGCTACGAGTGGTACGACGTGAACGTGACGGTCGTCGAGGGGCAGGCCGGCCTGATGGTGGTCGACACGCACGCGTCCTCGAAGCAGGCGCACGAGGTGATCGCCGACCTGCGCCGCCTCTCCTGCCGCCCGGTGGTGGGCATCATCAACACCCACGACCACGTCGACCACGTCTTCGGCAACGGCGCCTTCCGCGAGGAGTACGGCGAGATCCCGATCACCGCCCACGAGTCGGCGGCCGCGACGATGCTGCTCCGCGGCGAGCAGCGCAAGCTCGTCATGACCGAGCAGGGCGACCACCGGGCCGAGGAGATGGCGGCCACCGCCCTGGTCCCGGCCGACCACACCTTCTCCTCGGTCACCGCGATCGACCTCGGTGACCGGTCGGTGGAGCTGGTGCACCCCGGGCGGGGCCACACCGCCGGTGACCTCGTCGTACGCATCGACGACGCGGACGTCCTGCTGGCCGGTGACCTGGTCGAGGAGTCCGGGATGCCGTCGTACGGCGACGACTGCTTCCCGCTGGACTGGCCGCACGCCCTGGACCTCACCCTCGAGCTGATCGGCCCGAGGACCGTGGTCGTCCCGGGTCACGGCAGCCCGGTGGACCGTGACTTCGTGTTCGAGCAGCGGTCCGCCGTCGGCATCGTGGCCCAGACGATCCGCGACCTGGCGGGGCGCGGCGTCGGACCGGGCGAGGCGCTGGCAGCCGAGGCCTGGCCCTACCCGCGCGAGGCGCTGATCGAGGCCGTACGCCGTGGTTACGAGCAGCTCCCCCGCGACGCCAAGCGGCTCCCACTCGCCTGAGGTCGGCTAGGTGTGATGCCCAGGGACGTTGGTCGAGATCGTGCGACGAATCGATCTGAGTCTGTAGACGGGTGAAGACCTCCCGATGTGGAGTGGAGCTACCTAGGAACCACTCTTCGACCAGGAGGTCT
>JAOPYC010000032.1 GCA_025964795.1 Marmoricola sp.
ACGCCGTGGAACAGGGCGGTGAAGTCGAGGTCGGCCGGGAGCCGGAGCGGCGCGAACCCGAAGCAGCGGAGGCCGAGGTCGGCGAAGTACTTCGCGTCGGTGCCGCCTCTCATCAGGTACGGCGCGACCAGGGCGTCCGGGTCCTCCTCCAGGAGCGAGGACGTCATCGCGGCCGCCATCTCCCCGTCGTACGGCGTCTCGAGGCCGTGCATCTTGTTGATGAACTCGATGTCGACCCCGGGGCCGGCGAGCTCGCGCATGGTCTCCAGGAACTCCTCCTCGAGGCCCGGCAGGAACCGGCCGTCCACCTGCGCGGTCGCCTTGCCCGGGACCACGTTCACCTTGTAGCCGGCGTCGAGCATCGTCGGGTTGGTGGTGTGCTTGATGACCGCTCCGAGCATCCGCGAGGCGGAGCCGAACTCCGCCACCAGCTCCTCGGCGTTCTCCGGGGTGGCCTCGGTGCCGGCGAGCTCGCCCACCACGCCCAGCAGAACCTGCATGGTCGGGGTCAGCTGGACCGGCCACTCGTGGCGGCCGACCCGTGCCACCGCCTCCGCGAGCGTGGTCACCGCGTTGTCGGGGTGTCGCATCGACCCGTGGCCGGCGTTGCCCCTCGCGGTCAGCCGCATCCAGGCCATCCCCTTCTCCGCGGCCTCGATCAGGTAGAGCCGCCGCCCCCGGACCGTGGTCGAGAAGCCGCCGACCTCGCCCACCGCGTAGGTGCAGTCCTCGAACCACTCGCGGTGCGACTCGACGAGCGGCCCGGCGCCCTTGGTGCCACCGGCTTCCTCGTCGGCGGTGAAGCAGAGGACGAGCGGCCGGTCAGGGACGACGCCGGCCCGGGCCCGCGCCCGCACCGTGGAGAGCAGCATCGCGTCGAAGTCCTTAATGTCGACGGCGCCGCGGCCCCAGACCTGGCCGTCGTGGATCTCACCGCTGAAGGGGTGCACCTTCCAGTCGGCCGCGTCGGCCGGCACCACGTCGAGGTGCCCGTGCACCAGGACGGGGTCCCCGGTCGAGCCGCCCCAGCGGGCCAGCACGTTGGTGCGGCCGGACTCGGCCTCCCAGAGCTCACTCTCGATGCCGACCTCGTCGAGCAGCGTGGCGACGTGCTCGGCGGCCTTGCGCTCGCCCGGTCCCGGCTGGTCGCCGTAGTTGGTGGTGTCGATGCGGATCAGGTCACGGCAGATCTCGGTGACCTCGGCAGCGGGGTCGTAGTCGGTCCGGTCGGCTGCGGGAGAGCTCATGCCCCTCATCCTGCCGCAGGCAGGACAACCGGTCAGAGCAGGTGCCGGGAACCCGCCCGCGGCGTCATCGATCGCGGGTCCGACCAGCGGACGACGCCGACCTCGGTCACGACGCCGAGCTGGAGGGCCTCGGCGATCGGGCGGGTCTTGGTGGTCTCCCAGGACCGGGTGTGCTTCCAGGACTCCTCGAAGACCTGGATCTCCAGGATGGTCGCGCCCAGCGGAGCGCGCTCGACGGTGCGCTCGCACCAGGAGCGGGCCGAGGACATGTCCGGCCAGCGGCGCTCGACCATGACCTCCTCGAAGCCGTCCTCCTCCGGGACGCGCATCTGGAGGCGCCCCAGGGCGGTCGTGCCGATCCCCGTGCTCACCGAGAGCGGGGGCGCCTGCGTGTCATCCATGATCCCGAGGCTAGGGCCGCGCAGGCGCCGGAGCACGCTCAGCGTCGGCGACACCCTGCACCTGTCTAGGCCGGTGTCCCCGGGCGGGTTTACCACCCGGGAACAGAGGTCAAAGGACCGACGTCTACTTCTTGAAGGCGTCCTTCACGTTGCCCGCGGCGTCCTTGAGGTTCTCGACGGTGTCCTTGATCGAGGCCTCCGCCTGGTCGGCCTTGCCCTCACCCTCGAGACGCTCGTTGTCGGTCGCCTTGCCGGTGGTCTCCTTGACCTTGCCCTTCGCGTCCTTGAACGTGTTCGCGGCCTTGTCCTCGGTGCCCATGCGGTGTCCTCTCGTCGGATTTCCTCCACGTTAGCCAAGGTGCCTCGTCGTCGCGGCGCGATGTGACCTTCGTCATCCGCGGCGTCCCGCTGAGCGGGACGCCGGCGCGAGGGTGTGACCGCGCTAACACACTGCTAGCACTCGGTTTGCACTTCACGGCGGGCGTGTGCGTGGCTAGAGGCCGCGCTGCTTGCAAAAGACAGCACGAAGACAAGACAACAACCAGGGGCAGAGAGCGCCGCGCTCGCTGCCGGCCTGGTGTCCCCTCACGGAACACGGAAGCCTTGCCATGCTCACCACCACCCGTCGTCTGATCGCGTCCGTCCTGCTGACCGGGCTGCTCGTCACCACCACCCTCTCCACGGCGGCGCAGGCCGGGCGGGTCGTCGCCCCCGTCGCGCCCGCCGTCCCCGTCGTCACCCAGGGCCCGGTGCTGCTCCCGTCGGCGTTCGCGCCGTACCGCGTCGTCCCGGCCGTCCGGCTCCAGGCGAAGCCGCCGCCGTGGGTGCTGCCGGTGGTCGGCTACCACCTCACGGGTCGCTTCGGGCAGTCCAGCGGCCTGTGGGCGAGCACGCACACGGGGCTCGACTTCGCGGCCCCCGAGGGCACGCCGATCCGCTCGATCGGTCCCGGGGTCGTCATCGCGGCCGCGTCCGACGGCGCCTTCGGCAACAAGACCGTCGTTCGCCTCGATGACGGCACGGTGCTGTGGTACTGCCACCAGAGCGAGGTCGGCGTCGAGGTCGGCCAGCGGCTCGCGCCCGGCGACCTCGTCGGGCACCTCGGCTCGACCGGCAACACCACCGGTCCGCACCTCCACCTCGAGGTGCACCCCGGTAACGGGGACGCCATCGACCCGGAGGCCTGGCTGCCCACCCACGGCCTGCACCCCTGATCAGCTGGGCGAGTCCCCGGCCGGCCCCGCCCGTTCAGCCGAGCTGGCCGCGGGCCCAGGCGATGACCTCGGGCAGCTCCAGGTCGTACGTCGGCCCGTCCCCGGCGTCGTAGTCCACCAGCCGGGCCGCGGCGCGCTCGACCAGCCGCCGCGCCCCCACCTCGTTGCCCCGGAGGTGGTGGGTCACACCCACGCACAGCTGCGCCAGGCCCTGCCACAGCTCGCGCTCCTCGTCGGGGCAGGACTTCCAGCGCGCCTCGAAGACCTCGTGCGCGGAGAACGGCCTGCCCTCGGCGAGCAGCTCACGGGCGAAGCGGATCGTCTCCTCGGGAGGCAGCGGCTCCTCCGAGACGGGTTCGACACCGGGGGCCCCGTAGGGAAGCGGGCGTCCGAGCGCGTCGCGGGGACGCGCCTGTCGTGCGTGGCCCGCGTCGTCCCGGTCGCGCTCCACTGCTACTTGCTGACCCCGAGGACGTCGATCACGAAGACCAGCGTCGCGTTCTTCGGGATGCCGCCGTCCGGCTTGCCGGCCGCGCCGTAGGCGACGCTCGGCGGTGCGATCAGCATCACCCGGCTGCCGACCGGGACCCCGACCAGCGCCTGGTCCCAGGCCTTGATCAGCCCGCCGATGCCCAGCCCGAACGTGGCCGGCTTGCCGGTCGTGAAGGTGTTGTTGAACGGGGTCTTCTTGCCGTAGATCTGGCCGACGTAGTTGATCGTCAGCAGGCTTCCCGCAGTCGCTTTGGGGCCGGTGCCGGTGACCAGCTTGATGACCTTCAGCTTCTTCGCCGGCTTCTTGTCTGCCTTGGAGAAGTCCAGCGTGGTGATCTTGCCGGCCTTCTCGACGATCTTCGGAGCCCCGGCGGGGAGGGGCGTCTTCGTGCCCTGGGGACCGCTGAGGGGGTTCTGGGCCTGCACGGCGAGGATGTCGAAGACGATGACGACGCCGTCGGTCGCCTTGAGCTTGAGCTGGGCGTTGCCCGTCGAGCCGTAGATGTCGCCCGCCGAGGCGGTGACCGCGACCCGGCTCCCCTGCGTCTTGCCCGTCAGCGCCGTGACGAGCGGCTGGGGCAGGCTCGTCGTGTCGTCCTGGACCGTCGTCGGCGTCCCCTGGTCGTAGGTGCTGCCGATGGCCTTGCCGGTCGCGCCGTTCTCGAGGGTGAGGTGCACCAGGGCCGTCTGGCCTGCCTTCAGGGCCTGCCCGTCGCCCTTCGTCACCACCTCGATGTTGGTCTTCTTGACCTTGAGGGGCGAGGAGAACTTGACCGTGGGTGCACTACCGAAGGCGCCGGTGACCTTGACGGACGAGCTCGCAGAGCTCTTGCTCTTCGACGAGGAGTCGGCGGAGCCGCCGCCACACGCAGAGGTGAGCAGCAGCGCGGTCAGGGCGAGGGCGGCGGGAAGCTTGCGACGCACGGGAACAGGTACCTCCAGGGGGAATGGGGCCTCGGAGCGAGGCAGCCGCAACCGTAACCGGCCTAACTGAGAAGCGCATGTGAGTCTCGCGACCACCGGCGGTGCGAGCAGGCCTCCGGACGCACCGATCCCCGCGTCCTGAACTGCAGGAACGCGGGGATCCGCTGGTGTCCGAGGGGGGACTTGAACCCGCACCCTGCGGAAGCAAACCCGCAGGTCAGGGGCTTGTGCGGAGAATCTTGCGGAAATGACCCCGGTTATGCCCGGTTACCCCCGGTTAGACGCGGGTGATGTTCCCCGGGGGAACAGTCGGGGAACACGGGCAGAACGGGTGTTTTGGGGCTAGCCGAGCTTGGTCTGGGAGACCCCGTACTCGGCCTGCGGCTGGGTGAAGCCCTCGAACTTGAGCTGGTCGATCAGACCCGACTTCGAGAACGCCTGCTGGTCGAGATACTGCTTCGCCTTGAGCGCCGCCTGGTTCCGCCAGTTGACCCTCATGGTGTTCACGGCCCTGGCGGCGTCTGCCCTTGGGAAGCCCTCGAACTTGAGCTGGTCGATCAGACCCTTCTTCGAGAACGCCTGCTGGTCGAGGTACTGCCTCGCCTTGGCTGCGGCCTGCTCCTGCTCGGCGCTCAGCTTCGGACCCTTGGGCTTGGCCGGCTGCTTGTCGGGTGTTTTCGAGTCTGCGGCTTCTCGGTCGGCGGCATTGGGGCCGCTGGTGTCCTCGACGGCGCACCCACCGAGGGTGAGGGCCAGCGCGACGGGTACGCCCAGGATCAGATTGCGGATCTTCATGGTGATTCCTCTCAGGGATGAGCAAACCCCCGGACGGGTTGCCCGGGGGGTCAACGAGGCGGGTGTGTCGGGGGTCACGCGGCCTCGGGAGTGACCAAAGTGAGGATCTTTGGGACCGGGGGGTGGCCTTGGAGGTAGCTCTGGATCACTGACGCCCGTTGGCGCGGCCAGTCCGGGTGGCGCTGTAGACCCAGCTGGCGGACGGTGGTCGACCGCGAGCCCGCGGGAGTTGCGGGCGAGTGTGGATGTTCCACAGATGTTCCAGAGAGCCCTACATGCGGAAGGGCCTCTGACCTGTTTTTCCAGGTCAGAGGCCCTTCCGTCTGGTGTCCGAGGGGGGACTTGAACCCCCAC
>JAOPYC010000061.1 GCA_025964795.1 Marmoricola sp.
CCCAGGGCCAGGCCCTCACCTACGCCTTCGACTTCGGCGACGGCACCAGCACCGGCGCCCAGGCCGGAGCCACCGCGCCGCACACCTACGCCAACCCCGGCAGCTACACCGTCACCGTCACCGTCACTGACACCAGCGGGCTCACTTCCACGGACGCCCGCACCGTGACCGTCACCACTGTCGCACCCAGTCCCCCAGCCCTCGTCGGCAGCATCGCCAACAACTACTCGACATCCACCAAGACCTCCGGCTACATCACCGTGTGGAAGACCGGTGGGGTGCGCGCCGGCGACCTGGTGGTGCTCACCCTCCAGCTCGGCGGCACCGCGGCCACGGGTGCCGTGTCGGCCACCGACGCCGCGGGCAACACCTACACCCAGTCGGCCACCGTGTCCGACACCGCCGGCAACCGGCTCGTGGTCCTCAGCGGGGTGGCGACCAATTCGCTGGCCGTGAACGACCGGATCACCGCCACGTTCCCCTCGGCCACGTCCTACCGGCTGAGCGGGGACGAGTTCTCCGGGGCCACCCGCCTCGACGGCGCGGCGACCTCGACGGGCAGCGGCACGGCGTACTCGTCCGGAGCGGCGCCGACCGCCGGCGGCAACGAGATCGCCTTCGGTGCCGTCTCGATCCCGGCCGGTACGGCGAACCCCGCCTGGGCGGCCGGCTGGAAGGACCTGGGCGCCCAGTCCACCGGCAACCGCTACCTCGGTCGGGCCTACCGGCTCCCCGTCTCGGACGCCCAGACGGCCGCCGGGACCACGACCGGGCCCTGGCTGGCCGCAGTCGTGACGCTGCGGCCCTGACCCTCCGCAGACACAGACGCGAGGTTCCGCGCCACACTCACTCGTGTCGTGTGAGTCGCCTGATCTGCAGCTCGTCGCGCAGTAGGTAGGGGATGGGCCGCCGATGATCGATGAGGTAGGCGGCGTACGCCTCGAGCGCGGTGAGGAGCTCAGCCCGCGCGATCGACTTCGACTGACTCGCCGGCAGGTTTCGATGCAGGGCGAAGTCGGCGCGCGCCTGCACCACCCTGTCCCACAAGATCAAGGGTCTCTCCCCTCGACGCGCCAGCACTGCTTGCCTCGCTGTCGAACCCACTACCGCCACGCGATCACATCCCGCTGGTGAGCCGCCCGGCCCGGCCGCATCACACGGACCCCAAGGTGGGCGCCGGCGTGATGACGACCGGCTCAGCCACCACTGCACGCGCGGCCGCATCTGACACGTCCGCGGGATGGTGGTCTGGGCCCCGAGGTGTCCCCGCGCGAGACGTGGGAATCATGAGGGCGTCCTGCCCCTCGTCCTCATGGTGATGGAAGTTGTCGTCTCGGATCGCCAGGATCTCGGCCTTCAGGAAGCGTCGGTGCCCTCCCGGTGTGAAGATGAAGTTGAGCTTGCCGCTCAGAGCCCATCGCGAGACCGTCTTGCGGTCGACGAACAGGAGCGCCGCCACCCCCCCGGGTGTCAGCAGTTCTCCCCCCTCGGGTTGTTCTGCCATGGCGACCTTCCTGGTCGAACAAGCGGAAACGCCGTCTTGAGCAAGGCCATCCGCGTAGGCGACCTGCATGGCCAAGACACTGGCACCGCCCCTCGAGCGTAAGGCCGTGGCGCACCGTTTGACCCAGCAGCCAGATCTCAGTCTGGAAGTTGCCCCATCTGGGGTGGTTTGCTCGAGGAGAGGGACCAACGACGTCAGCGCTTGCGCGGTCCCGAGCTCGAATGGGAACGAGGGTCGACCCGCCCATTCCCCATGGGCGCCAGCCACTGCGACGGCGGCATCGGCTGAGATACCTTGCGCTAACCGGCGCCGGAGCACATGGTCCAGAACCTGCTGTCAGGTCGTTCTTGACATTAGTGGGTCGTGTTTGAATCCCTTTATGGCGCAAAGGATCATTACCCAGCTCGTAGACGATACGACTGGCAAGGAGATCGCTCCGGGCAAGGGTGAGACGGTGTCGTTCTCGCTGGACAACCAGTCGTACACGATCGATCTGACCCAGCGGAACGCAGACGCCTTTCGTGCTCTTTTCCGGGACTACATCGCGGTGGCGGCGAAGGTGGGGCGTGAGAGCCCACGATCGGCGAAGCGCTCGAGGTCAGCCCAGACGACCGACGTGCGGGTGTGGGCGCGTGCGAACGGGTGGCCGGATCTCGGGGCCCGGGGCCGGGTCCCGGCTGCTGCGAAGGCTGCGTTCGAGGCGCGTTGACCCGTGCTACAGGAGAGATCGTGAGCACGGGTCGGCATGGGCTCATCTGACAGGATCAGGGTTCAGCCGGGCTTTCGCAGGAGCGCAGATGGATTTCGACATCAAGAACAAAACATGTTCGTTCTGCGGTGTGCGAGGCACCGATGGCGCGAAGTTCGCCGGTGGCCTCGGAGCCATGATGTGTGTGCCCTGCGTGGGACGTTTCCACGACATCTTCTCGACCGACGCGAAGACCGAAGCTGTCTCACGGCCTCCCTGGGAGGCGATGAGTGATGCCGAGGTGCTGGGCACGCTCCCCCTGATTGCGCGGAACGCCGAGCAGGTCAACGAGTTCCTGACCGAGTGGGTGGAGCTTGCCCGCTCGCGGAAGATCTCCTGGGCCGAAATCGGGCGAGTCATGGGCACCTCCCGCCAAGCCGCATGGGAGCGCTTCGCCGAGCGTGTCGGGAAACCGAGACCGCAGGAGACCGCCTCACTTCCACCGTCTGACGTTCCGCGACGGGTGAACGTCAGTTCGAGTCCGCTCGGGACCAGCGTCAACCCCGGGTCCGCAACGACCACCCCATCCGTGGCGGTCATCTGATGCGTACTCAGGGTGGTGAGCAGGAGCGCTACCAGGACGGCAACGGCGACCTCGCTGCCCGGACAGCCGCGCACTCCGCGGCCGAACGGCATGAAGCTGCTCTGTGTGGACAGCCCGGTCGGCCACCGTTCGACGAGGAAGCTCGAAGCCTGTTCAAAGCGAGTCTCATCGCGGTGCAGGACGTAGGGGCTGATCCAGATGTTGTGGCCCTGAGGGACCCGATAGCCCCCGAGGGACTCATCCCTCAGGAGCCTGCGGCGTACCAACCACACCGGAGGGTGCAGTCGAAGCGTTTCGAGAACCACAGCCATGGCGTGGGGATACCCGCTTGCGTTGGGCGTCGCTCCTGAGCTGATCATTCCTGCATACCGGGAAGCTTCCGACCGCAGCCTCTCTTGAAGCGCGAGATCCTGAGCGACTTCCCACAGCATCCACGCCGCCGCAGCGGCCGGCCCGCGCTGGGCGGCCAGCAGAGAATCGATCACCATCTGCACCACCCCCTCAGGGAGCGGGCCGCCCGGATCGGCGCTCAAGGTGCCGATGATGGCGGTCGCCAGATCTTGATCTCGCGCGTCTGGGCGGTGTGCTCGCTGGCGGAGCAGTGGCGCGACATCCAGGCCCAGCTCTCGGTAGCCCTCCTGCACCTCGCGCCCAGAGGGCGGCCTACTTGCAGACATGCTGAACGGGTGACGAGAGTTCGCATCCAAGGAGCTCAACAGATCACACACGCCGTCCTTGACGATCTCCGCGTCCTCGCCGAAGAACAACTGGGTGAAGCTCATCGCTGCGACCCGGTCGAGCAGGGGCGAGGGATTCACGCTGCCCCCCGAGACAGCATGAAGTTCCTCTCGCCACAGACTCACGACTGAGGAAGCGACCATGCCTGCCCGGGCCCGACGCGCCCCGGGTGTGAGTGCAGATCGAAGTCGCCATAGGTGCGCGAGCGTCTCCGCGCTGCGTTGCTCGACGCCGAGGATCCCTGGATCCGCGTACGACTGGTTCCTGTCCACCAAGATCGCCACAGCGAGCTGAGGGTCGTTCACGATCGTGGTGTCCCCATCGAACCTCACCAGAGGTCCGAACTCAGCCCTCGCCTGGAGCAGGAAGCCGAGCCGATCCGATGCGAAGGCCCCCGAGTCGCCATCGCATCGATCCTCCGCCGGCCCGGTCAACTCACCAATCGGCTGGAGGTTCACTGCGGCATCGGGCAGGGAGGACATTGCTCGTCATCGACATCAGGCCACCAGGCGATCTGGAGTCACACCGCACACCTGGACACCCGCTGACCCCCGTCAGTGACGCACCTGACCGGCTTCATGTTCAACCCCTCACCACGTCAAGGTCATCTTGACGGTTGCCAAGGTCATCTTGACAGATGCTCCCGCCGTGAGGGGCGACTCGCCCTAGACGGGACTCGCGCATCGGGCCACGAATCGTGCGACTACGACGCCCGCCAGCACCTCATCATCCGGATCAGGGTTTGCTGTAGCGGAACACCAGGCCCTCAGGGATGGGGCGTTCCTGCCCGTCGGAGGGGGTGTTGCGGACTCCGGTGACACCGGTGGCGTCGGGTGCCACCAGGGTGCTGGATCCGCCGCCGTCCAGGTTCAGGGCATTCTCGTCTCCCCTGGACAACATCAGCTCCGCCAGCTGCACGAGGGTGAGTCCCGTGCTCGTCTCCGAACGGCCGTCCGCGACGATGAGATGGATCTGCTTGTGGTCTGCGTCGATGCCCACTGCCGTCCGGGGGTGGAGCTCACCGTTGTCGGTGGTGGCCAGCTGGCTGTTCTTCAGCAGCTGGGCGCTCCCACTGACCGCGACCCGAACAGCCGCGTCGCTCAACCCATAGCTCAGCTTCACCTGGTCGCCCACTTGGAGCGAGCGCAGCGTGATGGCACCCGAGCCGCGGCCGATGAGGAGAGTGCCCGTCACGGGTTGCGTCGATGTGAAGGAGGCACCCGTCACGTTGGACTTCACCACCCCGCTGACCACCTGAACGACGCGCACTCGCGCTGCCCCGTCCACGACACCTGCAACGGCCGCCCGACCCCAGGCCTGGGTGTAGGCGTTGACGGTGTCGAGCCGCACGTGAGGGACGTTCACTCCTCCGAGCGAGGCAACCTTCGTCGTTCCTCGGGTAACGCTGCCCACCAGATTGAGCTGCTCTATCCGGGTGGTGCCGTTCTTGTCCAGGACAAAGCTCAGGTTCCAGCCGGTCGACGGGGCATGGATGAGGCCGCGGTCGCGGTCGACGCCAACACCGAGAGCTGCCCCTGTGTCGGCGATGTCGAAGAAGTCTGCGTTCACCCCCGCCAGATCATGGTCGGCGACGACGAGACTCGAGAGCGGGGCGACGTCACGAACCGATGCGGCCCCGACCCGGTCGAGAAGGAGCCCTGGCTGGTTGAGCTTTGCGGTCAACATCCGGATCCGGACCGGACCTTGCGGCTCGGGCTGTGTCCACTCCTCGTAGGTGAGGCCCGGCGCAACGGTCCAGGTTTCGATGTCGGTCGGCGCCAGAGCCGCCATTCCCAGAGAGATCCGTGCGTTCCGGAGCAGCGGCCCCGGTCGACCGTCGGACGAAGCGGCGGCTCGGGCCGCAACTCGTTTCGGACCATGCGCACCCGCGGACTGGCCGGCTACAGCGGAGGGCGCAAGCGCCAGGGTGGCCGCCAACAGGCCGGCGGCGATCGGGACCGTCCTGCGTGCGCGAGCCCCAGGTCGTCGCGACGTCCCGAGCGTCGAACCGCAGGATGATGGCAATACACGCATGTCAGAGTGCTCCCGATGAGTCGCCCGCCCGACACACACCGTGTCCGGCGCCCCAAGTCGAGAAACACTCCCACACGCGGGCCAGCGGGGTGGGCCGCACACCGGAGGTGGCAGTTTCCGACTAGACCACCGTGCCTGTACCCGAGGCGTAGTGGCCAGGGTTGTTGCGGCCCCCACGAGAGTGCATGCCCACGCACGTTGGTCGAGAGTTCGTCGCCGGAACGCGGCGCGAGTTCGCTACTTCGTTCGACGTCAGCTTCGATCGTCCGCCGCAACGCATCGAGCCGAACGCACTTGCGCTACGTGTGACGGGTTCGTACGGCGACCCCCCATGGGCGGTCAGGTGGCTGTCAGCCAAATCGCGCTGCACTGTGGCATGGCGCTCCTCCCCCCACCCCGCGCGACAGGCGCAACTGCACTGCGCCGGGCGCGTGGCTGGGTGAGCCTGAGTTGGGCCGCGCGTGCAGGTCGGGCCTGCGGGGCGCTCTCCCGCCGCACCGGGCTCGGATCCGGAGGTGTGATCGTGGGACGGGTGATGCTGGCACTCGCCCCCGAGGCGCCGCGGATACTGGCCCAGAGCCGGGACGTGCTCGCGGTGAGCGGCACCAACGGGAAGACCACGACCACGGCATACCTCACCGCTGCGCTGGCGACGCTGGGGCCGGTGGACACCAACGACGACGGGGCGAACACCGCGGCCGGCATCACCACGAGCCTCGCGGCCGGTACGGCGCCCCGCGTCGTCATCGAGACTGACGAGCGTTGGCTACCGTGGCTGATCGAGGCCACCAAGCCCTCGATCGTCACGTTGCTGAACCTCTCACGTGACCAGCTCCACCGCCACCACGAGGTGGCCCACCTTGCGCATGCTTGGTCCGACGCCCTGTGCTCGGTGCCTCACGTGGTCGCCAGCGCCTCCGACCCTGCCGTCGTGATGGCGGCGTTGGCCGCGCGGAAACAGACCTGGGTCGCCGTGGGCTCGCGATGGACCCAGGACGGCCATGTGTGTCCCCGCTGTGGCGGGGAGTGCGTCCACGAGGGCGCCGACTGGGGATGCGATGTGTGTGGCCTGTGCAAGCCGACCCCTGACTGGTGGCTCGAAGGCGACGAGCTGGTGAGCAAGCAGTTCCGGCTCCCCCTACGTCTAGCCCTCCCCGGCGAGGTCAATCGGGCGAACGCCGCGATGGCTGTCGCCACGGCGGCACTGGCAGGAGTCGAACCGTCCCAGGCCCTGGCGGCGGTGCGGGACATCGCCGCCGTGGCCGGCCGCTACGCCATCGCCGAGCACCAGGGGCGTCGCGCTCGAGTCGTCCTCGCCAAGAACCCTGCTGGCTGGCTGGAATCGCTGGCGATCGTCGCCGGCACCACCGAACCGCTCATCCTCGCCTTCAACTCGGAGGGGGTGGACGGCCGCGACCCCTCGTGGCTCTACGACGTCCCCTTTGACCACCTGGGCGGGCGCCGCGTCGTGGTCACCGGGCGCCGCGCCACCGATATGTTGGTACGTCTGGAGATGGCAGGGCTGACCGACATCGCCTCGACCACGGACGTCCTCACCGCGCTCGAAATGCTGCCCGAAGGCGACGTGACGGTGATCGCCAACTACACGGCCTTCCAGGAAGCCAGGCGGGTGCTCGCGAGGTGAAGGAGTCGACCCTCAGCGTGGCGCTGGTCTTCCCCGAGGTGCTGTCGACCTACGGCGATCGCGGGAACGCCACGGCGTTAGCGCATCGAGCGCGCGGTCGCGGACTCGACTGTCGCGTGATCAAGGTCGGACTGCACGATCCGGTGCCCAGGACCGCCGACGTCTACCTCCTTGGCGGCGGCGAGGACGCTGCCATGCTCCTGGCCCGGGAACACCTGCGCGGCCAGCGCAGCCTCGCAGAGGCGGTTGCGGCGGGCGCCGCGTGCTTCGCGGTGTGCGCCGGCTTCCAGCTGCTCGGGCACGAGTTCGTGGGTCCCGACGCCATCACCCGTTCGGGGTTGGGCATCCTCGACGTCCGTTCGCGCCGACTGCCGGGGCCGCGCGCGGTCGGCGAGGTGCTGGCGGAGAGCACCGGCCTCGACGTCGGTTTCCTCACCGGCTTCGAGAACCACCAGGGCGATGCCCTGCTCGGGCCCGCGGCTCGTCCGTTGGCTCGGCTCCTGGTCGGAACCGGCAATGGACACGATCACGACGAGGGGGTGGTGCAGGGCACGGTCGTTGGCACCTACATGCACGGACCTGCACTGGTGCGCAACGACCGTCTGGCGGACCACCTGCTGGCCACCGTCGTGGGAGCTCTCGAACCGTTCGACGACGAGCCCGTGCGTCGCCTGCGCCTCGAGCGTCGCAATGCGGCTCTGCGCCCACTGAGGAGGCGCTGGCCACTGCGGCGAGCAGGTCTTGCGAGCCGAGAGCGGCGACAACCCTGACGTTCGCTGCGTTGGAGTGCGCAATGCCAACGTAGCGGCCTGAGTCGCTGAACTTCGCCCCGCGCTCAAGAGCCCGAGCATCCTCAAGGCGCCTCCAGCCCAGTCAGGTGGGCGACAGGAAACCAGAGCAACAGTGGACGGTGGTGGCCGGGCTTTCGGCGCCCACCGGCGGAGGGTGGTCAGTGCGATGGGTGACGCCGATAGTTCCGAGGCCCCGCCAAGGCTGGTGATGTTCACCGGACTGGCGGTTGCGGTCACCGCTTTCGCGGTCCGGCTGTGGATCGCGTTGCGGGGCGGCGGCATCGGCGGGACCTTTGGGTACGACGACGGTGTCTACTACGCAGCCTCCAACTCACTGGTATGGGGATCGTCTCCCTATCGGGACTTCGTCTTGCTGCATCCCCCGGGCATCATGCTGGCGCTCACGCCGTTCGCGTTGCTCGGGCGAGTGACCCACGACCACGTCGGTTTCGAGACTGCGCGCGTGGCCTGGATGCTCCTTGGCGCGCTCAACGCGACCCTGGTGGTGCACATCTGCCGTCGTGCAGGGTTGGTCGCAGCGGGTGCCGGTGGTCTGTTCTACGCCGTGTGGACCCCGGTGGCGCTGACTGAGACCACTACGCGGCTCGAACCGCTCGTCAATCTCGGCCTCCTCCTCGCCCTGACACTCCTGGCCCGCCGGGGCGCAACCGCGTCGCGACCGATGCTGCTGTGGGCCGGCGCGGCCCTCGCGCTCTCGGCGAGCGTCAAGATATGGGCGATCGCCCCCGTCTTGCTGATCCTGCTGTGGATCTTGCGGACTGGTGGCCCGAAGGCCGTGGGGTGGGCCGTGGTGGGTGCGTTCGGAACCGGCGCGCTCGTGGACGGTCCGTTCTTGCTTGCAGCACCGGCGGACATGACTCGCATGGTGCTCCTCGACCAACTTGGTCGCGCCAGAAGTCTCGTCGACACGGCGGCGCGGCTCGCACATGTCTTCGTCCCGGGTAGCAAACCGCTCGCCTCGTGGTCACCTGGTCCGGCCACGATGGTCGCTGCCGGTCTTGCGTTGAGCCTGGTCACGATCGTCTGCTGGCGAGGCCGGACCGGCGGGGGACGGGCCAGCGCCAGTGGTAGGGCGCGCGGGCGCTTCGCTCTCAGCCTGCTCGGCGTCGAGGTGCTCGTGCTCGTGCTGAGCCCGTCGTTCTTCTCCTACTACAACGCGTTTGCTGGCACTGGTCTGGCACTCGTGGTGGCCTGTGTCGTGGCCTGGATTCCTACGACGCGCACATCCGACCTTGGGTCACGCGTCCCAGACTCGCTGCGTGGATTCCTCGCCATGACTCTCGCACTGGCAACCATCTTGGCGCTGTTGGCGAGTCTCATGGTTGACTCCCGCGCCGTGCTCAGCGCCCCGTTCCCGGCCGCGGCCCTGCGCCGTACCGCATCCGCCAGCTGGTGCGTGACCTCTGACTCTCCTGACGCCCTCATCCTGACCGACGTGTTTTCCCGAGACCTGCAGCGTGACTGCGAGGTACCAGTCGACCTCAGTGGGCTCACCTACGATCGTGACGCCTTGCCGTTGCGCGCCGACGGAACAGCGGTACCGCGAAGTCAGAACTCGGCGTGGCAACGCGATCTAGGCGACTACCTGTTGTCAGGCCAGTCGATCTTCGTGCTTCGCTCGGCCGAGGACGGAGCCAACGGGGCCGCCGTGCGGCACCTGAGGCGACTGCCCGGTCAGAGCAAGGGCATCGCCTTCGAGCTGCTCGGCAACAGCAGCGGCCCGAGAGCAGATCCGGACTCGCAAACCGATGTGGACTCGAGCTGAGCGCCACCGGGCTCGCGCACAACCTGGGCTGGCAATGCGGCCCGGCCTCGTCACGCCCTCGTTCCGTCCTCAGGAGAGAGTGATGACGACCACGTGGTCCGTCACGTGGGGATTCTCGCCGCCCAGCAGCCAGATCCGATGCCTGAGCGCGACCGCTGAGCTGTCGCTCAGAGGACCGGGCAGATGGCCGGCCGGGGTGAACCGGTCGCGGTCCGGATCGAACCACCACATCGCCGAGGTCTGTTGGTCCGGCCCGGTGCGACCGCCCATCAACAGCACCCGGCCACCCGCGTACACCGCGACCGCGTGTCCTAGAGGCCGCGGCAGCTGGGCGACGACGGACGTCTGGCCGGTGCGCCCGTCGACGCGTTGCACGTCCCCGAGCTCGCGGTGGTCGACCTCGCCTCCGAAGACGAAGATGTCCTGGCCGACGACGGCGGTCGCGGCGTAGCGAACCCCGTGCTGCAGGTGCCCCTGCGGGCGCAGCGCACCACCAGTCTGTGCCAGGATCGATCGCGGCACGTCGGCGCCGTCGTACCCGCCGATGACGATGGAGCGGCCCCCAACCGTCGCAACCGACAGGTCCGAACGGGTCGAGGGCAGGCGGGCCACCTGCCGCCAGTGTCCATGAAGCAGTTCCTGGACGGCGGACTGCTCGCTGCCGTTGCCGCCGCCGTAGACAGCAGGGTGTCCCGCATAGCTTCCCCCGGCCGCGTCGTGGACCCGTATGGCGAGTGGCGGGTTGTCTCTGAAGCGTCCGTTCGTCGGGTCGATCTCGATGACCCGATCCGTAGAGGTGTCGTTCGCCAGCATCCCGCCTGCGAGCAGGCTGCGCCTGGGGTCTCCTGCGACCTCTGTGACCGCGGCCCGCGCCACGGCGAACGGCAGCCTCCAGGTGGCCGGTGCGGGACTGGCTCGGGTGGGTCGGAATGCATCAGGAGCGCGGGGGGAGGTGGTGGAGGAAGGACCCCTGCTCCCTGGTGGCCTTGAATCGGCCCCGTGCTCGGCCGGTGCTCTACCAGCACACGCGGCGAGCAGGACGACCCCAGCCACCACCACGCCGGCGCCTCTCCTCATCGCATGTTCCCGGTGTGCCCCAGCGAGTAGCGACCGGGCTGAGGCCAGACAACCAACCCGTGGGGGCTTCCGCCCACGCGGATCCTGGCGACGAGCTTGCCCTTGCGGGTATCGAAACCGTAGACCTCCCCGTCGTACCGTCCCGAGAGCCACAGCAGCTTCCCGTCGGCGGAGACACCGCCCATGTCCGGGCTCCCCCCACCCGGGATGGTCCACGTATCGACGATCCTGTTCGTGGTCGGGTCCAGCACACTGACTTTTCCCGCTCCGCGGTCGGAGACGTAGAAGCGGCTCCCGTCACGGCTCGGGTAGATGCCGTGGGGATGCGAGGGCAGACCGATCGCTCCGACCTCAGCGAAGGTGCGCGCCGAGATGAGACGCAGCTCGTCGGTGCCCATGTCGGCGACGTAGAAGGTCAGGCCGTCCGGCGAGAGACGAATGTCCTGCGGCATGCTCGTCCCCATCTGACTCGAGCTGCCGCCCCGCGTCCTGCGTTGCGTACCGAGTCTCAGGATGCCTGTCACACGATGGGTCGTTGTGTTGATCCTGACGAGCTCACCGGAGAACTCGCACGTCACAACGAAGAAGCGGCCGTTGGCGGAGAAGTCGGCATGATTGGGTCCGCGGCACCCACGTGGTGACACCTCATCCTGAACCTTGAAGGTCTTCGGATCAGAGAATCGCACCGTGTCGTGCTGCTCCACCATGACCACGGCGGACCGGCCATCGGGAGTGAAGTACAGGTTGTAGGGGCGCGGGGCAGGGATGGCCCCCGTGCGCCGAACGCGCCGCGGACTGAGCACGACCAGCTCATTGGCATAGCTGGCGGTGACGAGCAGCCTCCTCAGGTCGTAGGACGGTACGACGTGCTGGCTCAAGAAGCCGGTGGGAATCACCTTGATCACCTTGCGGGTGCGTTGGTCGATCACCGTCACCGTGCTGCCCTTGGAGTCGGGGACGTAGAGCAGCTCTCGCTCCCCCGCCACGACGGGGCTGAGCATTCCCCGGCGCGTGCGTGAGTAGACGTCGTTGCCTACTACAGGCGGCATACCAGGCAGCATGTCGCGGAACTGCCTTGGCACTGTCGGCGCGTGGCTGGGGGCCACCGCAGGGTTAGCGGGGCGAGCACTGCCGTCGGGCGCAGGCGATCTGTCGACGCCGGACCTGGCCGCCGAACAGCCCCCGAGCGTGGAAAGCAACAGGGCCGACGCTACTGCGACCCTGGACATGTGCGAACTCAATGCAGACCCCTCCATCCGCAGAACGGGCCCCGACGCCAGCGATCGTAGGCACAGGTGCCTGCCGAGAACCTGTACAGCGTGGCGCCACCCGGGAAGACGTCGACAAGACCGTTCGGCGCGACAGATGATCCGCATCCTGGGCACGGATGGCGTCAGGTGCTGCCCCGAGGGGGTTCGAGCGCGAAGTACTTCTCGGGTCCGCTCGATGCCCTTGCCCCACTGTCCAGCCATGCGCGCATGGCCACGGCGTCTCTCCGCTCCAGCTCATCGAGGCAGGCGCCGCGCAGGGCCACGAGGCAGAGCGCCGTCGTGGTGGGCGCCGGCTGGCGAAGAACCCAAAACGACTCGCGCCACAGCCGGCACAGATCCCAGTCGTCGAGGCCGTTGAGGGGGCCCAACGCCTCCGGCGGCGTGAGGAAGTCCGCCGCCTCGTTCCGCGGACGGGACTCTTCGCGCGTCGCGGCGGCTGCGTTCACGCCCGCAGGGAGTTCAAAGGACCGGCGTGGGGACCGAATCCCACAGCCGATCACGGCGGGGCACGAAAGCCCGTACCCCAGGACGACGAAGAGACCGAGCGGCGGCGTGACCTGGCAGAAGGACCACACCGCCAGGATCCCAACAGCCGCGGTCAGCGGTGACCAGCCAAGGGTCTGGTCCGGCAGCAGGTGCGCAACGGACCAGCAGAGGACCAGAAGCATGCCTAGCGTGAGGAAGACACCGACCGCAGGCCACTCCAGCAGTGCGAGTCCGAACCCCCCAGCCGCCACGGCTGACCAGAAGGCGCCCCAGGCCCGCTTGTAGGTTGTCAGACGTGCTTGCCCCGTGGGCGAGCGCGTCCACCCTGAATCGTCCTGGTCGGGGGCACGCTTCACCATCCCAGTAGACGAGGGGCGACCTGACCATCACCTGACCATCACGATAGGCAGGACCAACACCGAATGAGCCGCCGTCGGCGGTGACCTCCGCGTAGACATGCACGTGCGCCAGGCCCACCGCCTGCACAGATCAGGCGCCATGGCCGACCCCGTGCGCATGTCTCGCAGGCTACCGTCGGCGGGCGCCCTCGCCCGCACCTCGGCACGAGCGACGTCATCGAGTGTCTGACAAGCGGCGGATTGAAGGGCTTTGTCCGGGCCTTCCGCTCGCTCAGGAGGGGGACATTCCCGGGCCCGAGGGGCTGAAGGTGACCATCACTCGTTCGCCATGAGGAAGCAGAATTCCTCAGCCCTCGTGCAGTTGGGAGCGCTGCTGGAGGACGTAGAGCAGCGCGAACGACGGAGTGATGACTGCGCCCGCGATCACGATGATGATCGCCAGCGGAACGAGGGACGTCTGGGGGGCCGCCGCGGAGCTGATCGTGGTGTGCGTCCCGAGCAGGTACGGCGCCTGCGCCACGGGCCAGGCCAGGACCAACGTGGTCACAGCGACCCACGACACGACTCGCATGAGCCGAGGAGACGCGCGCCGGAGCAGCAACAACGCCGCGACGCCGGCGGCGACGGAGCAGAAAGCCAAGGGCCATGCTCGGTGGACCAGATGGTCGAAGAGCAGCGGCGCATCTGCACGTGCCACGACGAGCCCCACGATGCTCAAGGCACCGGTCACGACGGCAGCCACCCGAGCGCGGCGACCGAACCAGTCCACGAGCTCCGTCTCGTGGGCTGCGTGGGCATCGGCGGTGAGGAACGCCGCTGCGAGGTAGGCACAGACGGCTACCGCGAGCAGACCACTCATCACCGAGCTGGGGTTGAGCCAGCTCGAGAACGGAGGCCCGTATCCTCGCGCCGGCACGCGCCCCGATGCGATGGCTCCGGCCACGGTCCCGAATGCCAACGGCGTCAGGACCGACGACAGCGCGAAGGCGATGCCGCTCAATCGCGCCTGCGACGTCCGCCAGACTGCCTTACGGAATGCGAAGCCGCTGCCACGGAGCACGATCCCGAGAGCCGCGACACCGAGCGGTAGGTAGAGCGTCGTCATCACAGCCGCGAAGGCTGCGGGGAACGCTGTCCACATCACCACGAGGCAGTAGATGAGCCAGGTGTGGTTCGCCTCCCAGACCGGTCCCAACGACGCGTCGATCCGCGCCCGGGGCTGCCTACCGGCCTCGGCGCCGCCGGCGGTCAGGTCCCAGAACCCTGCGCCGAAGTCGGCACCGCCGAACGCGGCGTAGGCGAGGAGCCCGGCCACCAGGCCCGCGGCGGCCGCATGGGCCATCACGCCGACCCCTTCCCTCCGGTTGAAGACCTGACCGGCGACCGCGCCGAGGGTCCGTACGGGATGTTGCTGGCGTCGCGGCCCCCCGAGACGCGCCAGCTCCTCGCCATCGCTCGGAGGATGGCCACCGTCGCCGTCCCGATCGCGACGTAGATCAGCAGCGTCGCGGTAAAGAACACCCACACCTGGCCAGCGCGCGTCACCGCCTGGTCGGTCTGCAGCAGCCCGACGACCGTCCACGGCTGGCGTCCGACCTCGGTCACCACCCATCCGCACTCCAGGGCGATCACCGAGACGACGCCGGCCACGCTGGCGCATCGCAGGAAGAGACGGTTCCTCGGGAGCTGTCGTCGACGGACCCACACGAACCCGTACCAGCCCGCCAGTGCCAGCAGCGCGAAGCCCGCGCCCACCATGACGTCGAAAGCAAGGTGGACGGTCGTGACGATCCGGTCCGCCGGCCGCACCGCCGCGGGTATGGCGTCCAGCCCACGGATCCTCGTAGAGGGCCTGGATCCGGACAGCAGCGAGGCGCCAGCGGGGATCGGCACGCCGTACCGCACCCTGCCGTCGACCAGTACGCCCCCCACCACTTCAGGGACGTGGGTCGCGGTCTTGGTCGTCATCTCGATCGCGGCGAACTTCGCCGGCTCGTGGTGGAACACCTCTCGGGCCGCGACATCACCGACGTAGATCTCCAGCGGCATCGCAACCGCAGCGGTCGTGAACGCGATGAGGAAGCCGCGACGGTGATATGAGTCGGTGCGGCCCTTCAGCATGCCCCGGGCATAGACACTGCCGACGACGAATCCTGCGACCACGTACGCGGCGAGGAACATGTGCAGCGCCTCATACCAGAACGCACCGTTGAAGTAGACCTCCATCGGGCGTACGTCCACGACACGACCGTGGTCAAGCGTCACGCCGCCCGGCCGGTTCATCCAGCCGTTGGCCGCGACCACCGACGCTGTTCCACCCAGTCCAGCCAGGGGAACGGGCACGCCCGACCAGAAGTGCGGCCACGGTCTCAACCGGTCCCAACCGTAGATGTAGATCGCGACGAAGATCGCCTCGAGGAAGAAGAAGACCCCCTCCACAGCGAACGGCAGCCCGTACGCCGCGCCGAAGCGACCCATCAGGCCCGGCCAGAGGAGACCGAGCTCGAAGGAGAGCACGGTTCCGGAGACCGCACCGACCGCGAAGAGCACCGCTGACACCTTCGACCAGCGGCGCGCGAGCAGGAGCGCATCGTCATCGCCGCGCCGCAGTCCCCGGTAGTTGGCGACGAGCATCATGAACGTGAAGGCGACACCGAACGGCACGATGATGATGTGAAAGCCCAGGGTGAAGGCCATCTGCTCCCGAGCGGGCAGCAGCTGGCTCGGATCATCGTGAAAGACCACCGGCTCTGACCTCCCCACGATCAGCCATCGACGGGCCGGCGGTTCCACGCCTGGTGCCACGACTGAGGCGTTTGCGACGTCAACTCATCGCTCCATGGTGGCCTCGGGCGTCCCTCGCCTGCCATCGGTCGATCGACCGATGCACGTCGGCGTGCTCCAGACTGCGGTGAGGGGTGTCGGCGCGGACGCCGCACACCACCGAAAAGTGCTCGTCGCCTCAAAACGGTCGACCAAAGGACTAGGAGTTCTACTCGGACCGTGCAGTGGTCAACGCGCGTCCGCGAAACACATTCACCCTGGGCTAGGCCACCATTTAGGTACTCGTCGTCCCCCCTTTTTGGTGCGCATAGCAGGGCACACGATGGCGGAACGCAAACCGAAAAGGGGACCCGATGAAGAAAACGAGACGGATATCAGCGGTGGGAATCGTGACCATTGCGCTCCTGGCCGTTTTTGCGCTACCTGCCGAGGCAGCTGCCACATGGCACTTCGGGAACTGCAACAACAACTATGACGCGCGACCGACCGCCTACACCTTGGTGACGCGCGCACCTACGATCACGTCCAGAAACGGTGGACGGCAGACCGTCCGTTACCGCTCCCAGCTCTACAAGGCGCCGCCTGCGGGCGGCACGTTCGTCCACAGGGCTGACGGGATTTGGCGCTCTGGGGCAGCAACCCCGACTGCGGGGTGGCAGGACTCAGCGCGGACGTGGGCTCTGAACGGCTACGGCGCGGGCTTCTATATCGTCAGATTCCAGGTGCAGTACTTAACTGGCGGCACTTGGGGCAACACGACGCAGTACTACTTGCGCAGCTACTACCTGAATTATCGATCGGCTGGGACCTGGGCTTACCAAGGCAATGTGACCGACTGCCGCGTCTACTAGTTCGCGCGCGTCAGCGCTGCCCCGAGTACATCGCGTGCCGGGGCGGCGCTGCTCGGTCGATAAGTGTGCCGTTGCGTCACCATTCAAGTCCTGCATACCCGGAGCCTCACCTGCCTCATTACCGCGGCACACACCAAAATCCGACCTGCGCGAAGCACTCCCCTGGTCTGCCGATGAAACTTCAAGGCGACCCACCATGCACAACGCGACCGGACTGGCCCCTTGTGTTCGTTGAGCAGACGCAGAAGGCACGCCACCCACCGCGCCCGAGCCCATCCGCGACCCTCGGCCGGGGTGGCGAACAGTCACCGATGTAGCTGATCGCTGGGACAGTGCGGTCGCTGCGGCTACCCCGGGACCTTGTCGGCGAGTACGTCGATCTTCTCGATCTTCGGCTCGGAGAAGAGGACGCCGGTGTTGGTTCCGAGCGCCCGGCCCACACCGCCGGCGAGGTGGGCATCTCGGGCCCCGTCGTCGGGGAACACGTCGTAGACGCCGAAGGTCGATGGGCCGAATCGGATGGCGAACCAGGCGACGGTGCTCGGCTCTTCCATGACGATCGACCGCGCTCCGGCGAGGAAGTCTGCGAGTTCCGCCTCCCTGCCAGGTAGGGCCTCGAGACGCACGAGGAGAGCTTTGGTCAGCATGCGTCTGGCTCCTTCACTTCGAGCGGGGCACCGCTGCGGCGGGCCCGGCCACGAGTGGCCGGTGCCCCGATCAGGGTCGTGCTCCTGCCTGCACGCGCGGCAGCACGGTCAAGACCATGCCGATGTAGGCGCGGAACTCGGCCATGTAGGTGGCGAGAAAGTCTCGAGTCGTGTCGTCGGTGACCTCCCCGTCGTCCTGGAAGAGGGCGGGAGAGTACTGGATGTAGGCCTCCGGCGAGGTCATCTGTCGGGCGTTGCAGAAGCTGAGCACACCGCGCAGGCTCTGCTGACCCATGGCCGTGCCGATCTGACCGATGGAAGCACCGATCACCGCGGCCGGGATGTGGTCGAAGGAGTTCTGCCCCCAGGGTCGGGACGCCCAGTCGATCGCGTTCTTCAACGCTCCGGGGATCGAACGGTTGTACTCCGGGGTGACGAAGAGCACCGCGTCGACGGCGGCGATCGCCGCCTTGAGCGCTGTGGCTTCCGGCGGGAAGTCGTCGTCGAAGTCCTGGCTGTACAACGGCAGGTTCCCGATGGGAATCTCGCTGAACTCCAGGTCATCCGGGGCCACGCGGATGAGCGCCTTGGACAGAATGCGGTTGATCGACGTCGAGGACAGGCTGCCGACGAAGTAACCGATCTTGAAGGTGTTCATGTCTTCCTCCGACGATGCGCACGTGCTTGACCGGCCCTGGTCGACCCCGTGTCGATCAAGCGGCGGTGCGCAACTGGCACCGACCTGACGAGCGTGTCGCAACGGCGCTCGTACGGCATCCCGTGAAGGGGGTATCTGCTCAACGTCGCGCGCCGTCGTCGAGATGCTTCCGCATCTGTCCGATGTGCGCCGTCGTGCCCGCACCGATGAGCGGACGGTCGACAGACCGTCGCCCGTCCTGCTGCCCTAGGTGTGATGCCCAGCCAGGTTGTTCAGTCTGGTGATGGGTGGGGCCTTTTTGATTGCTGAGTGGGGCCGGTGGTGGTTGTACTGGTGGATCCATGCTGGCAGAGCGGCGAGGCGGGCTGATTCGGAGTTGTAGAACTTCTTGAAGGCCCAGCCCTCGGCCAGGGTCCGGTGGAAGCGCTCGATCTTCCCGTTGGTCTGGGGCCGGTAGGGCCTGGTCTTCTTCGGTGTGATGCCCAGGTCCTTGCAGGTGTCGCGCCATAGATGCGACTTGTAGCAGCTGCCGTTGTCGGAGAGCACCCGTTGGACGGTGACGCCGCGTTCGGCGAACCAGGCGACTGCGTTCTTCAAGACCTCGGTCGCGGTCTCTTTGGTTTCGTCGTCGTGGGCCTCGACGTAGGCGACCCGGGAATGGTCATCGATCACGGTGTGCAGGTAGCAGGTCCCGATCACGGGGCCGCGGTGCTTGCTGCGAGGAGCACCGGTGCGCGCCATCGTGGCGGACCGGTTCCGCTCACCTTGCTGGCGACCCACGAAGCGCCACCCACCCCCATCGGGGACCTTCCCGAGCTTCTTCACATCGACATGGATCAAGTCACCGGGCTTCTGGTGCTCATAGCGGCGGATCGGCTCGCCAGTGGCCCGGTCGATGTGGGTCAGCCGGTTGATCCTGCAGCGGACCAGGACCGCGTGCACGGTCGAGGCGGGCATGTTGAGCCGGTCGCCGATCTCCACTGGTCCGAGTCGTTGCTTCCAGCGCAGGTGCACGATCTTGCGCACCACCGGGGCCGGGGTGCGGTTCGGGTGCGAGCGTGGTCGCGAGGAGCGGTCGTTCATCCCGGCCGGCCCCTCGGCCCGGTAGCGATCGGCCCACTTCTTCGCCGTTCGCCACGAGACGTCATAGCGCTCAGCCGCGCGTGGGATGGGCCAGCCCTCCTCGATGATCAGCCGCGCAATCCTGAGCCGGGCACGAGGGGTCAGAGCAGCGTTGGCATGGGTAGCGTGGGACATGAAGACCTCCTGGTCGAAGAGTGGTTCCTAGGTAGCTCCACTCCACATCGGGAGGTCTTCACCCGTCTACGGCCTCAGATCGTCACGTCGCACGATCTCGACCAACGTGCCCGGGCATCACATCTAGGGGATCAAGGTCGCAGCACATCAGCATCGGGATTGATCGACCAGTCACTGTGGTCTATGACTTCGCAGCAGATCCGCTCAACCTGCCCTATTGGGCGGGAGGCCTCGCAGGCTCCAGGGTTGAGGAGGACGGCGGACCGTGGTTCACGGAATCCACGATAGGGCGTGTCACGTTCACGTTCGCGCCGCGCAACGAGTTCGGCGTACTGGGCCACGACGTCACGTTTCCTTCCGGCGAGACGGTCTACAACTCGCTACGGGTCGTCAGCGATGGCGACGGGTGCGAAGTGATCGCCACTCTTCGGCGGCGTTCTGGGATGTCCGATGAGGAGTTCGAGCGCGACGCCGACGTCGTGGGGAAAGACCTCGCTGCGCTCAAGTCCGTGGTCGAGGGGGACTGAGCCAGAACGCACTCAGATGCCCCGATCCGCGCGTCATGCCGATGGGGACGTTCGTGGCCCGCCTTAGGGTGAACCAGAGGTGTGCCTGCTTCCGCGTGGTCAGGGACGTCGAAGGTCGACGAGCGCGCGCGCAAACTTCTCCAGGCTGATGCCTGCGCGTTGTGCGGCCGCCATGAGCCGGTAAGCAGCGGCGTCCGGGTCCAGCTTCTGTGACTCCGCGATGATGCCGATTGCGACGTCGATGAGCCATTTAGCATTCGCTGACTCAGGGGATCGCTCGGCGGTCTGCCGGGTGCTGAAGGACAGGTCTGCGTTGCGGACGATGCTTGATGCCGAGGTGCCGAGGATCCTGGCAATCTCGTGGTCGTGACCTTCGAACGCTCGATCTGATGCGGCGTAAAGGTTGGCGCTGCCCACGACTGCACCGTCCTGGGTGAGCGGGAGCGTCAGCGTGCTGCGGATGGCCTTTGCGGCAGTGGCCTGGCTGAAGTAGCGCCACGAGTCCTCGTCCAACAGGTCCTGTTCGTGAACTTCTATTCCTTCGTTCTGGTCGTTTGCGACGGCATCCACGCACGGTCCCCCGGCGAGATATTGCACCGCGTCTAGCACTGCTATGTCCTCATCAGTCGCGACCAGGGTGAAGGCGACTCCACGATCGAGCCACGCAAGACTCAGACCTACACAGTCG
>JAOPYC010000080.1 GCA_025964795.1 Marmoricola sp.
CGTCGGCATGCTCCAGCAGGAGCCGCCGCTGACCGATGGCAAGACCGTCCTGGAGAACGTCGAGGAGGCCGTCGCCGACATCAAGGGCAAGATGGACCGCTTCAACGCGATCTCCGAGGAGCTCGCCTACCCCGTCGCTGACTACGACACACTGCTCGCCGAGATGGGCTACCTGCAGACCGACCTCGACCACGCCAACGCCTGGGACCTCGACAGCCGCCTCGACCAGGCCATGGACGCCCTGCGCTGCCCGCCGCCGGACGAGCTCGTCGACCACCTCTCCGGAGGCGAGCGCCGCCGCGTGGCGCTGTGCAAACTGCTGCTCCAGCAGCCCTCGCTCCTGCTGCTCGACGAGCCCACCAACCACCTCGACGCCGAGTCGGTGCAGTGGCTGGAAGGCCACCTGGCCTCCTATCCCGGAGCTGTGCTGGCCGTGACCCACGACCGCTACTTCCTCGACAACGTGGCCAGCTGGATCCTCGAGCTCGACCGCGGCCAGGCCCACCCCTACGAGGGCAACTACTCCACCTACCTCGAGACCAAGAAGGACCGGCTCAAGATCGAGGGTCAGAAGGACGCCAAGCGGGCCAAGATGCTCGAGCGCGAGCTCGAGTGGGTGCGGTCCAACGCGAAGGCCCGCCAGACCAAGAGCCGGTCGCGCCTGGCCCGCTACGAGGAGATGGCGGCCGCGGCCGACCGGATGCGCAAGATCGACACCTCCGAGATCAACATCCCCGCGGGACCGCGGCTCGGCGACATCGTGCTCGAGTCACGCGACCTGACCAAGGGCTTCGACGGCCGGACCCTGATCCACGACCTCTCCTTCTCGCTGCCACGCGCCGGGATCGTCGGCGTGATCGGGCCCAACGGCGTCGGCAAGACCACGCTGTTCCGGATGATCACCGGCCAGGAGCACCCCGACGAGGGCGAGCTCAAGGTCGGCACCACGGTGAAGATCTCCTACGTCGACCAGAGCCGCGGGGGGCTGGACCCCACCAAGAACGTCTGGGAGGTCGTCTCCGACGGGCTGGACTTCATCAAGGTGGCCAACTTCGAGATGAACTCACGGGCCTACGTCGCCTCGTTCGGCTTCAAGGGCCCCGACCAGCAGAAGAAGGCCAACGTGCTGTCCGGCGGAGAGCGCAACCGGCTCAACCTGGCGCTGACCCTGAAGATGGGCGGCAACATGCTGCTCCTCGACGAGCCCACCAACGACCTGGACGTCGAGACGCTGTCCTCGCTCGAGGACGCGCTGCTGGAGTACCCCGGCTGTGCCGTGGTGACCTCGCACGACCGGTGGTTCCTCGACCGCGTGGCCACCCACATCCTGGCCTGGGAGGGCGACGACCAGGACTCGGGCAAGTGGTTCTGGTTCGAGGGCAACTTCGCGTCCTACGAGGAGAACAAGGTGGAGCGCCTCGGTGTCGACGCCGCCCGCCCGCACCGCGTCACGCACCGCCGCCTGACCCGCGACTGAGCCTGCCCCCGAGAAAGAGGGACGCCGCCGTCAGCGGATGTCGGCGTCCTTGGGCTTCCCGCGCATCAGCCGGTCGGTGGCCTCGTTGAAGATCCGGCCCAGGGCGGCGAAGTCCTCGCGCGAAGCCACGTCGACCAGGTGCGTGCGTACGCCGCGCACGTGGGTCGGAGCGGCCTCGACGAGCTTCTGGCGACCCAGGTCCGTCATCACGGCCTCGACGCCGCGCCCGTCCGACTGGGACGCGTGGCGCAGCACGAGGTGGGCCTTCTCCATCCGCGCGATCGTGTGGGTCACCCGGCTGCGCGAGTGCGACATCGCGTCGGCGAGCAGCGCCATCCGCATGCGGCCGCCCTCGGCCTCGGAGAGGCGGACGAGGATCTCGTACTCGCTGAACGAGATCTCGTGCTCCTCCCGGAGCTCGCGGTCCAGCTGGTGCTGCAGCAGCTCGGTGCCCATGATGTAGGCGCGCCACGAGTGCTGCTGCTCCTCGTCCAGCCAGCGAAAGTCAGTCCCACTCCCCATGGAGGGAGTTTAGGTGCGGAGGCCCGATTTTCACGCTTCGGCCAGCCGAGACACCCGCCGAACCCACCCCAGAACTCACGCTGAGGCGTCGCAACTTGAGGCAAGATGCGACGCCTCGGCGGGTTGTGGGCCGCAAGATGCGACGCCTCAGCGGCACGTGGGGGGGTGAGTTCAGTTCATCCGTTCCAGGAACAGGGCCATGCCTTGGCCGCCGCCGACGCACATGGTGATCAGGCCGGTGGACTTGTCGTGCCACTTCAGCGAGTTCAGCATCGTGTTCTGCAGGCGGGCGCCGGTCATGCCGAAGGGGTGGCCGACCGCGATCGAGCCGCCGTTGACGTTGAGCCGGTCGATGTCGATGCCGAGGTCCTGGTAGGACGGCACGACCTGGGCCGCGAACGCCTCGTTGATCTCGACCAGGTCGATGTCGTCGATGCTCATGTTCGCGTGCTTCAGCGCCTGCTTGGTGGCCTCGACCGGGCCCAGGCCCATGATCTCGGGGGAGAGGCCGGACAGGCCGGTGGAGACGATCCGGGCGAGCGGGGTCAGGCCCAGCTCGGCGGCCTTGGTGTCGGACATGATGATCACCGCTGCGGCGCCGTCGTTGAGCGGGCAGCAGTTGCCGGCTGTGACGACCCCGTCCGGGCGGAAGACCGGCTTCAGGCTGGCCATCGCCTCGTAGGTGGCGCCGGCGCGCGGGCCGTCGTCGGCGCTGACCACGGTGCCGTCGGGGGTGGTGACCGGGGTGATCTCGTTGGCCCAGAAGCCGTCCGCGATCGCCTTCTCCGCGAGGTTCTGCGAGCGTACGGCGAACTCGTCGAGCTCCTTGCGGTCGAGCCCACGGAGCCGGGCGACGTTCTCGGCGGTCTGGCCCATCGCGATGTAGACGTCGGGCAGCAGGCCGTCCTCGCGGGGGTCGTGCCAGTCCTGGCCGCCCTGGGCCAGCTCCTCGGTGCGCTTGGCAGCGTCCTCGAAGAGCGGGTTGCGGGTGCCGGGGATGTGGTCGGAGGTGCCCTTGGCGAAGCGCGACACGGTCTCGACGCCGGCGGAGATGAAGGCGTCCCCCTCGCCGGCCTTGATGGCGTGGAAGGCCCTCCGCGAGGTCTGCACCGAGGAGGAGCAGTAGCGAGTGATCGTGGCGCCCGGGATCTCGTAGCCGAGCAGCGTGGAGACCACGCGCGCCATGTTGTTGCCGGACTCGCCGCCGGGCAG
>JAOPYC010000095.1 GCA_025964795.1 Marmoricola sp.
CGGGGTCACTCGGAGACGACGTGCAGATGGCCACAAAAGGGCCTCTGATCTGCGTTTCCGCAAACCAGAGGCCCTCTCGCTGTGTGTCCGAGGGGGGACTTGAACCCCCACCCCCTAATACGGGGACTAGCACCTCAAGCTAGCGCGTCTGCCTATTCCGCCACCCGGACGAGCGACGTCACCCTAGCAAGATGGCGGCCACATGGAGTAATCGGGGCGCCGTGGCCACCACCGGTCACCAACCGCCGGGGAGCGGCCGGCCCTCGGCGAAGCCCGCCGGGGACTGGACGCCGATCACCGCGCGGTCGGCGAAGGACTGCAGGTCGCGGGCTCCGGTGTAGGTGCAGGCCGACCGTACGCCGGAGCAGATCTCGTCCACGAGGTCCTCGACGCCGGGGCGCTCGGGGTCCAGGAACATCCGCGAGGAGGAGATGCCCTCCTCGTAGAGCGCCTTGCGGGCGCGGTCGAAGACGCTGTCGCCCGAGGTCCGGTTGGCCACCGCGCGGGCGGAGGCCATCCCGAAGCTCTCCTTGTAGGGGCGTCCGTCCGACCCGACGTGCAGGTCTCCGGGCGACTCGTGGGTGCCGGCGAACCAGGAGCCGATCATCACCTGCGAGGCGCCGGCAGCGAGGGCGAGGGCCACGTCGCGCGGGTGGCGCACTCCCCCGTCGGCCCAGACGTGCTTGCCGTGGCGGGCCGCCGCCTCGGCGCACTCCACGACGGCGCTGAACTGCGGGCGACCGACGCCGGTCATCATCCGGGTGGTGCACATGGCGCCCGGGCCGACACCGACCTTGATGATGTCCGCTCCCGCCTCGACGAGGTCGTGCACCCCGTCGGCACCGACGACGTTGCCGGCCACGATCGGGACGCCGGGGTCGAGGTCGCGCACGGCCCGCAGGGCCTCGAGCATCCGCTCCTGGTGGCCGTGGGCCGTGTCCACGACGAGGCAGTCGACCCCCATGCCCAGCAGCCGCTTGGCACGCCCGGCGACGTCGCCGTTGACGCCGAGCGCGGCGGCGATCCGCAGGCGACCGAGGCCGTCCAGGGCGGGGCTGTAGATCGTGGAGCGCAGCGCCCCGGTGCGGGTGAGGATCCCGACGAGGGCGCCGTCGTCGTCGACGGCCGGCGCGAGCCGGAACCGTGAGGAGGCGAGCACGTCGAAGGCCTCGCGGGGCTCCATCGAGTGCTTGAGGGTCACCATGTCGGTGGTCATCGCGTCGCCGACCTGGGTGAACCGGTCGACGCCGACGCAGTCCGCCTCCGTGACGATCCCGACCGGCCGCCCGTCGTCGAGCACCACGGCCGCCCGGTGGGACCGCTTGGGCAGCAGGCCCAGCGCGTCGCTCACCGTGTCCTGCGGGCTGAGCGTGATCGGCGTCTCGAAGACCGGGTGCCGTTTCTTCACCCACGACACCACCTCCTCGACCACGTCGAGCGGGATGTCCTGCGGGATCACGGCCAGCCCGCCTCGTCGCGCGATGGTCTCGGCCATCCGTCGACCCGACACCGCGGTCATGTTCGCGACCACGAGCGGGATCGTCGTACCCGTGCCGTCGCCGTTCTCCGGGTGCTGGGTGAGATCGACGTCGTAGCGGGACGCGACGCCGGAGCGCCGGGGCACCATGAACACGTCGTCGTAGGTCAGGTCATAGGGTGGCCGCGTGTCGGAGAGGAATCGCACGGGAGACGAATCTACCGGCCACTCGAAGCCCGGTGGGGTGATCGGCATCGCTCCTGGACGGGTGAACCTGATCGGCGAGCACGTCGACTACAACGGCGGGCGCTGCCTGCCGATGGCGCTGACCCAGTGCACCACCGCCGTGATCACGCTGCGCGACGACGACCGCGTCGCCGTCACGAGCGGTGACCGGTCGTGGGAGGGCCGGGTCGGCGAGCTCGAGCAGGCCGATCCCTGGGCGCTGTACGTCGTCGGCGTGCTGATCGCCCTCGGCGTCGAGCAGGGCCTGGACATCGCCGTCTCGAGCGACGTGCCGATCGGGGCGGGGCTGTCCAGCTCGGCCGCCCTGGAGTGCAGCGTTGCGTACGCCGTGGACGCGCTCCTCGACCTGGGCTGCTCCCCCGAGGAGCTGGTCGCCGCCAGCATCCGCGCGGAGAGCGAGACCGTGGGCGCCCCGACGGGCGGGCTCGACCAGGCGATCGCGGTCTACGGCGAGGCCGAGCACGCGCTGCTCATCGACTTCGCCACCGGCTCGCGGGAGCAGGTGCCCTTCGACCCGGCGGCCCGCGGCCTGGCAGTGCTGGTGATCGACACCAAGGTGAGCCACGAGCTCACCGACGGCGGCTACGAGGCGCGGCGTGACGATGCCTGGGCCGCGGCGGTGGAGCTGGGCCTGGACAAGCAGGGCCTGGCGCAGGCGACCTCGATCGAGGGCCTGGCCGAGCCGTTGCTGCGCCGGGCGCGGCACGTGACCAGCGAGGTGCTCCGGGTCGACGAGTTCATCGCCGCGCTGCACGCCGACGCCTGGTCCCTGCTGGGCCCGCTGCTGGACGCCTCACACGCCTCGTTGCGCGACGACTACGAGGTGTCCTGCGTCGAGCTCGACGTCGCGGTCGAGACGGCCCGTGAGGCGGGCGCTCTCGGGGCCCGGATGACCGGGGGCGGGTTCGGCGGCTCCGCGATCGCGCTCGTGCCGGTCGAGCGGGTGGCGGCGGTGCAGACGGCGGTCACGACCGCCTTCGCAGCCCACGGCTGGGGAGCACCCGACTACTTCGTGGCACGTCCCGGCGCCGGCGCGCGGATCGGCTAGGTCGGTCTCCGAGGTCAGTTCGGCGAGAGTTCGGTCCGGCTGCTGCTCACCCCGTCACGCTGTCATCCGCCGACGTGATCCGGGGCGGTGGCCGCAGCCCGACCGAGCGCAGCTCCAGCTTGGCCAGCTCGTCGATGACGGCGGCATCCCCCCGTCGCCAGGCGCCGGCCGGATCGGGGTCGAGCCGGGCGAGCACGTGCAGCGGCTGGTGGGCCATGGCGCGCAGGGCGAAGAGGTCCAGGTCGGCGCCGGCGTTCAGGAAGCGCTGGCCGGCCGTGGCCCGGCGTACGAACGAGATCCGGGGCGGCAGGTAGTAGGACAGCAGCACCAGGATCGGGATCAGTGCGACCGCGAGGCCCAGCCAGTGCGCCAGGCTGCCCACGGCGGCCACCTGCTGCTGCCCGGCCTCGGAGAGCCCGGTGGCCGCCTTGCTGGCGCCGTTGAACGGGCTGCGCACCGAGTCCCCCACGAGCGGCACCTTGGCCACGGTCCGGCCCGCGTCCCGGAGCCTGCCGGCGAGGTCGCTGGCCGACGAGTCGATCTTGTGACCGGGCGTCGCGAGCTTGAGCGTCGAGTCGTGGACCTTGTCGGCGATCTCGATCCACACCCAGATCCACAGCACCACGGCGAGGTCACCGAGGATCTGGAGGGTGCGGCGGACGGAGGTGTCGGCGTACAGCTTCATGGGGGTGGTGTGCCCGGATCGGCCCGGCCGGAACGCTGTGACGAGGATTTGCCCGAGGGCTGGAACTCCCCTACTTGAGCTGGGTCGAGTTCAGGCCCAGGACCCGGCGGGCGACGATCAGCTGCTGGATCTGCTGGGTGCCCTCGAAGATGTCGAGGATCTTGGAGTCGCGGCCCCACTTCTCGAGGAGCTCGACCTCGGAGTAGCCGAAGGTGCCGGCGAGCTCGACGCAGCGCAGGGTCACGTCGGAGCCCATCCGTCCCGCCTTGGCCTTCGCCATCGAGGCCTGCATGGTGTTGGGCTGGCGGTTGTCGGCCATCCACGCGGACTGCAGGGTCAGCAGGTACGCCGCCTCCCAGTCCGCCTCGAGCTGGAGGAAGGTCGCTGCGGCCGCGGACTGGGTCAGCGCCGGGCGGTCGTAGTCGACCTCGACGCCGGCCTCGGTGAGGATGTCGCGGGTCAGATCGAGGGAGGCGCGCGCACAGCCGAGAGCCATCGCGGCCACCAGCGGCCGGGTGTTGTCGAAGGTCGCCATCGCGCCGGCGAAGCCCTGCTTGGGGTCGACGTCGGCGTCGCCGAGCAGGTCCTCGGCCGGGACCCGGCAGTCGTCGAAGATGATCACCGCGGTGTCGGAGGCGCGGATGCCGAGCTTGTGCTCCAGGCGCTCCACCCGCATCCCCGGGTTGCCCTTCTTGACCACGAAGGACTTGATCGCCGCACGGCCCAGGCTCTTGTCGAGGGTGGCCCACACGACCACGCTGTCGGCGCGCTCGCCGGAGGTGACGTAGATCTTCTCGCCGTTGAGGACGTACTCGTCGCCGTCCTTGCGCGCGGTCGTCTGGATGTTGCCGGAGTCGGAACCGGTCCCGGGCTCGGTGATCGCCATCGCGGCCCAGGTGCCGGCGAAGCGCTCGAGCTGCTCGTCGTTGGCGACCGACGCGATCGCCGAGTTGCCCAGCCCCTGGCGGGGCATCGAGAGCAGCAGGCCCACGTCGCCCCAGCACATCTCCAGGATGGAGAGCACCGACGCGAGGTTGGCGCCGTTCTTGTTGCCCTTCTTCTCCTCGGGCTTCTCCGAGCGGCGTACGCCGGCCGCACCGGCACCGCCGGTCGCACCGGACTCGGAGATGCCGTCGATCATCGCGGCGAGCATGTCGAGCTCCTTGGGATACTCGTGCTCGGCCTCGTCGTACTTGCGCGAGATTGGTCGCAGCATGTTCATCGCGACCTGGTGGGCCTGGTCGATGAGCGGGCGGATCTTCTTGGGGGTCTCGAGGTTGATCATGGTTTTCTCTCCTTGCTGGGCGGGACGGGTTTCGACAGGATCGACCGGCGGTGCTCGCCGGACCGCGTCCGTCGCCTAGACCAGGACCGCTCCTTCCATGAGACCGATGGCGCGGAGGTCGCGGTACCACCGCTCGACCGGGTGCTCCTTGACGAAGCCGTGGCCGCCCAGCAGCTGGACGCCGTCCAGGCCGATCTGCATGCCGCGCTCGGCGCAGAGCCGGCGGGCCAGGGCGATCTCGCGCTCGGCGGACTTGCCCTGCGCCACGCGGCTGGCGGCCTTGTAGGTGACCAGGCGCATGCCCTGCAGCTCGATCGCGATGTTGGCGACCATGAACGCCACCGACTGGCGGTGGGCGATGGGCTCGCCGAACGCCTCGCGCTCCTTGACGTAGGGGGTGACGTAGTCGAGCACGGCCTGGCCGGTGCCGACCGCGAGGGCGCACCAGGCCAGTCGCGAGAAGCGCACGCAGTCGAGGTAGTCGTTCGCGTCACCGAGCAGCGAGATTTTCTCCACGGCGACGTCCTGGAGGACGAGCCGCGACAGGCTGGCCGCCCGCAGGCCCATGGAGGGGTCGGACTCGATGGTGATGCCGGGCGTGGCGGACTCCACGACGAACAGCTGCGGCGTGCCCTCCAGCTCGGCGCCGACGATGAACAGCTCGGCCTCCGAGCCGCGCACGACCCCGGCCTTGACGCCGTTGAGGAGGTAGCCCTCACCGCTCCTCTCGGCCTTCGTGGCCGGCGAGAGCGGGTCGAACAGCGCGGTCGGCTCGCTCAGCGCCAGGGCGGCGGCGGGGACCTCGTCACCGGTGAAGGCCGGCAGGTAGGTCGACTGCTGCTCGTCGGTCCCCCACAGGGACAGCGCGGTGGCGACGGCACCCGGGGCCAGGGCGGCGACGGCCAGGCCCATGTCGCCCTTGGCCAGTGCCTCGTGGACCAGCGTGCCGGCCATCGCGGACCGCTCGGTGGCGATGCCTCCCAGGTCCTCGGGCACACCGAGGATCGGCAGCCCGATCTCGAGCGAGGCCTTGAGCAGCTCCTCGGGGGCCGCGCACTCCTCGTTGGCCGCGCTGGCGGCGGGGCGCACCATCTCCTCGGCGAACTCGCCCACGACGTCGGCGAGCATCTGCTCGTCCTCGCCCGGGGTCAGGTCGAAGAGCCCGGTGTTCGTCGCGGCCGGCACCCGGTTGCCCTGGGTGGCCTTGCCCGCCCGGGCGAAGCTGCGGCCCACGGTCCCCGCGGTGCGGAAGCCGGCGCTGGTCACCCGGTAGACGCTTCTCTCGCTGGCCTTGCGGAGGCCCAGGGAGTCGAGGAGGTCGCTGGAGGCGAGCTTGTTGAGCGCCGCCACGGCGAGGCCGATCGGGTCGCGCTTCTCGCTGTCGGAGAGGCCGTGACGGCCTCCGGCCCTCAGCAGGCTCCAAGGCAGCTTCTGCGGCTCGTTCACGGAATTCGAAGACATGCCCAGTAATGTAACTCCGAGTTACACTTCGTGCCACACTTTCGCCGAGTGTCTCGGGTCACGCATAGGATTCCGCCCATGGCCGGACCCGACAGGGCGCAGGAAGCTGCCCCGCTCTCCCCCACCTCAGCCGTCCTCCCCTCGGGTGGGACGGTCCGTCCGGTGGTCCGGTGGGGCACCGAGGTGATGCATCGCCCGGCGCGTCCCGTGACGTCGTACGACGAGGAGCTCCGGGCCCTGGCCGCCGACATGGTCGCCACGATGTACGCCGCCGACGGGGTCGGCCTGGCCGCCTGCCAGATCGGCGTCGACCTCGCGCTGTTCGTCTACGACTGCCCGGACGAGTCGGGGACCATGCACCGCGGGATCGTGTGCAACCCGGTGCTGGAGCTGCCGGAGGGCCGCGGGCGCAGCCTCGACGACGGAGACGAGGGCTGCCTCTCCTACCCCGGCGCCTTCGTCGAGTGCGCCCGTCCCGACTGGGCCCGCGTCACCGGCCAGGGCCTCGACGGGGAGGCCGTGGCCTACGAGGGGGACGGGCTGCTGGCACGGTGCCTGCAGCACGAGACCGACCACACCCACGGCACCGTGTTCGGCGACCGGCTCAACAACCGCGCGCGAAAGAAGCTGCGCAAGGAGATGGAGGCGGCCGCGGCGGCCTACCCGGCCGACTGGCCGGTGGGTGCGGTGGGCACCACCACCGAGGTGGACCAGCTCGACCGCTGAGTCGGCGCGGCCCCGCGCAGCGCCCGGGGTGAGGGCAGCTCGACGGTGACGGTCGTGCCGACCCCGATCGCGCTCTCGATGTCGACCGTCCCGTGCTGCTGCTCCACCAGCTCGCGCACGCTGGCCAGCCCGAGGCCGGTGCCACCGTCGTTCTGCGCCAGGCGTCCGCGCGCGAACTCGTTGAAGATCGTGCCGAGGTCCTCCGCGTCGATGCCACGACCGCGGTCGGTGACCGTCATCCGCACCCGGCCCGGAGCCGGGCGGTCGAAGGTGATGTCCACGGGGGTCTCGGCGGGTGAGTACTTCAGGGCGTTCACCACGAGGTTGCTGACCACCCGGTGCATGGCCACTCCGTTGGCCTGCGCGAGCGCGACGTCGTCCGCGGCGAGGTTCACCCGCGAGGAGCCCAGCGACGGCGCGAGGTCCTGGACGGCGTTGCGCGCGACCTGGGCGATGTCGATGTCGGCGAGCAGCACGGTGGCCTGGCCGGCCCGTTGCCTGGCGAACTGGACGAGGCCCTCCACCATCCCGAGCAGGCGGTCGGCGCTGGCCTCGGCACGGGCGATCAACTGCTCGCGCTCGTCCTGCGCGTCGGAGAAGCGGATCGCGTCCACGAAGCCCTTCAGGGCGGTGATCGGTGTCCGGAAGTCGTGGTTGAAGGCGGCGTAGAAGGCGTCCTGCGCGTCCTCGAGCGCCTTGGCGTCGGTGCGGTCGCGGGTGACCTTCGCGTAGCCCGTGACCCGGCCCGCGTCGTCGTGCATGGAGGTGATGATCACGTCCCCCCAGAAGCGGGACCCGTCCCGGCGTACGCGCCAGCCGGTGTGCTCCACCCGGCCCTTCTCACGCGCCTCCGCGAGCAGCTGCATCGGCAATCCGGCGCGGCGGTCGCCCTCGGTGTAGAACATCGAGAAGCTGCGGCCGATCGCCTCCTCGGCGGTGTAGCCCTTGACCCGCTCGGCGCCGAGGTTCCAGGTCTGGATGATCCCCTGGGGGTCCAGCGCGACGATGGCGTAGTCGACGACCTGGCCGACGAGCAGGCGCAGGCGCTCCTCGCTGGTGCGCAGGGCGGTCTCGAGGGCGTGCTGCTCGGTGAGGTCACGGGTGACCTTGGTGTAGCCGGCGGGCTGTCCCTGCGAGTCGGTGAGGGCGGTGATGACGACGTCGCCCCAGAAGCGGGTGCCGTCCTTGCGGACCCGCCAGCCGGTGTGCTCCACCCTGCCCTCGGCGCGGGCCGTCATCAGCAGGTTCAGCGGCAGGCCGGCGCGCTGGTCCTCCTCGGGGTAGAACATCGAGAAGCTGCGGCCGATCGCCTCCTCGGCGGTGTAGCCCTTGACCCGCTCGGCGCCGAGGTTCCAGGTCAGGATGGTGCCCTGCGGGTCCAGGCCGATGATGGCGTAGTCGACGACCTGCCCGACGAGATCGTCGAACGACGGTCGTTGCTCTGGTCCCAGATCCACGCGGGACAGGATAGGGGCTGATCTACCCGGGTGGAGCGATTTCCCGGCGGGCAGTTTCGTAGCAGGCGACGGCGGCCGCCGCGGCCACGTTGAGCGAGTCGATCCCCTCCCGCATGGGGATCACGGCGCGGCGCTGCGCCGACTGCTCCCAGCGGGCGGAGAGCCCGTGTCCCTCCGACCCGAGGACGAGCGCCACCCGGTCCAGCCCGGACACCGACTCGTCGATGGGCACCGCGTCCTCGGCCAGGGTGAGCGCGACCGTGGTGAAGCCGTGGGTGGCGATCTGGGGCAGGGCGTCGTACCAGTCGGGCAGGCGGGTCCAGGGCAGCGCGAAGACGGCTCCCATCGCCACCTTCACCGAGCGACGGTAGAGCGGGTCCGTGCACCGCGGCGCCAGCAGCAGTGCATCCACGCCCAGGGCAGCGGCGCAGCGGAAGATCGCCCCGAGGTTGGTGTGGTCGATGATGTCCTCGCACACGACCACGGTCCGGGCGCCGGCGAGGACGTCCTCCACGCTCGGCAGGGGCGTCCGCTGGAGGGAGGCCAGGGCGCCGCGGTGCACGTGGAAGCCGGTCACCTCCTCGGCCAGGGACTCCTCCAGGACGTAGCAGGGGGCGTCGGTGCTCTCGAGGACCTCGGCCAGCCCGTCCAGCCAGCGTGGCGCCATCAGGAAGGACCGCACCGGGTAGCCCGCCTCGACGGCGCGTCGTACGACTTTCTCGCCCTCGGCCAGGAACAGGCCGTGCTCGCTCTCCAGCGACTGCCGCAGCTGGACGTCGCGCAGGTGCCGGTAGTCGGCCAGCCTCGGGTCGTCGGGGTCCGTGATGGCGACGTACGTCGCCACGCTAGGCCTCGGACGGCGGGAACCGGTCGGGGTGCGCCACCCGGACCACCTCCCCGATCACGATGATCGCCGGCGGCAGCACGCGTTCGGCCGTGATCGTCTCAGCCAGGCTCCCGAGCGTGGCCAGCACGGTGCGCTCGGTCGGCATGGTGCCGTCGCAGACGATCCCCACGGGGGTCCCCGCCGGGCGGCCGCCGCGCAGGAGCACCTCGGCGATCATCGGCGCGTTCTCCACCGCCATCATCAGCACGATGGTGCCGCGCAGGTTGGCCAGGGCACCCCACTGCACCAGCGACTCGGGGTGGCCGGGCGGCAGGTGACCGGAGACGATCGTCAGGTCGTGGGTGACGCCGCGGTGCGTGACCGGGATGCCAGCGGCCGCGGGAACCGCGAGCGGGCTGCTGATCCCAGGGATCACGCTGACCTCGACCCCCGCCGCCCGGCAGGCGAGGACCTCCTCGTAGCCGCGGCCGAAGACGAAGTTGTCGCCGCCCTTGAACCGCGCCACCCGGCGCCCGGCCAGGGCGGCGTCGACGATGATCGTGTTGATCTGCTCCTGCGTGGTCGAGCGGCCGCGCGGCAGCTTGGCCACGTCGATGATCTCGGTGTCGGACGGGAGCTCGGCGAGCAGCTCGCGGGGCGCGAGCCGGTCGGCCACCACCAGGTCGGCCTCCATCAGCGCCTTGCGCCCGGCCACGGAGATCAGCTCCGGGTCGCCCGGGCCGCCGCCGACGAGGACCACGCCGGGTGTGCTTGGCACGTCGTGGTGGCGGGAGGCCACCGAGCCCTCGCGCATCCCGGCGACGATGTCGTCGCGGACCCCGGCCGAACGACGGGGGTTGCGGTCCGCGGCCGAGCTGCCCATCACGGCGACGGTCACGCCGGCGTGGCTGCCCACGGCGGGGGTGAACGCGGTCGCGGCGTAGGCGTCGTCGGCGCGCACGCAGAAGATCCGCTGCTGCTCGGCCAGCACGCTGATCCGCTCGTTCACCTCGGTGTCGTCGGTGGCCGCGAGCACGTACCACGCGTCGTCGAGGTCGACGTCGGCGAAGCCGCGCCGGACCCAGGTGATCTCTCCCGACCCGACGAGTCCCTCGATGGCGGGCGTGACCTCCGGCGAGACGAGGAGCACGACGGCGCCGGCCGCGATCAGGGTCGGCACCCGGCGCTGGGCGACGTTGCCCCCGCCGACCACGAGGACCTTGCGCCCGGCGAGGCGGAGGCCGGTCGGGTAGGTGGGGAAGTCGCCGGGAGGATGAGGGTGGGGTGTCACGGGTCCATTGTGCGGACTGGGGGTGCCGGCCCCGTGCCGCGGGCCCACCCTGCGGACTATCTTCGGGCCCATGACTCTCAACCGCCCCGTGCACCCCGACCCCTACGACCTGCTCCCCCAGGTGCCGAGCTTCACCGTCACCAGCTCCGACGTGACCGACGGTGAGCCGCTGACGGGCGACCAGGTCAACGCCGAGGGCGACACCTCGCCCCAGCTGTCGTGGAGCGACGTGCCGGAGGGCACGCAGAGCTTCACGGTGACCTGCTTCGACCCCGACGCGCCGACCCCGTCGGGCTTCTGGCACTGGGTCCTGGTCGACCTCCCGGCCGACGTCACCTCGCTCGAGGCCGGTGCCGGGGCGGAGCGCGCAGACCTGCCCGGCAACGCCTTCATGTGTCGCAACGACGGCGGCAGCAAGGCGTTCATGGGGGCGGCCCCGCCCGAGGGTGACCAGGTGCACCGCTACTACTTCGTGGTGCACGCAGTGCGGGAGGAGTCCCTCGGCGTGGACTCCGACGCCTCCCCCGCGGTGGTCAGCTTCAACCTGGCCTTCAAGACCGCCGGCCGGGCGATCCTGCACGGGACCTACCAGCACTAGCTCCTACACTTGACTCGTTCCAGTTTGAGTGGTTGTGTCGAAGGGAACTTCGGAACCGGCTCGTCGAGCCCGTTTCCTTCACCGCACCACCCGGCAACCAACCAGGAGTGAGCACATGCCAGAGCTGCCCCAGCCGTCCGACACCTCGATCGCGACCGCACCGTCGCAGGAGGCCGGTCTCGGGTCCACGACGGACACGGGTGCCCCGGCCCCGAGTGACCGCAACTCGCTGTCCATCGGTCCGGACGGGCCGATCCTGCTGCACGACGTGCACTTCCTGAACCAGATGGCGCACTTCAACCGCGAGCGGGTCCCCGAGCGCAACGTGCACGCCAAGGGCTCCGGCGCCTTCGGTGAGTTCGAGACCACCGAGGACGTGTCGGCGTACACGAAGGCGGGGCTGTTCCAGCCCGGCGTGAAGACCGAGATGCTCGCGCGCTTCTCCACCGTCGCCGGCGAGCAGGGCTCCCCCGACACGTGGCGCGACCCTCGCGGCTTCGCGCTGAAGTTCTACACGAGCGAGGGCAACTACGACCTCGTCGGCAACAACACCCCGGTGTTCTTCATCCGCGACACGATGAAGTTCCCGCACTTCATCCGCTCGCAGAAGCGTCGCGGCGGCAGCGGCCTGCGCGACAACAACATGCAGTGGGACTTCTGGAGCCTCAACCCGGAGTCGGCGCACCAGGTGACGTACCTGATGGGCGACCGCGGCATCCCGAGGACCTACCGGCACATGAACGGCTACGGCTCGCACACCTACCTGTGGATCAACGCGGCCGGAGAGAAGCACTGGGTCAAGTACCACTTCCACAGCAACCAGGGCGTCGAGGCCCTCTCCGACGACGAGGCCACCAGGATCGCCGGTGAGGACGCGGACTTCCACCGCCGCGACCTGCGCGAGGCCATCGACCAGGGTGACTTCCCGAGCTGGACGCTGTCCATCCAGGCGATGCCCTACGAGGACGCCAAGACCTACCGCTACAACCCGTTCGACCTGACCAAGATCTGGCCGCACAGCGACTACCCGCTGATCAAGGTCGGCACGATGACGCTGAACAAGAACCCGGACAACTTCTTCGCGCAGATCGAGCAGGCCAGCTTCGCGCCGAGCTCCGTGGTTCCCGGCATCGGCTTCAGCCCCGACAAGATGCTGCTGGGCCGGGCGTTCGCGTACGCCGACACCCAGCGCTACCGCATCGGGCCGAACTACCTGCAGCTCCCGGTCAACCGTCCCAAGGTCGAGGTGAACACCTACACCCAGGACGGCCCGATGGCCTACGAGCACCGCGGGGACGACCCGGTCTACGCGCCGAACGCCTTCGGCCGTGGCTACGCCGACGAGGTGGGCGAGGTCGACGACAGCTGGGAGACCGACGGCGCCATGGTGCGCCAGGCCTACACGCTGCGCGAGGCCGACGACGACTTCGGCCAGGCCGGCACGCTGGTCCGCGAGGTCTGGGACGACGAGATCCGCGCCAACTTCGTCAAGACCGTCGCCGGGCACCTGCTCGGCGGCGTCGAGGGCGACGTGCTCGAGCGAGCCTTCAAGTACTGGAAGAGCGTCGACTCCGACACCGGCAAGAAGATCGAGGAGCTCGTGCGCGAGGGCATCGACGCCGGCGCTCCCGGCGCCCAGCCGGGCGAGGCCAAGGAAGACGCCTCGTCCCCGGTCGTGGAGGACGCCACGCACGCGAGCCAGTAGTCCTGCGCGGAGGGGTTGGTCCTCGGCCGTCCCCTGGGGTGAGCTCACCCCAGGGGGCGGCGTGACAGGATCATCGCGTGCCTGAGAGGGATCTGCTGGGAGCGCCGTACACCCGGGAGACGCTGCGTCTGCGGCCCGATGCCGAGGGCGACGTCGTGGCGACCCTCGTCCACCGCCCGGCGGAATCGCCCACGGGCAAGGCCGTGCTGCACGTCCACGGCTACTGCGACTACTTCTTCCAGACTGTGGCCGCCGACTTCTGGGTGGCCAACGGCTACGACTTCTACGCGCTGGACCTGCGCAAGTACGGCCGGTCGCTGCGCCCGCACCAGACGCCCAACTACGTCGCCGACCTCGGGACCTACTACGAGGAGCTCGACCTCGCCCACGAGCGGATCGCGCGCGACCACGACCACCTGGTGTTTTCGGCCCACTCGACGGGCGGCCTCACCGTGCCGCTCTGGCTCAACGACCGGCGGCACCGTGCGGCGGGCGTGTTCCTGAACGCACCGTGGATCGACATGCACGGGGACGCGTTCACCCGGCTGCTGGCGATGCCGGCCATCCACCGGTTGGGCCGCTACCAGCCGATGCGGCCGATCCCGCGCGAGGTGAGCGGCGGCTACACCCGCAGCCTGCACCGCGACTTCGGTGGCGAGTGGGACTTCGACCTGGCCTGGAAGCCGGAGGGGTCCTGGCCGGTGTACGCCGGCTGGATCCGCGCCGTACGCATCGGGCAGGCACGCATCGAACGCGGGCTCGAGGTCGACGCTCCCGTGCTGCTGGTCAGCTCGGCCCGGACGGGCGACCCGAGCCTGGAGGCGGACGCGCACAGCTCGGACGTCGTGCTCGACGTGGAGCGGATGCGCCGCCGGGCCTCCCAGCTCTCGCGCCACGTCACCATCGCCCAGGTCCCCGGCGCGCTCCACGACGTCACGCTCTCCCCCGAGCCGGCGCGCGGACAGGTCTTCGACGAGCTGCACAGGTTCCTGACGGCGTACGTCGGCTGACCGCTAGCCTCTGGCCCATGGATCCCATCACCGGCCTCGCCTTCGGCCGCATCGCCGTCGGCACCGTGTCCCTCGTCTCCCCCAAGCTCGCCGCCCGGCTGTTCCTGCTGGACGGTGCGGCCAACCCGGCACTGCCCTACCTGTCGCGGATGTTCGGCTCCCGCGAGATCGCCCTCGGAGGCCTGACCCTGGTGGCCACCGGCGACGCCCGCCGGCGGCTGGTCCAGGTCGGCGTGGCCGTCGACGCGGCCGACGCCCTCACCGGCCTCACCGCCGCCGCCTCGGGTGCCGTGAGCAAGAAGGCCGGCATCGCCCTCGCGGTCGTGGCCGCCGCCGCGATCGCCAACGGGGTCGTCGGCCTCCAGGACTGACGCCTCAGAGGAGAAAGGTGAGGAGGGCGACGACGCCGACCACCACGATCACCGCGCGGAGCACGGTGGCCGGGAGGCGGCGGCCCACCGTGGCGCCGATCTGACCACCGATCACCGAGCCGAGGGCGATCAGGCCCGCCACCCGCCAGTCCACGTCCGCGACGACGATGAAGATCACGGCCGCGACCCCGTTGACCAGCATGGCCAGCACGTTCTTGGTGGCGTTGTGCCGTTGCATCGTGTCGGCGACGCCGATGCCGAGGATGCCCATCAGCAGGACGCCCTGGGCGGCGCCGAAGTAGCCGCCGTACACCCCGGCCAGGGCGACAGCCGGCCACACCCACCAGACGCCCTGCTCGGCCATCCCGCCACGGGCCTCCGCTCGCGCGGCCACCCGGCGCGAGATGCGCGGGCCGACGACGACCAGCAGGCAGCCGAGCAGGATCAGCACTGGCACGATCGCGTCGAAGGCGGCCGAGGGCAGCCACAGCAGCAGCAGCGCGCCGAGGACGCCGCCGAAGAGCGAGGCGCTGCCGAGCCGGACCAGCCGGGCCCGCTGCCCCACCAGCTCGGCGCGGTAGCCGATCGCCCCGGAGAGCGAGCCCGGCACCAGGCCGACCGTGTTCGAGACGTTGGCGGTCACGGGCGGGATGCCGAACGCCAGCAGGGTCGGGAACGTGATCAGCGTTCCCGATCCCACCACGGTGTTGATGGTTCCGGCCGCCACGCCTGCGAGCAGGATGGCGACGACCTCGAACAGGCTCACGGGCGGGCGGGGGCCTCACCTGTCGGGTCGCCCGGGTCGGACTCCGGCGGCGTCGGGGGTGCGGATGAGTCGACCGGTGGCTCGGGGTCGACGGGCGGCTGGAGGTCGAGGGGCGGAGCCGTGCCCGGTCGACCGCCGGCCGAGGCAGCCGACTCCTCGGCCGCCCGGATCGCCTTCTGCACCTCTTCGTGGGCGCTCGAGAGCGACGAGTCCGGGGTGGTCGGCGGCTCGATGGTGGGGATGTCGACGCGCTTGAGCGGGCCGTCGGTCCTGTGCGGGATCCCCGCGACCTCATGGACGGCCGAGCCGAGGCCCTCGAGCGCCTTGGTGATCTCGGAGGGCACCACCCAGACCTTGTTGGCCGACCCCTCGGCGATCTTGGGCAGCATCTGGAGGTACTGGTAGGCCAGCAGCGCCTGGTCCGGCTGGCCGTCGTGGATGGCCTGGAACACCGTCTGGATCGCCTGTCCCTCACCTTGGGCCTTGAGGATCGCGGCCTCCCGGTTGGCCTGCGCACGCAGGATCAGCGCCTCGCGGTCACCTTCGGCCGAGAGGATCGCGGCCTGCTTGTTGCCCTCCGCGGTGAGGATCGACGACTGCCGCTGGCCCTCGGCGGTGAGGATGACCGCGCGCTTGTCACGGTCGGCCAGCATCTGCTTCTCCATCGAGTCCTTGATGGAGGGCGGCGGGTCGATGCCCTTGATCTCGACGCGACCGACGCGGATGCCCCAGCGTCCGGTGGCCTCGTCGAGCACGCCCGACAGCCCGCGGTTGATGTCCTCGCGCGAGGTCAGCGTCTGCTCCAGGGTCATGCCGCCGACGATGTTGCGGAGCGTGGTCATGGTCAGCTGCTCGATGGCCTTGATGTAGTCCTGGGCCTCGTACGCGGCACGCACCGGGTCGATGACCTGGAAGTAGATGACCGAGTCGATGTTGACCATCAGGTTGTCCTCGGTGATCACCCCCTGCGGCGGGAAGGGGACCACGTGCTCCCGCATGTCGAGGTTGTAGCGGACCTTGTCCAGCACCGGCACGACCAGGTGCGGTCCGGGCTCCAGGGTGCGCTTGAACTTGCCCAGGCGCTCCACGATCCCCACCCGCTGCTGCCGCACCACCTTGACGGCGTTCACGATGAAGAAGATCACCGCCAGCGCCACCACCAGGCTCACGACCAGAGAGGCCATATCCATTGCTGCTACCCGTCTTTCCCATTGTCGTTCCGTCGGTCCCGGGCCGGGGGGTCCAGCGTCGGCTCCGGGATCGCCACCGGCACCCGGAGCGGACCCGTCACGGCAGGGCTTCGTGCTTG
>JAOPYC010000140.1 GCA_025964795.1 Marmoricola sp.
GTGGTCCAGCGGATCATCACCGACCTGTGCGTCCTCGACATCACCGAGCAGGGCCTCGAGCTCGTGGAGCTCGCCCCCGGGGTCACCGAGGACGAGGTCCGCGAGAAGACCGAGCCCGAGATCACACAGCGAGCACCGAACGAAAGCGCCTAGGTACGGAGCTTCTGGTGCAGTTCGGTTGCAGTTGCTACAGCATCGAGGTCGTCCTAGCGTCTCTCTTCAGGCGCGTTTCGGCAGTTCAGAGGGCTTCTGCGGAGTCGTGTGGAGCCCGACCGATTCACTGAGAAGGTCGTCGGTTCGATTCCGGCAGGCGGCTCGAGACACCGTCCTGACCTGCGTGGACACGTGATTCTCGGGGCTCCGCACGGGGATTGATGCTGGTCGGCTCACCAGTTGCTCACCAGGCTGCGGCGATTGGCCAGACGGCCTGTTTCGCGACATAGCTCCCGCTTCGCTCGCCGCTTGGCCGGAGATCGTTGTTGAGGACAGGGAGGTCGTCGGTGAGTAGTCGCACGCCAGTGGGCGACCACGGAAGGACTTGGGTCCGTCCGGTCACCAGTGGTGCCGTGGAGCAGTGGCTCGCCTCGGAGTGGGTATGCGACCTCGACGGACGCCGACGTCTCGTTCCGCGCGCAGGCCCGGGCTTCTGGAGGCGGAGGTGGCGTTGGAGGAGCGACTGGCGCAGAGGCGTCCTCTGGGCTTTCGTGGGGCGGAGCCGGACATGACCGTTCAGGAGCTAGGTGAGTACTGGATGCGGCGCCGTCGTGAGGAGGCCCGGGACTCTTCTACGAGAGTGGGCGCCGTAAGGAAAGTGGTGCGGTGTCGCCGCAGATCTTGGCTGGGTACCAGGCCGCACTGTCTCGGATCGTCAACCATCGCCTAGGTGGGCTCCGATTGATCGAGGCCAGGACGGGTGTGGTCGATGTGGCACTGACCCGAGTGGACCTCAGTGGTCGCACCACTCGAGTCTCCCGCAGTGTGCTCGCGCAGATGTTCGCGATGGCAGTGCGCCACGACGCGATCACTGGCAACCCGATGCGCGAGGTCCGGCGCGCACCTCGGCGACGGCGGGCAGTCCAAGCTCTACGGTTGAGCAGGCCGCAACCTGCTTGAGCTGACGGCAACCCATCAGAGCGGTGTTGCTCGCGACGAGCGTGGCTTGTTGATGGGTGGCACCCCGGCGAACCTCCGATCTGCACGACGTGGTGCTTGTGCTGCTGGGCACGGGGATGCGTATCGGTGAGGCGCTGGCCTTGCGGTGGACCGACGTCGACCTGGACGCCGACGTCCCGTGCGTTCGGGTGGCCGCCACCATGATTGAGCCCCGCCGTGACGCCGCCACCGGACAGCTGTTCGTGGCTGAACTGCATCGTCAGCCGATGACCAAGACCGGTGCGACTCGCAGCATCGCCTCCTCCTGGTCACGATCCTGCCCTAGCGCGGGGTAGGGGTGCCTGTGCCACCACGCCGACGTAGCCGATGGTGCCGTCGCCGCGTCGATGCGCCAACTTGCACCCCGAACTGCGGCTCCATCTGGGGGCAGATGCCGGCCGGGAGCCTTGATCTGATCTGCCTGCGCAACATCCCGTTAGTGCCGACACCGAACGACAGCTGGTGACAAGCGCTCGTTCCCTAGGGGATGAGTCCGACCAGCTTGGCGAACGACGGGGTCGCCGGTCCGGCCGGCGTGACCTCACCGGTCGTGGCGACCGTCGTCTTGGCGGATGGGTTGGCCGGGTCAGCTGTCGTGGTGGTGGTCGTGGTCGCCGCAGCGGTGGTCGTGGCCGAGGAGTCGTCCTTGGCAGCAGTGACCGGTTTCGCGCCTGCCCCGCGGATGGAGACCAGCTTGCCCAGCAGGTCGAACCAGAACGGAGCCCCGAGCATCACCAGCACGGCGGTGAGGAACCAACCGGCAAGGTCCGAGAGCCGTGCCGTGGTGACGGTCATGAAGTCCACGTGCACCGTGTTGCTGCCGAACCAGACCGCCTTGTGCGATGTGTTCCAGCCGCCTGGGATTCCCAGGGAGTCGACCTTGTTGGCCGCGTCGGCGACGGACTTGATGTGAGCCGCCGTGGTGTCGTCATTCTTGGTCAGCGCCGTGGCTGAGTTAGCCACGGCCTCTCGGGTGACCGGGTCTCGCCAGAGGGCCGAGGCGGTGCTGATCGTGGACAGGTTCAAGGAGACCGCGAGGAAGAGGCCGACCACGAACAGGATCAGGGTGGCCCAGCGCTTGTAGGCGCCCTCGGCGCGGCCCATCGACTCGTCGAACCAAGTCTCGATGCCAGCCTTGAGGGAGATCAGGTCGGTGCGCCCCTCGGCGACCATCGCGTCGAGGCGCTTCTTCAGGTTCTCCGGCCAGGTCGGCTCCCCGTCCGCCACCGCTGGCGCAGTACTCACCGGGACTGCCGTTGCTGGCGAATCGCCTTCACCCTGGGCGGGCGGGGCTACGGCCGCGATGAGCTTGTGCTGGGTGAGCAGCTCGGCAACGGCGTCGGCGAACAGCTTCGCGGAGAGGTAGCTAGGCCCCTTCGGGTGGCGTTTCCAAAGTGTCTTGCCCGAAGACGCGGCGGCGGACTGCCACACCGAGGTCTTCTTGATCCAGTCGATGGCCTTGCTGACCTCCGCTCGGGCCGTCTTGCCCTTCTTGCCCTCGATGAGCTTCTCAAGCTTGTCTCCCTCGAGGAGCGCCGCGATGGACTTCTCCAGATCCCTTGCCCGTTTGTTCAAGACGCGGGAGATGAACTCGGTGATCGAGGAGGCGGCGGTCGCGATGATGAAGAACATGGCAGCGAGGCCGATGGCGGTTTCGAGGGCTTGGGATCCGAACATGTCGCGTACTTCCCGTAAGCGGCGCCGGCTGGCGTCAGTCGCGCGCCGCCACCCTGCTCGGAGGCTCGCTGCTATCCCAGTTATCCTCGCGCCAGTCACGAAGCGTCAAGGCCCGATCGGGTGGTTGCTGGGGGCAAGGGCTGAGAGTGCGTCGCCATATTGTCGGGGCCTGTCTGTGGAGACGGGGGAGTGGCGCCCGTGCAGGTGTGGTGAGGATCCGGCAGGGCGACGGAGTAGTAGACGGCGCGGTAGTAGACGCGGCTGAACGCTCTGGCAAGAGGCTCGACGGTGTTTGCGGCAATCCGTTGGGGGCCGTCGCCGGCTGCCGTTCGACGCTGCCGGATCTGCGGCGCCCAGAGGTAATGTGGGCGGTGGGGACTACGGGTCTGCGGGACTTGAGTCGTGACGCGTTTATTCGCACTTATCGCAAGCGCGATGGCCGCCGGGCAGCGGCCGTGCCGGGGATGCGACGCCCAGTGTGCGACGGGGCGCCGAGCGCTGCAGCTTGGGGCGATGACGTCACCCGGGAGTCGGAGCGCTGGCCAGAGGCTGCCGAGAAATGTGTCGCGGCCCACAGCCGGAGCGGACTCAGTACATTTCGGCCTCCTTCACGCTCCGCGCCCAGACTGCTGGCATGCGCATTGCGAACCTCGACGGCCGCCTCGTGCTGATGGGTCCCGACGGGGCACTTGACGTTGAACGAGCCAGCGCGGGACGCTTCACGTCCGACCCCCAGGCCGTATATGGCCGATGGGACGAGTTCGTCGACTGGGTCGCCAGCGCACCGGACGGCCCACTCACAGCCGTGGACGAGGACCGGTTGGGGTCCCCGTCCCCCCGACCCGGACAGGTGTTCGCCATCGGCCTGAACTACTCCGAGCACGCGGCAGAGTCCGGTTTCGAGGTACCGGACGCCGATCCCCCCGTGTTCACGAAGTTTCCGGCGTGCATCACCGGTGCGCGGGGAGACGTCCGTCTCCCGCCCGGTGGCAACACCGACTGGGAGGTCGAGCTGGTGGCGGTCATCGGCCGTCGAGCCTTCCAGGTGGGACGGCAGCAGGCCTGGTCCCACGTCGCCGGTCTGAGCGTGGGGCAGGACCTGTCGGAGCGGAGGTCCCAGATGGCCGGTCCGTCGCCCCAGTTCAGCCTCGCCAAGTCGTTCCCGCGCTTCGGCCCGGTGGGCCCGTGGCTGGTCACCCTCGACGAAGTGGCGGACCCCGACAACCTGGCCATCGGGGCGACGATCAACGGCGAGACGGTCCAGCAGTCGCGAACCAACGAGCTGATCTTCGACGTACCCACCATCATCGAGAAGCTCTCCGCTGTCGTGCCGCTCGCTCCCGGGGACATCGTCTTCACCGGCACCCCCGCGGGCGTGGGCATGGGTCGGACGCCCCCTCGCTGGTTGGCCGCGGGCGACGAGCTGGTCAGCTACGTCGAGGGCATCGGCGAGCTGCGTCACCGGTTCGTGGCGTAGCGCATGCCGCTCGTCACGTGCGCCGACGTCGATCTCTACTACGAGGAGGCCGGGGAGGGACCGGTGCTGCTCTGGGTCCCCGGGACCGGCCTGCGCGGCCGCACCTGGGAGCAGCAGGTGGCGGTCTTCTCCAGCAGCCACCGCTGCATCAGCGTCGACCTGCGCGGCAGCGGTGAGAGCACCGGCGCCGACACGGAGTTCACCGTGGCCGACCTGGCGACCGACCTGGCTCAGCTCCTGGATGAGCTCGGCGTGACCACCGCGACGGTCATCGGGCTGAGCCTCGGATCGGCCGTCGCCCAGGAGCTTGCACTCCTGCGCCCCGACCTGGTGCGCGCGCTGGTGCTGTTGGCGACCTGGTCCTCCACCTCCGCTGAGCACCACGTACGCCGGCACTTCGAGTCCCGGCTCTACGCCCTGGAGAACGGCCCCCTCGACGTCTACGCACAGTTCGCCTTCTGGATGTCCTCGCCGTGGCTCTACGACCACGAGCCCGAGCTGCAGAGCTCTGTCGAGGAGCGACTGCGGGGTCACCTGTCCACCTCGCTGGCCGGTACGGCCGGGCACTTCCGCGCCGACCTCACCCATGAGACGCGCGACAGGCTGCACTCACTCGGCTGTCCTTGCCTGGTGGTGAACGGCGAGGACGACCTGATCACCTTGCCTTGGTACAACGCCACGGTGGCAGAGCTCATCCCACTCGCCACCCGAGTCACGATCCCGCATGCAGGCCACCTGTCCTGGCTCGAGCGTCCCGAGCTGCTGACCGGCCATCTCGAGGACTTCCTGGCCGGCGTCGAGTAGATGTCGGCCGAGCGCTGGGTGGGACGGCCCGTCCGTCACTGCGCTGTGCCGGTTCCACAGGAGAGCGTCGTAGGCTCGGCGCTGCCGTCGGTGATCGAAGGGCCACGCCAGCGCGTGGGGCCCGCGGACTAGGCAGGAGCCGAGTGGGCAACGGACACGATATCCAGGAAGGGTCGCGTCCGAGCGAGCCCGGGGCGCAGGCTGTGGCCACCCAGCCCTGGGTGATCCGGCGCAAGATCCTGCCGTCGACGCTGGGCGAGGACGTGGTTCCTCGACAGCGCCTGGAGACGCTGTTGATGGGGCTGATCGACCAGCACCGTTTGGTCTTCGTCTACGCCTCGGCGGGTGCAGGCAAGACGACGGCCATCCTGCAGGCGGCAAAGCGGCTGCAGCGCCAGCTCGTGTGGCTCGATGTCGACACCACCGACAGCGCCACCGGCCGGCTGCTCGTCTACCTCGAGGCCGCGCTCGCGCTGCAGGTGCCGCAGGTGGCACAGGTGGCCACGTCCGCCCTCAGCGCCCAGATCCCGCACGCCGAGGTGGCGGGCCTGCTCGCGGAGTCGATCGGTGACGCCCAGGTCCTGATCGTGCTGGACGACGTGGAGCGGCTGGCGGGCTCTTCGGAAGCACTCGACGTGATTGCGTCGTTCGCGCGCTACCTGCCTCCCTCGGCCCGCCTCGTCCTGGCGAGCCGGACCCAGCTGCCGTTCAGCAGCAGCTTCGGGGAGGCCCGCTGGGTGGCGGCGGTGGGTGAGGAGGACCTGGCGCTCACCGTTGACGAGGCGACCCAGGCCCTGGCCGCCTCGGGCCGCTCCGACATCGACCCCGTCGACGCGCTCGTCGAGACCGGCGGGTGGATGACCGGCGTCCTGTTCGAGGCGTGGCGGGCGTCGGACCACGTGATCGGTCTCGGCGGCGAGGCCGACCCGCTCCACGGCTACCTCGCGACCGAGATCCTCGACCAGCTCGACCGGGCAGACGCCGAATTTCTCATCAGCACCGCCGTCCTGGAGGAAGTCACCGTCGCGAACGCCGAGGCGCTGGGCCTGAGCAGTGTCTCAGAGCGGATGCACTCCCTGCGTGGCCTGCGGCTCCCGGTGAGCTGGCACAACGACGGCACTGCGCTGCGCTGCCACCCTCGGTTCCGGGAGTTCCTACTGCGACGCCTGGAGAGGGTGGACGACGGTGAGCAGCGGCGCCTGCGACGGGCCCATGCCCGGCTGCTCGCCTCGGAGGACCTGCTCGAGGAGGCCGTCGAGGAGTACCTCTCGGCGGGATGCCTCGAGGAGGCTCTTGAGATCGTGAACCCGGTGCTGGAGCGGGTGATCGAGCGCGCCGACTTCGTCCTCGCCCAACGGTGGCTGGACGCCCTGGCCCCCGTACGCCGGGACGACGACGTGCTGCTCACCCCGTCGGAGCTGATGCTCACCGTGGTGCAGGAGAAGTTCTTCAAGGGAGTCGCGCTCGCCGACCGGCTCGAGGAGCTGGGCCTGCGCACCGAATTGGCTCGGTCCTCCGAGCGCGCGGCGGGGCTGATGGCGTGGTGTTACCTGCACGCGGGCCGGGTGGCCGACATCGACGTCATCGTCGGCGTCGCCGGCAACGGACCCGAGGCCGACGCCGCGCGCTACGCACTGAGCGTCATCCGCGACGAGCCCGGCTTCGTCGCCGACCCACGGTTCCGCCGGCTGAGCGGTGGACCGATGGACGCTCTGGTGCTCCGCATCCACTTCGACCTGGGCCGGCTGCCGCTGCTGACGGTCGCGCCCACGTCGCCTTGGGCCGCGAAGGCTGCCGAGTCGTGGCTGGTCAGCGCGCTCCTGGCCGCCGGTCACACCGAGCGGGCGTTCGAGGTCTATCACCGGCTGGCCGACCTGTCCGACCCCTCCGAGCAGAGCGTCTGGCTCTCGGCCGTCCTCGGGCCCCGGATGATGATCGAGATCGGCGACCACGCCGAGGCCGAGCGGCTGCTCTACGAGGGACGCAGCCGGATCGAGGCGACGGGCTCCTCCCTGTTCGAGAGCTACAGCCTCCTACTCGAGGCGGAGTTCGAGCTGCGCCTGCACGACGACCCGGCCGCGGCGCGGGCGGTCCTCGAGGCACTCGCCACCCATCCCGTGGCCGGCACCTATGCCTTTCTCAGCGAGCAGCGCGACATGCTGACCGGCCTGGTGCTTTTGCACGAGGGCATGGACGAGGAGGCCGTGACGCACCTCCGGTGCGCGGTGGCCGGCATGGAGCGGGGGGAGCGGCTGCTCTTCCTGTCCACTGCTGCGACCTACCTCTCCGAAGCGGAATGGCGGGTGGGCCGGGAGCAGGCAGCGGACGAGGCAGCCGACCTGGCTCGCATCTCCGCGCAGCGCCAAGGATCGAACCACTACCTGCTCAAGGCGCTGGCGGAGTTCCCCGACGTGCTTACCCGCCGCATCGACCTCGAGGAGACCGCGGACTCGCCGTGGCACGAGATCGGTCGTGGGCTCGCCGTACGCGGCATGGTAGGGACCGACACCGTGGCTGCCAACGTCGAGGTCGTCGAGTTCGGACATGTCGCCATCCAGGCGGACGGCAAGGACGTCAGCCCCGGGCTGAACAAGAGCGTCGAGCTGCTGGCGTTCATGGCCAACCGGGAGAATGAGGAGACGTCGCGCACGGCGCTGCTCGATGCGCTGTTCGAGGGACGACGTGGTGACTCGGCATCGTCGTACCTCCGGCAGGCGGTGCTCAAGCTGCGGCGCGTGATCCCGGAGATGTTCGACCCGGACACCGCTGTTGGGGTACTGCGGCTCGGGCCCCGGATGCGTGTCTCCACGGAGTCGCGACGGCTGATCTCGCTGCTGGGCGAGGCCTCGGCCCAGCGGGGCCGCGAACGGCTCCGGCTGCTGCTCGTCGCCCTCGAGATCGCCGATCGGGGAACCTACCTGCCCTCGGTGAACTCGCAGTGGGTCGAGGACCGACGGTTGCGGATCGACGAGCTCGTGCGCAGCGCTCGCGTCGAGGCGGCCGAAGTCGCCTACGCCGAGGGCATGTACGCGAAGGCGGCCGGGCTCGTGCAGCAGGTGCTCGACGACGACCCCTACCGCGAGGCTGCCTGGCGGCTGGAGATGCGCTTGGCGCAGATCCACGGCGACCATGATCGCGTGATCGCCGCCTACCGGGCGTGCGAGGCGGCGCTCGGCGAGCTGGGCGCCGAGCCCTCACCCACCACGTTGAAGCTGTTCCGCGACTCTCGCCGCTGATCGCATTTCGCCTTCTTTCACGGGGGTTGGGAAGGGTGTGCACATGTCTTCGACCTGGTTGCTCCTGACCAACGCCACCGTGGTGGACGGGGCCGGCAACGCCCCCGTCCTCAACGCCTCGCTGCTTGTCAAGGACTCCCGTATCGCCGACGTCGGGACCCACGTCTCCCGCGACATGATCCCCACCGGCGACCCGTTCGAGGAGATCGACGCCACCGGCAAGACGGTGATGCCGGGGCTGATCGACGCCCACTGCCACATGACGTACGGCGAGAGCCGCTCCGAGGAGGAGATCGACCTCTACACGAGCCCCGAGCTCCGTACCCTCAAGGCCGCCTTCAACGCCCAGAAGGTGCTGCGGTCCGGGGTCACGAGCATTTCCCAGCCGGGCGGCAGCTACTACATCGGCGTGGGATTGCGCGAGGCCATCAAGGACCGCATGGTCCAGGGGCCCCGGATGACCTCGGCCGGTCGCTACATCTCCACCAGCAACGGCCTGACCGACTGGTACCCCGACTCGGTCGGCGTCCCGGAGGGCTCCATCGGCATCGTGCACAACACCCTGGACCCGATGATCGACGAGATCCGCCACCAGGTGAAGAACGGTGTGGACCTGATCAAGCTGGCTGACAGCCCCTTCGGTGACTTCCAGTCGTTCACCGACGACGAGATGAAAGCCATGGCCGACCTGACCCACCAGCTCGGCAAGAAGATCACCATCCATGCCCGCGGCTCCAGCGAGGTCAGGGCTGCGGTGAACGCCGGCATGGACTGGATCATGCACGGCAACATCATGGACGACGAGACGGTGAGCGCCCTGGCCGACTCGGGCACGCCACTCGTCCCGACGCTGCTGCTGCTGGCCAACGAGGCCGAGTGGGGCGAGCTTGTCGGTGCTCCCGTCGACCTGCGCGACGGGATGAAGCGGCTGCTGGACCGGACCGGTGACGCCCTGCACCGAGCTCGCGCCGCAGGCGTGAAGCTGGTGCTGGGTACTGACAGCGGCTTCTCGGTGACGCCCTACGGCGTGTGGCACGCCCGTGAGCTCGAGTTGTTGATGACCTACGCCGGACTGACCTCGCTGGAGGCGATCCAGGCGGGCACCAGCAACGCCGCCCTGATGGTTGGGCTCGAGGGCGAGGTCGGTGAGGTCCGGCCGGGCTGCATCGCGGACCTGCTGGTCGTCGACGGCGACCCCGTCGCGGACATCACCGTGCTGCAGCGTCGCGAGGCGATCGAGACCGTCATCCAGAGCGGGAAGGTCGTGGTCTTCGACGAGGAGATGCTGGCGCGCTCCTGGCCGCACGAGCGCGGGCTCGGCTACTCGACCATTGACCTGACCTACGAGGTGGTGCACGGCCTGGGTGACCCGACCGACCCGCAGCGGGTCGCCGACGCCGACGAGTCGGCGCACGACCTGCCGGACCACCCGGACGAAGCGCCCGACCTCGTCTCCGCGATCACCCGTCGCGAGCGGTCCGCGCGTGAGTTCTGACCCCACCTGCTTCCCCCGTCACGCGGCAGCGTCGCCGTCCACCGCACCGCACCGCACCGCACCGCCTACCGGAGGTAAAGATGGCCACCAGTGAAGAGCTCAACGTCGGGTCCGGGGGACTCGACGACCTCGGCGACGACATCGGGCTGGTCAACGAGAAGCCACTGTCATGGTTCGACGTCTCCGCCATCGGCACCGGCGAGATGCTGTTCACGGCCGTCTGGGCGTGGATCGTGTTCGTCGCCGGCTCCTACGGCATCAAGTGGACGCTGATCGGCTTCGTCGCCGGCGCCCTCGTGATCCACTGCGCCTGGTGGCTCTACCGCGAGATGATCACCGCGGTCCCGGAGCCGGGCTCACTGCAGTCCTACGCGCGAGAAGCCGGCGTGTTCTCGTTGGGCACCTCCTACCTGATCCTCTACGCGCCTGTGTACGGCGGCTTCATGTGGCTCGAGCTGCAGGTGGCCAAGGGACTGCTGACAGTGCTGTTCCCCGCGGTGCCCGACCAGATCTGGCCTTACGTCGTGCTGCTGCCCGTGGTCGGCCTGAACCTCCTCGGACGACAGATCACCGGCAAGGTGCAGTCGTTCCTCGTCGTCATCACGCTGGTCGGCGACCTGCTGCTCGCCGCCTGTGTCCTGTTCCTGCTCACCAACCGCCACGACCTGAGCGCCAACTGGGAGTCGCCGACCCCCATCCACTGGTACACCGTGCTCGTGGTCGCCGGGCTGTGGCTCGGCATCATGGCCGGGATCATGGAGGTCCAGCAGGTGCTCGTGGACGAGTGGTCCGACTTCGGGAAGTCCCGGGACGTCGGTCTGCTCTCGGCCGCCTGGCAGCTGTGGATCCGGCAGCTCCCGCTGGCCTTCGGGATGCTGACCAGCCTCCCGCTTGCGGCGCTGGCTCTGTTGCCGGTGCCGACCGTGGGGATCGTGAACGCGAAGTACGGGCACAACCCGCTGTTCTACCTCGCCCTCGCCACGATGATCGTCGCGACCTACACCACGCTCAGCGTCTACTTCATGGGCATGGGCCGCATCGTCGCCCTGTATGCCCAGCAGGGTGCACTGCCGCGCGTCGTCGGCCGCTACTCGTCCCGGTCGGTGCCCTGGGTGGCCATCGTGCTGCTCGCGCTCTTCGCCCTGGTCGGCGCCTACTGGACCGACTTCGCCTTCGTGGCGAGCGTCCTGTCTACCTGGTCAGTCACGCTCTACTTCGTGGTCGCTCTGCTGTACCTGCTGCTGAAGCGTCGCACCGACCTCGACCGTCCGATCGTGTCGAAGTTCGGCACTCCGATCGCCTGGTTCCTCCTGGTCTACACGGCGGCCATCGCCGTCTCGATCGTGCAGACCGCGTGGAAGCCCTCGATGACCTGGTTCGGCCTGGTCGCGGTGGTCGTCCTCTACGACGTGTTCGTGGTGCCGAGGACCAAGCGCGGTGGCTTCTACCGCCAGCAGGTCCTCCGCCGACGTACCAGCGCCGCTCGCCTCTGAGCGGCCCCGGGCAGGGCCGGGAACCCAGCACCGCAGCGCCAACAGGGAAGAGAGACACATCAATGCCATCAAGGCACGCAGAGATCGCGGGCGCCGGCCTGGGTGGACTGGCCGTCAGCATTTCGTTGGCCCAGCGAGGCTGGAGCGTCCGGGTGCACGAGCGCTCGGACACCCTGCGGATGTTCGGTGCCGGGATCTGGCTCTGGGAGAACGGTCTTCGCTCCCTCAATGCGCTGGGCGTGGAGTCCGAGGCCACCAAGCGCGCCTGCCGGATCGACACCCTCGTGGCTCGGGACCAACGGGGCAACGCGCTGATGCACCGCGAGTTCGGGGACAAGGACCGGATGGTGCTGCCTCCGCGGGCGGATCTCTACGACGCCTTGATCGCGCGCGCCCAGGAGCTGGGCGTGGAGATCCGTACGAGCTCGACCGCGGTCGCGGCGCGGGCCGTCGGCGAGCTCGAGCTCGAGGACGGCAAGGTGCTGAACGCCGACCTGGTGGTAGCCGCGGACGGCGTCTTCTCCCGGGTGCGCGAGTCGCTCCTGCTCACCAAGCGGGTGGACTACCTGGAGGAGGGCTACACCCGGTTGCTCATCCCGCGGATCGAGGGCGACCCGGCCAGCGAGATCACGGAGTACTGGAGTGGTTCCCGTCGCCTGCTGTATGACCCTTGCACCGAGGACATGAACTACGTCTGCTTCTGCTGCAACGTCGACGACGTCGCTGGTCGCGCCGTCCCGGTGGACAAGGGAAGCTGGCTCAAGTCGTTCCCGGACCTGGGTGGCATCATCGAGAGGGTCGGTGACGACGGGCGGTGGGACCGCGCCATCCGGGTCACCTGTCGGCACTGGTCGCGAGGACGAGCAGTCGTCGTCGGCGACGCTGCTCACGGACAGCCGCCCAACCTCGGTCAGGGTGCGAACCTCACGTTCCAGAACGCGCTGTCGCTCGCGGACTACCTGGACCGCACGAGCGACGTCGAGTCCGCCCTGACCATGTGGGAGAAGGGCGAGCGGCCCCTCACCGACCACGTGCAGCGGTGGACCGATCTCTACGGACGCGTCGCGAGTGCGTGGCCCGACCGGTTCGCCCACCGTCGCAGCCAGTTCCTCGAGCGAGCCACCAAGGTTCCGTGGGTGGACAATCAGCTCAACCGAGCCGCGCGACACATCCCGGTGGGCGCCCCGTGACCGCGTCCGCCCTGGAGCCCCGAGCACTACCCCAGAGGAGAACCCAGTGACTCAACCCTCGCAGGACGCCACCGGCAAGAAGCTCATCCCCCGGCCCGACACCGTGACGACGGAATACCTCCGCGACATCCTCGACGAGTACTACATGGAGAAGTGGAACCCCAACAAGGACACCGTCGCGTCGGTCGCCAAGTGGCGCGACTGGCCACTGGTGGTGCGGATGCCGGACGTCAAGAAGGACTTCACCATCCTGATCGATGCCGGCGTGGTCCAGAACATCACGGTCGGGCTGCCCGAGCGACCGCGCATCCTCTGCATCATGTTGTCCGAGACCATGCAGCGGATCTACTACGACGAGACGACCGCCGCGATCGAGTCCATCTCCGGCCGCATCAAGATCCGCGGCAACGAGGTCGAGCGCCGCCGGCTGCTCGCCGCCATCTCGTTCCTCACCTGGTAGTCGAAGGAGATCAGATGACCCAGGCTCCAGCACGCCCAGTCGCGAGCGGCGTCGCCGCCAAGCTCGTTGGGCAGTCGGTCCCTCGCAAGGAGGACCTGGCCCTGCTCACCGGCACCGCCCGATTCATCGACGACATCAGGCTGCCCGGCATGGTCTACGCCAAGATCCTGCGCAGCGAGGTGGCGCACGCGCGGGTGCGCTCCGTGGACACCTCCACGGCGCTCACGATGCCAGGTGTCCTCGACGCGATGTGCGGCGCCGACCTCGTGGGCAAGGTCAAGCCCTGGGGCGACCTGATGCAGGACCTGCTCGTGGGTGACCATACGCCCTTCGCCGTGGACAAGGTGCTCTACCACGGCCAGGAGCTGGCGGCCGTGGTCGCGAGCTCGCGCTACGAGGCCCTCGACGCGCTGGAGAAGATCGAGGTCGATCTCGATCAGCTCAAGGCCTACGTCGACCCGGAGGAGGCCATCGCCCCCGGAGCCGGCCTGATCCAGGAGGGCATCACCTACGAGTTCGGCGACGGCAACATCTTCGACCGCTACAAGGTACGCATCGGCGACATCGACGTCGCCGAGGAGGAGGCCGACGTCGTCGTCCGCCAGCGGTTCACCACCAACCGGCAGGCCGGCGCGGCCCTGGACCCGCACGGCTGCATCGCCGACTTCGACTCCTTCACCGGTGTGCTGACGATCTACTCATCCACGCAATCGATCTACATGGTCCGCGACGTGCTCGCCGACGTCCTCCAGATGCCGCGCAACAAGGTGCGGGTGATCATTCCCGAGGTCGGAGCCGGTTTCGGCTCGAAGGCGCAGATCTTCCCCTACGAGGTCATCGCGGCGATCTTCTCGATGCGCCTCGGTCGCCCGGTCCACCTGGTGCTGACCCGCAAGGAGATCTTCCAGTCGGGTACGGCGCGCAACGGCCAGGTCCGCTACGCCGAGCTGATGTGCAAGCGCGACGGCACCATCACGGGCTACCGCGACTACATCATCCACAACACCGGCGCGATGTCGGTGTGGGGCAACCAGGTGCTGCACATCGGCACGAACGTCGGGATGCTGCCCTACCCGATCCCGAACATCCGGGTGGACGGCGACATCGTGCACACGAACACCACGCCCGGTGGAGCGCTTCGAGGGTTCGGCATCCCGCAGATGATCTGGGCCAAGGAGCAGCTGGTCGACATGGCCGCGGCCGAGCTCGGCCTGAGCGCTCTCGAGATCCGCTCCCGCAACGTGGTGCGGCCCGAGGTCTTCCCGTTCCGTACGCCGATGGGGCACGTCATCGACAGCACCACCATCTACGACTGCCTGCAGAAGTCGGCGGAGGCGATCGGCTTCGAGGAGCACACGGCGCACCCGACGCCCTACGAGGGCATCGGGCTGGCCGTGTCGATGAAGTACACGAGCTGTCGCCACCCCTCGTTCGACACCGACCAGTCCGCCGTACGCCTGAGGCTCGAGACCGATGGGACGGTGACCATCTACTCCAGCGACGTCACCCACGGCCAGGGCCACGCGACCATGCTGTCGCAGATCGTGGCCGACGTGCTCGGCGTGGGCTTCGAGAAGATCACGCTCGCCCAGCCGGACAGCCTCAACTCGCCCTTCGGCCTCGGCACCTACGCGAGTCGTGGCGCGGCCGTGCTCGGCACCGCGTGCCGGATGGCGGCCGAGCGTCTGCGTGAACGACTGCTGACGATCGCCGCGCACGTGCTCGACGCGGACATCGCCTCGCTGGAGATGTCGAACGACCGGGTCTACATCGCCCGACTCCCCGACAGCGGTCTCTACCTGGAGATCCTGGCCGGCATCGTGGCCTACCGCACCCACCAGCTGCCTCCTGGCTTCGAGCCGAGCCTCGAGGCCACGGCCACCTACGACACACCCACGGAGCGTGAGGGGGCCGACGGCTCGGGCAATCTGAGCGTCACCTACTCGGGCGCTGCCCACGCGGCGCGGGTGCGGGTCGACCCCGAGACCGGGCTGATCAGGATCGTCGACTACGTGATGGCCCACGACACCGGGGTGGTGATCAATCCGCTGGTCGTTGAGGGGCAGCACCAGGGCGGGTTTCTGATGGGCATGGGGATGGCGCTCGGCGAGGACTACCTCTACGACGACGAGGGCCGGCTGCTCAACGCGAGCTTCAAGAACTACCTGGCCCCGACCGCAACGGACATGCCCGAGCTAGACCACAACTTCGAGATCCCGGCGCCGTCGCTGACCATCCCAGGTGGCCAGAAGGGCGCAGGGGAGTCCGGCACGGGGCCGGTGCCCGCCGCCGTCGGCAACGCCGTCTTCAACGCCAGCGGGGTGCGCTTCACCTCGCTGCCGATCACGCCCGAGAAGATGCTGCTCGCCCTGCGAGAGAAGGAGCGTCAGGGACTGAGCGTGTTCCGCTTCCCCGACGACATGCCGGACTTCACCGGTCCACGGACGCACGCGGAGTGGCCGGAACCCGACCTGTCCGAGAGCGTGGACTTCGACTGGGACAGCTTCGACGAGATCGAGGACCTCGAGCTCGACGACCTCGGCGACGTGGACGGTGCGCCGTGAGAGCGTTCACCTACCTGACGCCGAGCGCTCCGACCGAGGTCGTGGAGATGCTGGATGCGCACGCACCGGACGCCCGGGTGATCGCCGGAGGACAGAACCTGCTCCTGGGCATGAAGGACCGGTCGGACTCGCCGGCGTTCCTGGTGTCGCTCGGGGGCGTGTCCGAGCTGGAAGGTGTGCGTGCTGCGGACTCGGGTGAACTCGTCATTGGCGCCGCGACGACGTACGCCACGCTGGCCCGGATGGAGTTCACCGGGTGGCACGCGGAGATCGCGTCGGTCTGCGGCAACTTGGCCGACCGCCCCGTCCGGACCATGGGGACGATCGGTGGCGCCGCGTGTGCGGCGGACCCCCGCTACGACATTCCGGCGCTCGTCACCGGAGTGGGTGCATCGCTGGAGGTCCTTTCCGCGCAGGGGGTGCGCACCATCGAACCGTCCGACTTCTTCCTGGAGGGAGGTGGCACCTCCCTGCAGCCTGGTGACCTCCTGACGGCGGTCCGGTTCCCGGCGACCGAGGCCTTCACCACCGTCGTGTTCGAGAAGTTCCGGCAGCGAGTGTTCGATGCTGCCCTCGCGTCCACCGTGCTCGCCCTGCGTGTGGGCGACGGGGTCATTGAGGACCTTCGGCTCACGGTCGGAGCGACGACCCCGAGGCCGACCGTGTGCGTGACCAGCACGGCCGGACTGATCGGTCAGCCGGTTGACGCCATCGAGCCAGTCCTGGTGGCTGATGCCGCTGCCATCGAGGTGCTCGGGCCCGAGACCTCGAACGACCCCCCTCACCTGCGCTACCAACGTGAGTTGATCAAGAGCGTGACCCGCAGGGCACTCATCCGAGCCACCGCCATCCCCAGGAGCTGACGTGCAGGACGTGACCATCACGATCAACGGAGACATCGTCACCGGCACCATCGACGAGCGCACCTTGCTGCTGGACTTCATCCGCGACGTGGCCGGCAAGACCGGCACCCACAACGGCTGCCTGGAGGCACGTTGCGGGTGCTGCTCGGTCGAGGTCGAGGGCGACATCGTGAAGTCCTGCAATGTGCTCGCCCTGCAGGTCGCCGGGCGCAGCGTGACCACGATCGAGGGCCTCTCCAAGGAGCGGCTTCGACCGGTCGAGCACGTGACCTCGCAGAGCCTCGCCGGCATGTATGCACCGCTGGAGGCCATGGGTGCGGACGTCAACGATCTGCATCCCGTGCAGGTGGCCTTCCACCAGTGCCACGCCCTCCAGTGCGGGTTCTGCACTCCGGGGATGGTGATGGTGATGAAGAACTACCTGGAGGAGAATCCCGAGCCGACACGCGACGACGTGCGTACGGCGATCGCCGGGAACCTCTGTCGCTGTACGGGCTATCAGCACATCGTCGACGCCGGGATGATGGCCGCCGAGACCATGCGGTCGCAGCCGGACAACTCCCGACCGGCACCAGCTCGCCCAGCCCACGATCACTGAGTCTCAACCACCAGGAGCCAACCATGTCCGTTCTCGACCACGCGCGCGAAGAGTTTTCCCTCGAGAGCTCACCCCCGGCGCTCAGCCACTACACCGACGCCGTTCGCTGGGGTGACGTCCTATTCATCTCGGGGTGCGTTGCTCTCGACGAGACGGGCCAGGTCGTGGCTCCCGGGGATGCGGGGGCGCAGGCGAGGGTCGTGCACCAGCACCTGGCCGCCGCTCTAAACGCGGCCGGGACCGACTTCGCCCACGTGCTGAAGGTGACGGTCTTCCTGACGGACGTCAACGACCGCCAGGCTGTCAACGAGGTCCGCAAGGAATTCTTCGGCGACAGCCTCCCGGCCAGCACGCTGGTCGAGATCTCGGCGCTCGTCGTTCCTGGCCTCGTGGTCGAGATCGAGGCGATCGCCGGTATCCCGGCCTGACGACGCCGAAGCCACGGGCACGACGCCGTCGGCCTCGAGCCGGTCGAACAGGCCGAGGAAGCACTGGAGCGTCGAGCGGTAGCCGGTGAACCCGGCGCCCCGGCTGCGGGCAATGTCGGTGACGCTCTCCATGTCGCGGCCGAGATCGACGTCGGTGTGCCACCAGGAGGCGACCCGGTCGAGGTCCTGCTCCCGCAGTCCTCGCGCTCGGCCTGCGCTGGCTCACCGCAGCGTCGCATCGCGGCGGTGTGCAGCGGCTTGGTGACGTTTCCCTAGGAAAGTCCAAACGTCGAGATGCTGTCCCGTGCTGGCGGGGAGAGGCGTCTGAATGTACGTCTTGAAAGATGGCGCGGGAGCTGAGAAGGCGGTCCTGGGGGCTTGAGCCATGACGCGCCTATTTCGCACTTGTCGCGGCTGATGCAGGCGTGATCTCGCACCGGATGGGGTCCCGGGCCACGGGTGACCTGCTGAGTAGTCAGGTAGTGCTCAGGACAGGAAGCGCTCGGCTGTGGTCATCGATGAGGCGCTCGAGGTTGGCGCCGCTTCGGTCGTGCTTGTGCGGTAGCGGTAGGTGATGGGGTCGTCCTGGACGAGGTAGGTCGCGATCTCGTCGGTTGTCCAGTGCAGTATCAGCAGGCCGTACCGTTCGGCGAGCTTGACCAGGGTTGCTGGGTCGGTGACATCGACGACCGATCCGCCCTCGGGTGCCTGCACTGGGTGCACCCGGACGAGCAGCGAGGACCAGCGGCGCTGGATCTCCTCGACGTCGCCGGTCGGGTAGGAACGGCGGGCGAGTACCGCGATGGCTGCGGCGGCGAGGAGGCTCAGCGCCAGCACGCCCAAGGACAGGAGCCTGGCAGTGGGAACGGTGAGTTCGAGGCCCGCGAAGGTCAGTGTGTGCTCAGCGGCGGTCCCTGACGTGGTGCTCGAGGACCCTCGGACCTCGAGGCTCCTCGCGTCGCCGCTCAAGGACAGCGCCAGTGGGTCGAGCTTGAGGCCGAGCAGGGGAGTGAAGGACGTTCCGGTCGCGGAGGTGACGGTGGGCTCGAGTGTGATCTGGACCTGGCCGCTGGGCAGACCGGTTGCCGATGCTGCCGCCCGGGCGCGCGCCTCAAGCTCGGACAGGCGCAGCTGTGTCGTGCCGACGTACGTCGTGCCGCTGAAGGACCTCGCCGGCATCAGCGGGACGGTGGACGTCCATCCGCTGGCCGTGGACAGCACGGCGTTCACCGCGATGCGGCCTGCGGGTCCGCGATAGGTGTAGCGCAGATCGACCTTGTCGGCCAGCTTCCGGAAGATCGGCTGGGGCGAGACGGCTCGGGTGCCGTCGTACGCCGCGCTGCGCGCTACCGGTGCCGAGTAGGCGAAAGTCATCCGTGGCGACGCCTGACGAGCCGTGGTGGCCTCGCGCGGCGGTGCCGTCCAGGCGAACATCGCTAGGAGGAGGGCGAACAGAGCCAGGGCCCCGGTCGCTGCGGCTGCGATCTTCAGCGGTGTCGTGAGCGTTGCCAGGGACGCAGCAGCTCCCTGGTGCCTGGTGGTCAGTGACATCGGCCTCGTCTTTCGTCTGAGTCTTCGGCGCCGTCGACGTCGTCGGTCGACGGTGGTTCCGGTGGCCCCCACCAGGAGGAAGGCATACAGGCCCAGCGCTGCTGGGCTGGTCAGGTGCTGCCGCCAGACGCCGCCGCCCGGGATGCGCACCACCTGGGTGCCGAGGAGCTGGCTGGTATCTGGTCGCTCGGGGTCGAGCCAGGAGTTGTTGTCACCCTTGAACGTGTAGTGATCTCCGTGCTTCGCAACGATGCGGTGGAGGACAACCTTGTGGAACTGGTCGCTCCTGTACGCGACCACGTCTCCGACCTCGTAGGCATCGGCCGCGCGGACGACCGAGAGGTCCCCGCCGGCGAGCTCCGGTGCCATGCTCACCCCACGGACGGTGACGTAGCTCATCGGCCCTCCCCACTGGGATGGGCCAGCCAGCCACCAGCAGGCGGCCAGCAGCCCACCGAGCAGGAGAGCTGCGGTCGCGCGTCGCTCGGGCGACTTGGGCGAGATCCTTGGAACCGTCACGACTCGCGCCGCTAGAGGACCGTGAGGCCCGTCCTGTCGAACGAGGCCACCAGCTCGTGGCCCGGGACGTCGCACACGATGGTCGAGAGCCCGCTGGTGTACTCGGTGGGTGTGGCGCAGGCGTACGTCGCGACCAGCTCCGAGCCGTTCTTCAGGGTCAACGACGCCGTCTTGCCGGTGAGGTCGGTCGTCGTGACGAAGCTGACCGAGCTGATCCTGGATCGGTCGGTCTCCCACGGTGTGTAGTTGACCTGGACGATGAAAGCTCCCGTGCTGGACTGCTCGCCGTACCCGGCGACCTGCGACCGGTCCAGGAACGTGTTGCTGGCTGTGAAGGCGGAGCCGCTCGTAACGAGAGCGGCAAGGCCGAGAGCTCCGATGAACCTCGTGGACCTGGACATACGCACTTCCTCTTCTTGGAAGTCGCGGCACCCGAGTCCTGCGACCGCGACCCGCTCTGGGACGGGGCGGGCCTCCCGGCGCTGACCAGAATGGGGGAATTCTGGTGGCATGTCTCGATATTCGGACAACTCGTTCGTAGCTCCGGTTCGCGTGGGACGGCATCCGCCGCTGCGACCTGGTCCTCGACATCGCTGGCAACCCCACCCTGACCCGGCTGCGGGATGCGCTCAACACGACGGGCACGGCCGTCATCACGGGCGGCGAGGAAGGCGGCCTGTTCTCCGGAGGCATGAACCGGCAACTGCGTGCCATGGTGCTCTCGCCATTCCTACGCCAGAGGTTGGCCAAGTTCATTGCCAAGCAACGCTCCAGCGATCTCGAGCAGCTCACCGCGCTCATCGAAGCAGGCAGCCTTCGCCCGGACCTCGCGCGCCTACTCGTTGGAGGAGGCTGCCGACGCCATCGGTCACCTCGAAGCAGGACGGGTGCGGGGCAAGGCCGCCTTGGCAGTCTGAGCTCTGCCGAGTCTTCCCGCGGGGTTTCCCACACTGGAGCTGATGAGTAGCGACCAGGAGCCCACTGAACTGCTCGGCCCACGCCGTCTCGACGGGGGTGACGTTTGCAGACCACCCGTTCCCCGACCAGGAGATGAGCGCTCCGGTTCTCCCAGGGCGATCCCTCAGGACTGGTCGGCGTCGTGTACGACGATGGCGATCTGTACCCGGTTGGAGGCGTCGAGCTTTGCGAACAGACGCGACACGTGCGCCTTGACCGTCGCCTCACTCATGAACAACGCGGTGGCCACCTCTGCGTTGGAGGCCCCGGACCCGATCGCGGCGGCGACCTCACGTTCGCGGTCGGTGAGGGCGGCGAGGCGCTGCGCGGCGACCCGGCGACGCTCGGATCCCGGACCGTCGCCGAAGTGGGAGAGCAACGTGCGGGTGACGGACGGCGAAATGATGGCCGCCCCGGAGGCGACGAGTCGAACGGCGTTGATGATGTCGGCAGGCGGTGTGTCCTTCACCAGGAACCCGCTGGCGCCTGCGCGCAGGGCGCTCATGACCTGCTCGTCGGCTTGGAACGTTGTCAACACGATGACCTGTGGCGGTGAGTCCAGGCGGCGCAGAGCCGCTGTCGCGGTGATGCCGTCCATCTCAGCCATCCGGATGTCCATCAGCACGACGTCGGGTTGATGCTCCCGCACCGCAGCGACTGCACGGGCGCCGTCGTCGACCTCGCCGACGACCACGAGGTCTGCGGCCGAGGACAGGATCAGCTGGAGTCCGGCGCGCACCAGCGCGTCGTCGTCGACGAGCAGCACCTTCACCTTTGCCATTGCAGCTCGGCGTCCACGATGAAGTCGCCCGATGCGTCCGGGCCGTGCACCAGTGTTCCGCCTGCGAGCGCGACCCGTTCCTGTAGCCCGAGGAGGCCGGCGCCAGAGCCCGGGAGCGTCGGACCGGCCGTGGGGCGTAGAGGTCTACGGTTGCGGACGATGACGTGCAGGCCCTTCTCTGGCCCGCCGGTGACCTGTACCCAGGCTGTTGAGCCGCTGGCGTGCTTGCCAATGTTGGTGAGCGCCTCCTGCACGATCCGGTAGGCGTCGCGCCCCAGCGCGCTCGGGACGGCGTTTGCGGGGTCGACCACCATCTGCAGGTCGATCCGTGCTCCGGCCAGCCTGGTTTCCTCGACCAGCCGCCGGATGTCGGACAGGGTCGGTTGGGGGGCGGCGGGTGGCGCGGGGTCCTGCCCGGCTTCCTCGCGGAGCACCCCGATGACGCCGCGCAGCTCCTCGAGTGCTTGGCGTGCGGTCATGCGCATCAGCTCGGCGGTCTCGCGCACCTTCTCAGCCGGCAGGTCGGGACGTACCTCGAGGCCGCCGGCGTGCAGTGCCAGCAACGAGATCCGGTGGGCGAGCACATCGTGCATCTCGCGGGCGATCCGGGTGCGCTCGGCCGTTCTGGCCCGCTCCTCGTGTAGTCGCTGATCGTTCTCTGCACGTGTGGCTCGTTCGCGCAGGGTCTGCAGAAGCTGTCGGCGAGCCCTTAGGAACATTCCCCAGCCGATGGCTGCGACCACGAGTGGGGTCACGAGCAGGAACACGGCGATGGGTCCAGTCGTCGGGCTGTAGGCGGCGAAGACCAGCACGCAGGGGATCCAGAGCACGGCGACGAGCAGCACCGGCCGGAGGGGCCGGTAGACGGCCAGTGAGGACAGTGCGAGCAGTCCGGCTGGTGTGGCGGAGGTGGAGACCATTCCTAGTGCGGCACAGGCGAGTGCGACGCCGAGGGGCCAGCGCCGCCTCCACCAGAGCGAGATGCAGGCAAGGGCGCCGCAGGAGATGTCCACGACGAACTGTGTGGTCGACAGAGGTGAGCTGCTGTCGCGCAGGTCGGGGGTCAGGAACAGGGCCCCGAGTGCGGCGGCTGCCAGGCACCCTGCGGCGTCCACGAGTAGGCCGCGGCTTGTCCCGGGACCGGTCGAGGGCTGCTGCGGCAGATCGCCTGGCGATATCCACGCCGCGGGCATCGCCAGGCCTCTCCACCACTTCCGTGACCGGGGCATGACCTCAGCGTAGAGACCCTCGAGGAGGCAGGGTACCGACGAAGGTCTACGTGGGTGCGACGAAAGGCGGTACCGGCGGCGTCCCGGGCCGTCATTTCGACGACACCGTGTGGCCGGTGAGCCGATGTGTGCGCCCCCGCCCGGCAGCCATCGTTGAGGCATCCACAAACACCAAGGGAGCATCACCATGAAGCAGGTATGGGAACGGCCGCTGACAGCATCGCCCCAGCCGCGAGGTACCAAGGTGGCCACCTCACGCAACCCAAGGCCCCTCGCACAGTGGCAGGTGAACGTCCTTCGCGTCGGCTACCTCTTCATGGGAGGAGGGCTCGCCATCATCAAGTGGCCCCTGCTCTTCGGGCACCCGACGTGGGGGGTCGCCGAGGGCACCAAGGAGTGTCTGTTCATCGCGATGTCGTTCCTGGCACTGCTCGGGCTCCGGTACCCACTCAGGATGGTGCCCATCTTGTTGTTCGAGGTCACCTGGAAGTTGATCTGGCTCGGGATCGTGGCGCTACCCGCCTGGGTGGACAACGACCTGGACGGGGCCTTGCGCACCGAGGCCGGTGCCGTCGCCCTGGTCGTCGTCATCATCGCCGTCATCCCGTGGCGCTACGTGTTCGCCCAGTTCGTGATGGCGCCCGCCGACCCGTGGCGCCGGCGCCCGTGAGCAACCCGGCTCGACCCCAGCCAGCACGCACAGGCCATCACAGGGGCAGCCATGAGCAACGTCCACGGTTCCGCGGTACCAGCCGCAGCCGCGTACCGTGCCCCGTGGGAGCTCCTCGGGTTCCCACGGAGCCTGCTCAGCGCCGTGCTGCTGGTCAACGCCGCCACCGTCACACACCCAGTTGCCGTCTCGTGTGGCGACCGGCGCAGAAATGCGAACGCCGTCTGAAGGCAGACTGCTCAACTGTTGGCGAGCCACTCATAGACCGGGCCGCTCCCCAGTTTCAGGGACGAGGCCACCTGCCCGCCACGACGTGCCGTGTCCACCCGCCAGAGGAAGCGCTGACTCCACGCCAAAGGCACGCAGAGCACTTTCGTTGGAGGCACCGGCCCGTGCATGCTCGCACCGTGCATGGCGAGCCCGACACCACCTCAGGACGCATTCGGCCAAGGTGTCCGCACATCGGCTGTGTCCGGGCGCTTTTGTGCGGCGCCAGAACCAGCTGAGGACAGTGGAACGTGAAGGCGCCCCGCGCGTAGCGTGCACGGGGCGCCCATCTCGGGAAGCGCTCAGTTCAGCCGGTCGTGCTCGGCGAGTCAGCGCTGTCGCTGTCGTGGTCGCCGTGCCCACCGCCGGTCTGGGTGCCGGTGACGGTGAAGTCCTTGCCGACCTGGACGATGACCTCATCGCCGGCCTTGGTCGTCACGTGAGCCTCATAGACGCCGTCGGAGTCGGTCTCCAGTCGGTCGATGGTGGCGCCGGGGTACTTGGCCAAGGCGGCAGCCTTGACCTTCGTTGCGGTCGTACCGGTCAGGGCCGTCTCGGTGCTGTGCCTACCGCCCGTTGCGTCGCTGTACGAGGACGAGCCGGTGGCTGCATCGGCGGCGCCGCCCATGGCGAGGGCTGCACCACCTCCAGCACCGGCTATCAGCAGGGCTCCTGCGATGACGGCGTTCTTGGTCTTGTTCGGCACTGTGGGTCTCCTTTGGGTTGGTGAGGATGGCGCGTTGCAGACTTGGTGTTGGCTGCTGTGCTGCAGCCTCTCGGCCGTGTTCTTGTGTGGCGTGTGCACCGCCTGTGAGGCACCTGTGTCTGATTTCCGGGCCTGGTTTGACCCGCGTCGGCATCGAGGTCAGCGAGCGTCGGCGCTCTCCATCCGCAGCGACGACTCCGCCACCGGGTGGGCCGCCCACAACGTCCGCATCCACTCCACCGGCGTCAAGCTCCTGCACCACCCAGTTGTCGGAGACCTCGACCTGCCCGACGAATCCCTACCCGTGGTATCCGAACCAAGTACGAGCTTGGTCGTCTCACCCCAACCCGACTCCGCCGCCCACGACGCCCTGGCCCTACTCGCCAACTGGGCGGCCAGCGAAGCGGACCATGACCGGCCCACGAAAGCCCCGCTGACTAAAGCGCACCGAGCCATCGAGAAGCCGCCGACCAAGCCTGACACCGAAGTGGGCCAACCGTTCTTCTCGCTCGGTTACGGGCCTTCGGGACTATCTCGTTAACGGTGTTTCCGGTGGTTTTCATTGGTAGGTCTCTGCTGCCGGCCAGCGGTCGGCGAAAGTGATCGCGAAGGCGTTGAGTGCTGGCTTCCACCTCATCGTCCATCGTGCCC
>JAOPYC010000154.1 GCA_025964795.1 Marmoricola sp.
CGGCGCTGAAGCTGCGGTTGATGGCGTGCTCCGACGATGTCGCGCTGGATGAGGGGGCCCGGGACATCGCGGCGTTGTTGACCCATCAGACCCGCACCGACCACGGGGCGAACCGGCGCGAGCTGGCCCTGGCTGAGGCGCTGGAGCAGCGGTGGACCCAGGTAGCGGCCGCCTTGGCTCTGGGCGAGGTGAACGTGGCGCAGGCCCAGGTGATCAGCCACGCGTTGGACGAGCTGCCGGCAAACACCCTCCCAGCCGAGGTGATCCGTGATGCCGAAGCGCACCTGGTCGCCCGGGCGGCCGAGTTCGGTCCCCGGGAGCTGCGGCACCTGGGTCGGCGGATCCTGGACACGGTGGCACCCGAGATCGGCGAGGCCTACGAGGCCGAGCAGCTCGCGAAGGAGGAACGTCGAGCCGAGCGGCGGACCAGCCTGGTGTGCAAGCGGCTCGGGGACGGGACGACTCGGATCACGATCAACGTGTCCGACGCGGTCGCGATCCGGCTGCACACCTACCTGGAGGCGTTCACCTCCCCGCGGCACCACGGGGCGGGGGAGGGCGACCGGATCCCGGTCGCGTGCCAGGCGGGGTCAGGCGTTCTGCGCGCTGCTGGAGGCCCTGGACCCGAAGCGGGTCCCGGCCCACGGCGGAGATGCCACCACCTTGATCGTGACCGTGGTCGCTGGAGGACCTGCGCAAGGATCTCGGCACCGCCGAGCTCGGGCCGGTCGACAAGCTGTCCGCCGGGGAGGTGCGTCGTCTGGCCTGCACCGCGTCCATCGTCCCCGCCGAGGGGTGCACGGTCCCGGCGGCGTGGTGCGAGGCCCACCACTGGGGCAGACCCTGGGCCCACGGCGGGCAGACCGATCTCGAGGATGGGGTGCTGCTCTGCTCCTGGCACCACCACCGCGTCCACGACGACCACTTCGACGCCAGCCAGATGCCCCACGGCGACATCAGGTCCCACCGGCGGACGTAGGAGTCACCGCGATGGTGCCGGAACCCTCGCCGGGCTCGAACCGTGGCCGACCGACCCTGTCGAGGAGGTGCCCGGCCCGGCTACGGTGCCAGGTGGGACTCACCCCTGGGAGGTCGACCGTGCTGTCGGACATCGAGATCGCCAACGCCGCGACGCTGCGCCCGATCCGGGAGGTGGCCGCCGAGACCCTCGGGATCGGTGAGGAGCACCTGGTGCCCTACGGGCACCACAAGGCGAAGGTCGACCTGACCTACCTCGCGTCGCTGGCCGACCGGCCGCTCGGCCGTCTGGTCCTGGTGACCGCGATGTCGCCGACACCACCGGGCGAGGGCAAGACCACCACGACCGTGGGCCTCACCGACGCGCTGCACGGGCTGGGCCAGCGCTCGGTCGCCTGCCTGCGCGAGCCGTCCATGGGACCGGTGTTCGGGATGAAGGGCGGGGCGGCCGGCGGCGGCTACAGCCAGGTGGTGCCGATGACGGAGATCAACCTGCACTTCACCGGTGACTTCGCCGCGATCGCCGCCGCGAACAACCTGCTCGCCGCCCTGATCGACAACCACATCCACCACGGCAACGAGCTCGAGCTCGACGTCCGCAGCATCACCTGGAAGCGCGTGCTCGACACCAACGACCGGGCGCTGCGCGAGGTGGTCGTGGGTCTCGGCGGCCACGCGAACGGCTTCCCGCGCGAGGACGGGTTCGACATCGTCGTCGCCTCCGAGCTGATGGCGATCTTCTGCCTCACCGAGTCGTGGGCCGACCTCAAGCGCCGGATCGGCGACATCGTCGTCGGCTACACCCGTGCGATGAAGCCGGTCACCGCGCGCGAGCTCGGCGCCGACGGCGCGATGGCGGTGCTGCTGCGCGACGCCCTCGCGCCCAACCTGGTGCAGACCCTGGAGGGCGCTCCGGCCTTCGTGCACGGCGGGCCGTTCGCCAACATCGCCCCCGGCTGCAGCTCCGTGACGGCGACGCGAGCCGGTCTCCGCCTCGCCGACATCGTGGTCACCGAGGCGGGGTTCGGTGCCGACCTGGGGGCCGAGAAGTTCGTCGACATCAAGTGCCGCAAGTCCGGGCTGCGGCCCGACGTCGCGGTCGTGGTGGCGACGGCCCGCGCCCTGAAATACCACGGCGGCGTGGCGCTGGCGGACCTCGGCACCGAGGACCTCGCCGCGATCGAGGCCGGGATGGCCAACCTGCGCCGGCACCTGCGCAACATCCGCGAGGTCTACGGCGTCGCGTGCGTGGTCGCGGTCAACCGGTTCCCGACCGACACCGACGCCGAGATCGCGAAGGTCGTCGAGCTGGTGGCGGCCGAGGGTGTCCGGGCCTACCCGGCGACGCACTTCGTCGACGGCGGGGTCGGGGCGCAGGAGCTCGCCAAGGGCGTGCTCCAGGTCCTGGACGCGCCGTCGCCCTACGAGTTCTCGTTCACCTACGACGACGACCTGTCCCTCACCGCGAAGGTGGAGGCCATCGCCACCAGGCTCTACGGCGCGGGCCTGGTCACCTGGGACGCCAAGGCGCGGCGGCGGCTGCTGCGGGTGGAGCACGACGGGTACGGCGCCCTGCCGGTGTGCGTGGCGAAGACGCAGTACTCCTTCTCCACGGATCCCACCTCGCTCGGCGCCCCGAGCGGGCACGAGCTGCACGTCCGCGAGGTCCGGCTGTCGGCCGGCGCGGGCTTCGTGGTCGTGGTCTGCGGCGACATGATGACCATGCCGGGCCTGCCGCGCGAGACGGCTGCCTCGCGGATCGACCTCGCCGACGACGGGACGATCCTCGGCCTCTCCTGAAGGCTCCGGAAGGGTCAGAGGCCGCGGGCGACCAGCATCCGGCGTACCTCGTCGGCGCGCTCGGTCACCCGCTTCTTCACGACGGGCGCGGACGTCACGGCCGCCTCGATCGCACGCTCGACGTAGGCCTCGTCGATGCCGTACGGCGGGAACAGCCGGCCGGCCTTGACCATGCCCTGGATCATCCCGCCGCCGTGGAGCTCCGGCAGCAGCTCGAGGTAGCGCTCGGCGTACGGCCGCTGCAGTTCCACTTGGCTCGGCACCCAGAACGCGGTGGCCACCTGGCCGATCGAGGAGATCGGCACGCTGCGGTCGACGGCGATCGCCTGCCAGACGGCCTCCTTGTCCGCCGCGGTCGGCGTGGCGGCGCGGACGACCAGCGCCCGCACCCAGGCCTCCGGGTCGTGGTCGCGCTCGACGAGGCGTCGTACGCCGTCCTGGTCGACGTCGCCACCCAGTGCGGCCTGCCGGGTCAGCAGGCGCCACCGCAGGTCGATGTCGTCCTCGGTCTGCGCCAACAGCTCGCTCACCTCGTCGAGACCGGCGGTGCGGGCCAGTCCACGCAGGGCGACCTGGCGGCGGTCGGGGGTCTCGGCGAGCTCGCGGCAGGCGTCGGCCACCTGTGCCGCGAGCTCGTCCCGCTCGGCGTCGGGGGACCACAGGTCGACCGCGCCGAGCGCGAGCGCCAGGTAGGGCTCCACGCAGGCGGCGGCCGTCTCGGCCCGCAGCACCCCGGTCAGGGCGCCGACGACCTCGGCCGTGCGGGCCTCGCCGGTGGTGAGCATGTCCCACGCGGTCGCGATCGCGACGCCGCGGGAGATCGCGCTCGGCAGCGCGGGCGCGAGCTGGAACAGCGAGTCACGCGAAGCGGCGTCCGGCCGGGTGCGGGCGAAGGTCAGGTCGTCGTCGTTGACCAGGTAGAGGTCCGCGCCGGAGGGCAGGTCGACGCTCGTGCGGGTGCCCGTGACCTCGACGTCGGCCAGGGCGAGGCGCTCGAGCCCGTCCGGCGTACGGCGGTAGGCGCCGACGGCGAGGGCGTGCGGACGCCGCGGGGCGGACTCGTCGGGCGGGGTCGCGACCAGAGTGAAGCCGCCGTCTTCACCCTCCAGACGGAAGAGGTCGACTCCGGCCGTCTCCAGCCAGGCCGTGCGCCAAGCGTCCAGGTCGCGTCCGCTGGCCGCGGCGAGCTCGTCGACCAGGTCCTGGAGCGTGGTGTTCCCCCAGGCGTAGCGGGCGAAGTAGGCCGCCATGCCGGTGATGAACACGTCCTCGCCGAGGTAGTGCATCAGCTGCGCCAGGGTCGAGGCGCCCTTGGGGTAGGTGATCGCGTCGAAGCTGGCGGCCGCCTGCGCGACATCATGGATCGGCTGGCGGATCGGGTGCGAGGCCGGGCCCTGGTCGGCGAGGTAGGCGGTCAGCTTGCCGCTCGCGAGGTGGCCGGCCCAGGCGTCGGCGTAGCTCGTGGCGCGGACCATCGCCCAGTTGCAGGCGAACTCCGCGAACGCCTCGTTGAGCCACAGGTCGTCCCACCAGCGCATCGTGACGATGTTGCCGAACCACATGTGCGCCATCTCGTGCAGCAGCACGCGGGCCAGCAGGTCGCTCTCGGCGGGCGTCGGCTCGACCCGGCTGAGGAACGCGTCGGACCACGCGACGCAGCCGTAGTTCTCCATGGCGCCGCCGAACTCGGGCAGGAAGACCTGGTCGTACTTGTCCTGTGGGAACGGCATCGCGAAGACCTCGCCGAAGAAGGCGAGTCCCTGGCCGGTGACGGTGAACAGCTCGTCGGCGTCCCGCTCGAGGATCGAGCTGATCGACTGGCGCGCGAACAGTCCGAGGTCGCGGCCGTCCACCTCGCGCCGGATCTCGTGGAAGGGGCCGGCCAGCACGACGGGGTTGTACGTCGAGAGCGGCGGCGTCTCCGGGAAGGTCCACCGCTGCGCCGGGACCCCGTCGGAGGCGTCAGCAGTCTCGATGACGGCCTCGACCACCGGGTCGCCGGAGTTGCTGACGACCGTCCAGGCCTCGGGCGCGGTGACGGTGAAGGTGTGCGGGGCCTTGAGGTCGGGCTGGTCGAAGCAGGCCCAGACGTGCCGGGCCTCGTCGGGCTCGAAGGAGGTCCAGACGTAGACCTGCTGGTCGGTCGGGTCCACCGCGCGGTGGACGCCCTCGCCGTCGGTCGTGCTCGCCTGGATGCTCTCGACCACGAGCACGTTCTCCTCGGCGAGGCCGGTGAGCGTGATCCGCCCCTGCTCGGCGGGTGGCAGCTCCACCCCGTTGAGCAGGGCGGAGACCACGTCGGCCGCGCAGTCGACGAAGGTGTCGGTGCCGGGGTCGCGGCTGGTGAAGGTGATCGTGGAGATGCAGCGCAGCTCGGGCCCGTCCAGGAGCCCGGTCATGTCGATGTCGATCTCGTAGCGGCTCACCGCCAGCAGGGCCGCCCGCTGCTCGGCCTCCGCCTGGGTCAGGCTGCGGTCCTGCGACTGCTGCTGCTCCTCGCCCACCAGGGTCTCCCTCCACCGACGTCGTCAGGTCCGCCCCAACACTAGGGGGTACGCCACGCCGCTCTCGACGCCGCGCGCTGCTCAACCAGCGTGGTCGGCGAGGGCGTCGAGGAACCCCAGGACGTCGGCAGGGACGGAGGCGGTGGGGTGGTCGAGGGCCTCGTCGTAGAGGTGGCCCCAGCCGGCGTGGACCGGGACGGCGCCGGCGGCCTCCGCGGCGCCGACGTCCAGCGGTGAGTCGCCGATGTAGAGGCAGTGGTCCGGGGGCAGGTCGAGTCCCCGCGCCGCGAGCAGCACGCCGTCCGGGGCCGGCTTCGCCCGAGCGACCTGGTTGCCGCCGACGACGACGTCGAAGAAGTCGCGCAGGCCGGTGCCCTCGAGCAGGATCGCGGCGGCCTGGTGGCTGTTGCCGGTGAACACGGCCTGGGCGACCCCCCGGCGGCGTACCTCCGCGAGCACGGAGGCGATGCCCTCGTGCACGGCGACCTGCTCGACCAGCGAGCGGAGCACGTCGTGGTAGAGATCGGCGTCCTCGTCGGTGCCCGGTCGCGACAGCATCTGGCCGAGCATCGTGCGCGGGTCGCCCAGCGGGTAGAGGTCCACCACGCCCTGGCGGTCGGGTGGTGACTCACCCAGCCGGGTGACCACCTCGATGAACGCGTCCGGCACCACCGTCGAGGACGAGACCAGGGTGCCGTCCATGTCCCAGATGACACCGATGTCCGCAGGCTCCCGCACCCCACCACCCAAGCAGACCCGCGCCTGTGCGGGTCGTCACGGCTATGTGACTCGCCCGTAACCCCGGAGGCATGACACCTTGGGGCCAGAGTGCGAGACTAGCCTCGCGTTTTGAGTCGGAGGGTTCCCCCATGTCGTTCAACCGGATAGCGATCGTCAACCGCGGTGAGGCCGCCATGCGGCTGATCCACGCCGTGCGCGAGATCAACGCCGCCGACCCGAACCGATCCGACCCGACCCGACCCGACCCGTCCCGAACAGACCCGACCCGAACAGGCCCGATCCAGACCGTGGCGCTGCACACCACGGGCGAGGCCAACGCGATGTTCGTGCGCGAGGCGGACCTCTCCTACGACCTCGGGCCGGCCTCGGCGCGTCCCTACCTCGACCTGGCCGTGCTCGAGCAGGCCCTGGTCAGCACCGAGTCCGACGCCGTCTGGCCGGGCTGGGGCTTCGTGGCCGAGGACCCGTCCTTCGTCGACCTGTGCGACAAGCTCGGCGTGACCTTCATCGGGCCCAGCGCCGACGCGATGCGGCGGCTCGGCGACAAGATCGGCTCGAAGCTGATCGCCGAGGAGGTCGGGGTGCCGGTGGCGCCCTGGAGCCGCGGCGCCGTCGACACCCTCGAGGACGCGCTGGCCGCGGCCACGGAGATCGGCTACCCGTTGATGCTCAAGGCCTCCGCCGGCGGGGGCGGTCGCGGCATCCGGATGGTGGCCTCGGCCGCCGACCTCGAGGACGCCTACCAGCGCACCAGTGACGAGGCCCTGCGCGCCTTCGGCAACAGCACCGTGTTCCTCGAGCGCCTGGTCACCGGCGCCCGGCACGTCGAGGTGCAGCTGATCGCCGACAGCCACGGCACCGCGTGGGCCGTCGGCGTCCGCGACTGCTCCATCCAGCGCCGCAACCAGAAGGTGATCGAGGAGTCCTCCTCGCCACTGCTGAGCCCGGAGCAGAACGAGGAGCTCAAGGTCTCGGCCGAGCGCCTCGCCCAGGCCGTCGGGTACGTCGGGGCCGGAACCGTGGAGTTCCTCTACCACCCGGGCGAGAAGACCTTCGCGTTCCTCGAGGTGAACACCCGCCTCCAGGTGGAGCACTCGATCACCGAGGTCACGACCGACATCGACCTGGTCAAGGCCCAGATCGAGGTGGCGCAGGGGGGCCACCTCGTCGGGCCGAAGCCGATCGAGGTCGGGCACGCGATCGAGGCGCGGCTCAACGCCGAGGACCCCGACCGCGACTTCGCCCCGTCGCCCGGGCGGATCATGCACCTCGACCTGCCGTCGGGCCCGGGCATCCGGGTGGACACCGGGGTGGCGGAGGGCGACACCATCCCGCCCGACTTCGACTCGATGATCGCCAAGATCATCGCCTACGGCCGCACCCGCGACGAGGCGCTGGCCCGGCTGCGCCGGGCGATGTCCTCGACGACCGTGGTGATCGAGGGCGGGGCCTGCAACAAGAGCTTCGTGCTGGACCTGCTCGCCCAGCCCGAGGTCGTGACCGGGACCCCCGGCTGGGCCGACACCGGCTGGATCGACCGGGTCCGCGGGGAGGGCCGCCTCGTCGCCCACGCGCACGCCGGCATCGCCGTGGTGGCGGCCGCGATCGAGGCCTACCTGGAGCGGCTGCGAATCGAGACCGCCCGGCTGCTCGAGACCGCGCACGGCGGCCGTCCGTCTGCCTCGCACCAGGTCGGCCAGCCCGTCGAGCTCAAGCTCCGGGGCGTGCCCTACCAGGTCTGCACCGTGAACACCGGCCCCGGCCGCTTCCGGGTCTCTGTCGCGTCCGGCCCATCGGAGCAGACCGTCGACGTGCAGATGGAGCCCATCGACGACGTACACCGGCGCCTGGTCGTCGGCGGCCGGACCTACCACCTCGTCACCGCGACCCACGGGCCGACCACGCTCGTCGAGGTCGACGGCGTCGCCCACCGGGTGAGCCGTGACGAGGGCGGCGTGCTCCGCTCGCCCGCACCCGCGCTCGTGGTGGCCACCCCACTCGCCGTGGGCGACGAGGTCGAGGCCGGCGGGGCCGTGCTCGTGCTCGAGTCCATGAAGATGGAGACCGTCGTGAACGCGCCGTTCGCCGCGCGCGTCAAGGAGCTGCTCGTCATCACCGGCAGCCAGGTCGAGACCGGCAGCGCCCTCGTGAAGCTCGAGGCGATCGGCGACGGCGCCGAGGAGGCCGTGGTGGACGCCGGCCCGGCTCTGGAGCTGCCCACCGCCGAGGAGGGCATGGAGCCGGAGGCCCGGGGAGCCCGCGCCCGCGCCGCCCTGACCGCGGTCGTGCTCGGCTACGACGTACCGCCGGAGGACCAGGACGCCGCGCTGTCGGAGTACCTCGCCGTACGCGACCGGATGCGCGCGGACGGTGACTCCGTCGTGGCCGACGAGGTCTCCCTGATGACGATCTTCGCCGACCTCGCCGAGCTCAGCCGAAGCCGGCCCGTCGACGAGGACCGGCACACCGAGCTGCGGGTGCACAGCTCGCGCGAGCACTTCCACACCTTCCTGCAGAGCCTCGACGTCGAGCGCGGGGGCCTGCCAGACCAGTTCCGCGAGCGGCTGTCGCGGGTGCTGCGGCACTACGGCGTCGACGACCTGGAGCGCACGCCGGCCCTGGAGGAGGCGGTCTTCCGCATCTTCCTGGCCCAGCAGCGCTCGACCCCCGAGGTCGCGCTCGCCTCCGCCGTGCTCGGCTGCTGGAGCGAGGAGACCCCGCCCACGGGACCGCTCGCAACCTGCGCGCGCGAGCTGCTGGAGCGGCTCGGCCGCGTCCCGCAGCAGCGCTACCCGGTGATCGGCGACCTCGCCCGCAGCGTCCGGTTCCGCTGGTTCGACCAGCCGGCCGTCGACGCGGAGCGCTCCGACATCCTGCTCGGCGTCCGCGACGAGCTCGCGGCGCTCTCGGCCGACGCCGACGTGGCGGACCGCGCCCAGCGGATCGAGGCCCTGGCGGCCATCCCCGAGCAGATCGTGCGGTTCCTGGCCGAGCGGCTGGAGAGCGGCGTACCCGCCCGCGAGCCGATGCTCGAGGTGCTCGCCCGGCGCCACTACCGCGAGTACGACCTGCGCAACCTGCAGTCCCTGGATGCCGACAGGCGGCCCGGCACGGCGCCCAGGGCCTCGGCAGCCAGCGTGGTTGCGGACTACACCCTCGACGACCGCCCGACCCGGCTCGTGTCCGTCGTCGGCACCGTCGCCGAGCTGGCCGACCCCACGAGCGACCTGGTCGCCACGGTCACCGCCCACGTCGAGGGACGTACGCCGGAGCAGGAGGCGGTCGTCGACCTCTACCTGCACTGGCCCGAGGCCCCCGAGGCGGCGGACGACGCGAGCGAGCAGCTGCGCCGGCTGCTGGCCGGGCTCCCTGTCGCCCACGACGTACGACGGGTCTGCGTCGCCATCTGCCAGAGCGGCGACCGGCCGGTCGGCTACTACGTGTTCCGGCCGGAGGAGAACCGTCCCAGCGATGGTGGTCTCGTCGAGGACGCCCTCGTCCGTGGCGTGCACCCCATGGTCGGGCGGCGGCTGAACCTGTGGCGGCTGCGCAACTTCCACGTCACGCGGATCGAGGCCCCCGAGGACGTGCTGCTCTACGACTGCGTCGCCCGGGAGAACCCGTCCGACCGGCGCCTCGTCGCCCTCGCCCAGGTTCGCCAGATGTCCGTCGTCCGCGACGAGGCCGGTGCGGTCACGGCTCTGCCGCACGCGGAGCGCGCGGTGGAGAACTGCCTGGAGTCGATCCGTCGGGCCCGCGTGTCCATGGGATCCGCCGGGGCCAAGCTCGACATGAACCACGTGTGGGTGCACGTCTGGCCGGTCGTCGACGTCAGCGAGATCGGGCTGACCGACCTCGGCACCAAGATCAGCCCGCTGACCGACGGCGCCGGCATCGAGGAGGTCGTCGCCGAGGGTCGCGTCCACGTCGAGGGCGGCGCTCCTCTCCCGGTGGCCGTTCGCTTCGGTGCGCAGCCGGGGGCCGGGGTGGTCTCCAGCATCGAGGAGCCGCCGACCGAGCTGCTCGCGCCGCTCGACGACTACGCGTCCAAGGTCGTCCGCTCCCGTCGTCGTGGGCTCGTCTACCCCTACGAGCTCAGCGCCGTGCTCACCGGGCCGGGTGGCTCGCTGGTGGAGTACGACCTCGACGACGCCGGTGGGCTCGTCCCCGTCGACCGCCCGCGCGGCCTGAACAAGGCCGGCATCCTCGCCGCGGTCGTCACGACGCCGACCCCGCTCCACCCCGAGGGCGTCACCCGTGTGGTGCTCTGCGGCGACCCGACCAAGTCGCTGGGCTCGGTCTCCGAGCAGGAGTGCCTGCGCGTGATCGCGGCTCTCGACCTCGCCGAGCGGATGCAGGTCCCGGTGGAGTGGTTCGCCCTCTCCGCCGGCGCCCGGATCTCGATGGACTCCGGCACCGAGAACATGGACTGGGTGGCCAAGGCGCTGCGCCGGATCGTGGAGTTCACCCAGGACGGCGGCGAGATCAACGTCGTGGTCGCGGGCATCAACGTCGGCGCCCAGCCCTACTGGAACGCCGAGGCCACGATGCTGATGCACACCAAGGGCATCCTGGTGATGACCCCGGAGAGCGCCATGGTGCTCACCGGCAAGCAGTCGCTGGACTTCTCCGGGGGCGTCTCGGCCGAGGACAACTACGGCATCGGCGGCTACGACCGCGTGATGGGCCCCAACGGCCAGGCGCAGTACTGGGCGCCCGACCTCGCCGGCGCGTTCGGCGTGCTGATGTCCCACTACGAGCACACCTACGTGGTGCCGGGCGAGGCCGGGCCGCGGCGCGCAGTGACCACGGACGAGGCGGACCGCGACATCTCGTCGTACCCC
>JAOPYC010000167.1 GCA_025964795.1 Marmoricola sp.
GCCTGCCGCGTCCCTGGGACCAGCAGTGGTCGCTGCGGCTGCAGCAGGTGCTGGCCTTCGAGTCCGACCTGCTGGAGTACGACGACATCTTCGACGGCTCGAAGGTCATCGAGGCCAAGGTCGCCACCATGGTCGAGGAGGCGCGCGCCGAGATCGACCGGGTGCAGGCGATGGGCGGTGCGATCGCGGCGGTCGAGTCCGGCTACATGAAGCAGGCGCTGGTCAGCTCCCACTCCGCACGCCGGGCCCGCATCGAGAACGGCGAGGACATCGTGGTCGGCGTGAACAAGTACGAGACCACCGAGGTCTCGCCGCTGACGGCCGACCTCGACGCCGCCATCCAGGCCGCCGACCCCGAGGCCGAGCGCTCGGCGATCGCCGGGCTCGAGGCCTGGCGCGCGGAGCGCGACCAGGCCGAGGTCGACCGGGCGCTGGAGGCGCTGGCCGACGCCGCCAAGACCGACGCCAACCTGATGGAGCCCACCCTCGCCGCCGCTCGCGCCGGGGCGACCACGGGGGAGTGGGCCGGCACCCTGCGCGAGGTGTTCGGCGAGTTCCGGGCGCCCACCGGCGTCTCCGGCGCGGTCGGGGTGGCCGAGGCCGGCCAGGAGCTGACCGAGGTCCGCGAGCAGGTGCGCGCCACGGGCGAGGAGCTCGGGGGGCGGCTGCGGCTGCTGGTCGGCAAGCCCGGGCTCGACGGGCACTCGAACGGCGCAGAGCAGGTCGCCGTCCGCGCCCGGGACGCTGGCTTCGAGGTCGTCTACCAGGGCATCCGGTTGACCCCTGCCGAGATCGTCGCCGCCGCGGTGGCCGAGGACGTGCACTGCGTCGGCCTCTCGATCCTCTCCGGATCGCACATGGAGCTGGTGCCGGACGTGCTCGAGCAGATGAGGTCCGCCGGCATCGAGGACGTCCCGGTGATCGTCGGCGGGATCATCCCCACCCGTGACGCCAAGCTGCTCATGGAGATGGGTGTGGCCATGGTGTTCACGCCCAAGGACTTCAGCCTGACGCAGGCGATGGCCGGCATCGTGCGGGCGATCCGGGACGCTCACGAACTGGTCTAGTCTCTGGGTCGGTCAATCCGGACTTGCCTCGGCTTTGCGCATTTTCGGCGCCGCCCTCGTCGTAGTGTGCGACTGGACGTCACGTGCGGCCGGCTGGCACGGCTGCCTCGGGCTCGACGATCAAGGCGGATCACACACATGGAGCACTTGCAGGACGCTGAGCAATGGGAGTACGGCGCGCTGTCGGACATGGTTCTCAAGTCCGACGACGCCATCGTGCTCGCCGATGCCCAGGGCGTCGTGCTGCTCGCGAACGCCGGTGCCTGCGAGGTCGTCGGCCTGCCCGCCGAGGCGATGAACGGCACCAAGGTGCAGGAGTTCGGCCGCGAGACCATGCACGAGTTCCAGCACGTGGCCGTGGGCGCGGTGGTCGCGAACAACGTCGAGATCACGGTGCGCGACGCCAAGCTCAAGCACTCCAGCGGGCTGACCCACTCGGTCGACCTGACCATGACGCCGACCGCCACCGACCGGGGCCCGATGGTGGCCATCGGGATCCGCGAGTCCAACGAGAAGTACCGCCAGACCAAGCTGTTCCGCGGCCTGCTGGAGGCCGCCCCCGACGGCATGGTGATCGTCAACCGCGACGGCGCCATCGTCCTGGTCAACGCGCAGGTCGAGGAGCTCTTCGGCTACCGCCGCGCCGAGCTCGTGGGCGAGCAGGTCGAGATCCTCGTGCCCGACCGCTACTCCGGCATGCACATGGCCTTCCGCAACGGCTACGTCAGCGAGCCGCGCACCCGGCCGATGGGCATGGCCGGCGACCTGCATGCCCGGCGCAAGGACGGCTCGGAGTTCCCGATCGAGGTCACGCTCTCCCCGCTGGAGACCGACGAGGGGCTCCTCGTTTCGGCCGCCATCCGCGACATCTCCGAGCGTCGCCGCATGCAGGAGGAGACCGATCGGGTCAAGGACGAGTTCTTCGCCACCGTGTCCCACGAGCTGCGCACGCCGCTGACCTCGATGATCGGCTACGGCGAGCTGATGACCGACCTCGAGGAGCTCAGCCCGCAGGGGCAGCGCTTCCTCTCGGTGATCATGCGCAGCGCCGAGCGCGAGCTGCGCCTGGTCGACGACCTGCTCACCCTGGTGGCGATCGAGGAGTCCGGGCTGGCGATCCGCTCGGCGGAGATTGACCTCGAGCGCGTCGTGCGTGAGGCCGTCGAGGCAGCGCGGCCGCGCGCCGAGGAGGCCGTGCTCAGCCTCTCGCTGGAGACGCCCGGGATCGCCGTGCCGATGTACGGCGACCGCGACCGGCTGGGCCAGGCGATGGACAACCTGCTCTCCAACGCCATCAAGTTCACCCCCGCCGAGGGCAGCGTCCGCGTGGTGCTGCGCTCGCGCGGGCCGTCGGCGGAGATCGACGTCATCGACACCGGCGTCGGCATCGGCGACGAGGACCCGGACGCCCTGTTCGAGCGCCTCTTCCGGACCCCCGACGCGGTGGCGCAGCAGACGCCGGGAGCCGGGCTCGGGCTGACCATCGCCCTGGCCATCGTGGAGGCGCACGCCGGCACCATCGAGGTCGTGGCCAGCAGCAACCCGGGCACCACGTTCCGGATGACGTTCCCGCTGCGCCCGGGCGCGTCCTCCGACTAGCTCGCCCTAGAACAGCCGCTGGCTGGGGTCGTCCATGCCGCGCAGCAGGTCGTAGTCGACCACCGCGCACGCGATCCCGCGGTCCTCGGCGAGCACGCGCGCCTGCGGCCGGATCTCCTGGGCGGCGAAGATGCCGCGCACGGGCCGCAGCAGCGGGTCGCGGTTGAGCAGCTCGAGGTAGCGGGTGAGCTGCTCGACCCCGTCGATGTCACCCCGGCGCTTGATCTCGACGGCGACCGCCAGGCCCGCGTCGTCGCGGCACATCAGGTCGACCGGCCCGATCGCCGTCGGGAACTCGCGGCGGACCAGGCTGAGGCCCTCCGACAGGGTCGCGGGGTGCTCGGCCAGGAGCTCCTGGAGGTGCTTCTCGACGCCGTCCTTCTGCAGGCCGGGGTCGACCCCGAGGTCGTGGCTGGAGTCGTGGAGAACCTCCTCGATCAGGATCCGCAGGCTGTCACCGCTCTTGGCGGCCACCGTCCACTCGACCTGGCCGTCCTCGGTGCTGCCCTCCCGCACGGTGCACGGCGGGCTCATCCAGTTCAGCGGCTTGTACGACCCGCCGTCGGAGTGCACCAGCACCGAGCCGTCGGACTTCAGCATCAGCACCCGGGTGGCCATCGGCAGGTGGGCGCTGAGGCGCCCGGCGTAGTCGACCTGGCAGCGTGCAACGACGAGTCTCACGGAGCGGCAATCTACCTGCCATGCTGTCCGGCGTGGGACGTGTGGTCGTGGTCGGTGCCGGCGTGGTCGGCCTGAGCTGCGCCGTGCGCCTGGCCGAGGCCGGTCACCGGGTCGACGTGCTCGCCCGTGACCTGCCGCTCGAGACCACCTCGGTCGTGGCCGCCGCGCTCTGGTACCCCTACCTCGCCGAGCCGCGCGACCGGGTCGTCGCCTGGGGCGCCCGCTCCTACACCGCCTTCGAGGCCCTGTCGCGCTCGGAGGACCCCGCGGTCCACGGCGTGCGCCTGCTGCCGGGCACCGAGGTCCTGGACCGCCCGTCGCCCGACCCGTGGTGGGCCTCGGCCGTGCCCGACCTCGCTCGCGCTGCCGCGCCGGAGGGGTACGCCGACGCGTGGTCCTTCACCGCCCCCGTGATCGACATGCCGGTCTACCTGACCTGGCTCCGGGGCCGGCTGGAGGCGCTCGGCGGCACCCTGACCCGGATGAGCCTCGGCGGCCTGCCCGAGGTCGAGGACGTGGTCGTGGACTGCTCCGGGCTGGGGGCCCGGCTGCTCGCCGCCGACCGCGGCGTGCGCCCGGTGCGGGGGCAGGTGGTGCTCCTCGAGGGCGTGCACCTGGACCGGTGGGCGCTGGACTCGGCCGGGCCGACGTACGTCGTGCCGCGCGGCGACCGGATCGTGGCCGGCGGCACCGAGCAGGACGGCGACTGGAGCCGCACCCCGTCGCCGGAGACCGCGACCGAGATCCTGCAGCGCGCCACCCGCCTGGTGCCCGAGCTCGCGCGGGCTCGCGTCGTCGCCCACCGGGTCGGGCTGCGTCCCGTGCGCCCCGCGATCCGGCTGGAGGCCGAGGGCCGGGTGGTGCACTGCTACGGGCACGGGGGAGCGGGCGTCACCCTGAGCTGGGGGTGCGCCGACGAGGTCGCCGCGCTGGTGGGGCCGCTCGTCGCGGCGTGACGTGACCCACAGCCGGAGCGTCGGTCTCCCGTGGCAGGATGCCCCGCATGGCACGTGACTTCACAACAATCGGCGTCGTCGGACTGGGCACCATGGGTGCGGGCATCGCGGAGGTGTTCGCCCGCCACGGGTACGCCGTCGTCGGCGTCGAGGTCGACGAGGACGGCACCGCGCGGGGTCGTCAGCACCTCGAGAACTCCACCGCCCGCGCCGTCAAGCGCGGCAAGCTCACCACCGACGAGCAGGCCGAGCTGCTCGGCCGGGTCACCTTCGCGACCTCCATGGAGGAGCTCAAGGACGCCGACCTCGTCGTCGAGGCGGTCGTGGAGTCGGTGTCGGTGAAGAAGGAGATCTTCCGCCAGCTCGAGTCGGTCGTCCGGGAGGACGCCGTGCTCGCCACCAACACCTCCTCGCTCTCGGTCACCGAGATCTCCACCGCCAACGCCCACCCGGGCCGCGTCGTCGGCGTGCACTTCTTCAACCCCGCGCCCGTGCAGGGCTTCGTGGAGATCGTGCGCACCGTGGTCACCGAGCCCGACGTCGTCGAGGACGTCTCGGCCCTGGTGCAGACGCTGGGCAAGAACCCGGTCGTCTGCGGCGACAAGGCCGGCTTCATCGCCAACACCCTGCTGTTCGGCTACCTCAACCACGCGGTGTCGATGTACGAAGGCCGCTACGCCTCCCGCGAGGACATCGACGCCTCCATGCGCTACGGCTGCGGCTACCCGATGGGCCCGCTGGCACTGCTCGACCTGATCGGCCTGGACACGGCGTACGAGATCCTCGAGACGATGTACCGCCAGGGTCGCGACCGCCTGCACGCCCCGTCGCCCATCCTCAAGCAGATGGTCACCGCCGGCATGCTGGGTCGCAAGACCGGCCGCGGGTTCTACAGCTACGAGGGCCCCGACAGCCCCGTGGTGGTGGCCGACGAGCGCACCCCCTCGGCCGACGACGCCCCCCAGCTCAAGCACGACATCCGGCTGGTCGGCGTGGTCGGCACCGGCACGATGGCCAGCGGCATCGTCGAGGTCTTCGCGAAGTCCGGCTTCGACGTCGTCTTCGTCGGGCGCTCGCAGTCCAAGGTCGACGGCGTGCTGGCCACCATCGAGCGCTCGCTGGACAAGGCCATCCAGCGCGGCAAGCTCGAGGAGTCGGCCAAGGCCGAGGTGCTGGGCCGCCTCACCGGCTCCACCTCCCTCGACGACCTCGGCCAGGTCGACCTCGTCGTCGAGGCGATCGCCGAGGACCTCAAGGTCAAGACCACGCTGTTCGAGAACCTCGACGAGATCTGCAAGCCGGGCGCGATCCTGGCCACCACGACCTCGTCGCTGCCGATCATCCAGTGCGCGCAGGCCACCAGCCGGCCGCAGGACGTCATCGGCATGCACTTCTTCAACCCGGCGACCATCATGAAGCTGGTCGAGGTGGTCTCGACGGTGGCGACCGACGACGACGTCACGGAGACCACCCGGGCGCTCTGCGCCAAGGTCGGCAAGGTTGGTGTCTCGTGCGGGGACCGGGCCGGCTTCATCGTCAACGCGCTGCTGTTCCCCTACCTCAACGACGCGGTGAAGATGCTCGAGGCGCACTACGCCACGGCCGACGACATCGACACCG
>JAOPYC010000169.1 GCA_025964795.1 Marmoricola sp.
AGGCCCACGGCCGCCGGACGCGCCTCGGGGTCGACCTTGGTGCACTGGCCCGCCGCGACCAGGGTCTTCTCGGCGAACGCACCGATGCCCAGCGCCGGGGACAGCTCGGTGCCGTCCTCCAGGGTCATCTTCTGGGTGGCGTTGAAGGTGCTGAAGCAGTACCACGGCTCGCCGCGGGTACAGGCACGGCAGGTGCCGCACACGGCCCGCCAGTTGAGCACCACGAAGTCGCCGGGGGCGACCGAGTCGACGCCCTCGCCGACCGACTCCACGACGCCCGCGGCCTCGTGGCCGAGCAGGAACGGGAACTCGTCGTTGATGCCGCCCTCGCGGTAGTGCAGGTCGGTGTGGCACACCCCGCACGCCTGGATCTTCACGACCGCCTCGCCCGGCCCGGGGTCGGGGACGTTGATCGTCACGATGGAGACGGGCTCACCCTTGGCGAGCGCGACGACGGCCTGGACCTGCTGCATGTGGTTCTCCTCGGGCTCCTGCGGACTCAGTCGCCCTCAACGTAGCCACCCCCGGATAGTCCGGAGCATTCGGCACCTCTTGGGCACCGAAAAGGGTGCCGTTCGTTCCGGACTATCCAGGAGGGGCGCTGATGGTCTGGAGCCTGACCTTCGTCCCGCTGGGCCGCAGCATCGCCACCTCCCGGTGGTCAGACGAGCACCTGGGTGACCGGCATCGAGGAGTCGGCCGGGAGGTCGAGGGCGCTGGCGACGCGACCGCGGGCGACCATCTCGGCGCCCAACGCGGCCACCATCGCGCCGTTGTCCGTGCACAGCCCCGGCCGCGGGACCCGGACGCGGATGCCGCGGGCGGAGGCACGCTCCTCGGCCAGCACGCGCAACCGGGAGTTCGCGGCCACGCCGCCGCCGATGAGGATGTCCTCGATGCCCTCGGTCAGGGCGGCATCGATCGCCTTCCGGGTGAGCACGTCGCACACCGCCTCCTGGAACGAGGCTGCGACGTCGGCCACGGGCACCGGCTCGCCCGAGGCCTCGCGGGCCTGCACCCACCGCGCCACGGCGGTCTTCAGACCGGAGAAGGAGAAGTCGAAGCGGTGCCGCTCGACGTCGCGCCCCGAGGTCAGGCCACGCGGGAAGTCGATCGCGACGGAAGAGCCGGAGGCCGCGGCCCGGTCGATGTGCGGACCGCCGGGGAACCCCAGCCCGAGGAGCCTGGCCACCTTGTCGAAGGCCTCCCCCGCCGCGTCGTCGATGGTCGACCCCATCGGCTCGACCGAGGAGGTCACGTCGGCGACCCGGAGCAGCGAGGAGTGCCCACCGGAGACCAGCAGCGCCAGGCAGGGCTCGGGAAGCGGTCCGTGCTCGAGCTGGTCGACGGCCACGTGCGCAGCGAGGTGGTTCACGCCGTACAGCGGCTTCTCCAGTGCCAGCGCGAGCGACTTGGCCGCCGCGACGCCGACGAGCAGCGCCCCGGCCAGCCCGGGACCGGCGGTCACCGAGATGGCGTCGACGTCGCGCAGCGCGACGCCGGCGGTCGAGCAAGCGCGCTCGATCGTGGGCACCATCGCCTCGAGGTGGGCCCGGGAGGCGACCTCGGGCACCACCCCGCCGAAGCGGGCGTGCTCCTCCACCGAGGAGGCCACCGCGTCGGCGAGCAGGGTTCGTCCGAGCACGATCCCGACCCCGGTCTCGTCGCACGAGGTCTCGATGCCGAGGACGAGGGGTTCCGAAGTCGCGTGCGCCACCGCGCCATTGTGCCCAACGCTCAGCCGCGGGCTCCACACCCCCGGCCGAGGCCGAGCCGGAGCACGACCGCGGTGGCCCCGTCGGCGTAGTAGCGCGGGCGCTGGTCGATCTCGACGAAGTCACGCGCCGCGTAGAACGCGAGCGCACCGCGGTTGTCGACCCGCACCTCCAGCAGCAGTCGGTCGGCCTCGGTGGTGGCGGCCGCGGCGACCACGCCCGCCAGCAGCGCCGAGGCGACGCCGCCGCGCCGGTGGGAGGGGTCGACGGCGATCCGCTGGAGCTCGGCGATGTCACCCGCCGCCGAGGTGACGGCGTGGCCCACGACGACACCCTCCGACTCGGCGACGAGGTAGGTGACGGTGGGGAGCGCCCCCCGGATCCCCTCGCCCACCAGGCCCTCGCTCCAGGCGTCGGCACCGAGGCACTCGGCCTCGAGCCGGGCCACGGCCGCCACGTCGCCGGGGCCGGCCGCCCGGACCCGGATCACGCGCTGGTCCGGTCGAGCAGCTGCAGCAGGTCGTCGGCGGCGAGCTCGACCCTCTCGTGCCGCCACTCGGCGTGCGCGACGGCATCATGGTTCACGCTGCAGCTGGCCACGGGCCCATCCTGCCTTTCCCGCCCCGGATCGCGTGGGCGGAGAGGAAAAGTGGGCACACACCAATCCAACTGTGCGGACACTCCGAATCACTCTTCGCCGCAGTAGACCCGAAACACATATCTGAGAAAGTTTCCTCGTGAACCCCACTGGTCCCGCCAGCTCCGAGCCCCCTCACGGGGGGCTGGCGAGCGTGCCTGAGCCGACGCAGGCGGGCTCTACCGCCGCCGACCTGGCGCAGCTGCTGCGTCTGTCCGGCCGAGGCGACGAGGCCGCCTTCGCCCAGCTGTACGACGCCACCTGCGCCCGGGCCTACGGACTGGCGGTGCGGGTCGTCCGCGACCCGAGCCAGGCCGAGGAGGTCGCCCAGGAGGCCTTCCTGGAGATCTGGCGCACGGCCAGCCGGTTCGACGCCGCCAAGGGCAGCGCCGTCTCCTGGATCCTGACGCTCGTCCACCGCAAGGCGGTCGACCGGGTCAGGTCCGCGGAGGCCAGCACCCGACGCGACACGACGTACCACCAGAGCAGCCAGACGGTGGAGCACGACTCCACCGCCGAGGCGGCCCAGGCCTCGATGGAGGCACGACGGGTCCGGCAGGCCATGGACTCGCTCACCCAGGTCCAGCGAGAAGCGCTGGAGCTGGCCTATTTCAAGGGCTACACCCACACGGAGGTCGCGAAGATGCTCGACCTGCCAGTGGGGACAGCCAAGACAAGAATCCGGGACGGACTGATTCGTCTCCGCGACACGATGGGGGTGGGACAGTGAACGAGTCACTGCACGCACTGTCCGGTGCCTACGTCGTCGACGCCCTCGACGACGAGGAGCGAGCGACCTTCGAGCAGCACCTCCCGGGGTGCCTCGACTGCCAGCGTGAGGTGTCGAGCCTCCGCGAGGCGACCGCCCTGCTGGCCGACGACGCGGCCCTCACGCCTCCTCCTGCCCTGCGGGTCTCCGTGCTCGCCGGGATCAAGACGATCCGTCCGCTGGCTCCCGAGACCGGCCGCCACGCATCGATCACGAACCTCGACGCCGACGGTCCGGCCGCTCAGCAGCCGGCCGATGAGCGGGCCGCCAAGGTGCTCACGTTCCGACCCCGCGGTGCCCGGTTCGCCAGGATGCTGGTGGCTGCCGCCGCGGTGGTGGCGGTCGCCGGTGGCGTGGTCTACCACCCGTGGACCGGCGACAGCTCCCAGAGCTCGCACCTGAGCGCCGCCGACCAGGTGCTCGCCGCCTCCGACGCGCAGCAGCACTCGATCGAGTTCAACGACGGCTCCAGCGCCACGGTGGTCCGCTCCGCGAAGGAGGGCCACGCGGTCCTGCTCACGCAGAAGATGGCTGCGCCGCCGTCCGGCAAGGCCTTCGAGCTGTGGCTGCGCGACGCTCAGGGTGTGATGAAGCCGGCCGGGATGATGACCACGGGCGGTGACCACAAGGTGCTGCTCAAGGGCAACTCGCTCAAGGCCACCGGCGTCGGCATCACCGTCGAGCCCAAGGCCGGGTCTGACACCCCCTCCAGCGAACCGATCGCCATGTTCGAGCTCGGGAAGAGCAACGCATGACGCAGGCTCCACACCATGTTGCCGTCATCGGCAGCGGTGTCGCTGGGCTGACGGCCGCGCACGTGCTCGGTCGTCAGACCCGGGTGACCCTCTACGAGGCCGACTCCCGGCTCGGTGGTCACGCGGACACCCACGAGGTCGACGGCATCGCTGTCGACACCGGGTTCATCGTGCACAACGAGCGCACCTACCCGAACCTGATGCGCCTCTTCGACGAGCTCGACGTGCGCACCC
>JAOPYC010000185.1 GCA_025964795.1 Marmoricola sp.
GTACGACGACCCGCGGGGTCAGCTGGTGGCGACCGAGGCGCTGAGAACGGCCTGGTTGAACGCCGACGAGCCGGACAGTGACATGCCACCGTCGATGACGATCTGCGCCCCGTTGACGAACGCCGCCAGCGGAGACAGCAGCATCGCGGCCATGGTGCCGATCTCGTCCAGGTCGGCGAAACGTCCGAGGGGGACCATCCCGGCCCACACGGCTGCGTCCGCCGTCGCGGCGAGGCGCCGCATGCCCTCGGTCCCGTCCACGGGTCCCGGGATGATGGAGTTGGCCCGGATCCCCAGAGGTCCCCACTCGAGCGCCAGGGTCCGCATCAACTGGTCCACGCCGGCCTTGGCAGCCGACACGTGAGCCTGGTGGACGAACGGCATCTGCGACTGGCCCCCGGAGACGAAGAGGATGTTGCCACCCGTCTCGCGCAGCTGCTCGAAGCCGGCCTTGGCCACGTGGAAGCTGCCGAGCAGGTCGATGTCCATCACCGCGCGGAAGCCGTTCGTGCTGATCTGCTCCGCGGGGGCGAGGAAGTTCCCGGCTGCGCCGGAGACGACCGCACCCATGGGACCGATCTGTTCGGCTGTGGTCCTGAAGGCCTCGACGACCGCTGCCTCGTCGCGGACATCGGCCACGGCGTACACCGCCCGGCCGCCGTACGCTCGCAGCTCCTCGGTGGCCGCCTCGAGCCTGGCCTCGGTGCGGCCGCAGATGGCGATGTCGGCGCCGACCTGCGCACACGCCCGGGCGATGGCCAGGTTCACGCCGCTGCCACCTCCGCTCACGAAGACGTTGCGACCCCTCAGGAGGTCAGGGGAGAGGAGGTCGCGCATGGGTCGGGCTCCGATCGGTCGGGCCACCGTCCGCGGCAGCACCTCATTGTCCGTAAACCCGGTCGACAGCGCGCGCTGTCCTTCACGGCCCGTTGGTGGTTCGCACAACCTAGGACCGCCGGTTCTTGATCGGCCACCGGCCGGCTGGTCAGGTGGGGGAGTCCGTGAGCCTCGGCTCCCCATGACAACCCCCAGGAAGGCACCCTCGTGCTGAAGGTCGAGCGAACCGGATCGGTCCTGGTCCTTGAGCTCCACCGGCCGCGACAGCGCAACGCCATCGACACCGAGCTCACCCACGAGATCGATGCCGCCCTGGCGCTGCTGGAACGGGACCCGCAGATCGCGGCCGCGGTGGTGACCGGTGGCCGCGAGGTCTTCAGCGCCGGCACCGACCTGCACGAGGCCTCCAGCCCCAGCACGCCGGACGGCGGCGAGTACGGGATCGCCCGCCGTCCTCGGCGCAAGCCCGTCGTCGCAGCGGTCGAGGGGCTGGCGCTGGGAGGAGGATTCGAGATCGTCCTCGCCTGCGACCTCGTCGTCGCGGCCGAGTCAGCCAGGTTCGGACTGCCGGAGGTCAGGCGAGGAGTGGTCGCGAACTGCGGCGCCTTCTTTCGTGGGCCGCAACGACTGTCTCCCACGATCGCGCTGGAGATGATGCTGACCGGTGACTCGGTGAGCGCGGCTCGTGCCTACCAGGCAGGCCTGGTCAACCAGGTCGTCCCCGACGGCACTGCGCTCGACTCCGCCCTGGAACTGGCGGAGCGGATCATCCGGAACAGCCCGGCCGCGATAGCCGCCACCCTGGCTGGGGTCCGAGAGGCGCAGGCCGAGTCGGAGCGTGCCGGCTGGGCCGCCACGGAGCGCGCCGCCGCGGACGCCGCTGCGTCCCCGGATCGGGCGGAGGGCATTGCGGCCTTCTTCGAGAAGCGGGAGCCTCGCTGGACCCGTGGATGATCAGCGGTCGCCCACCTCGCTCCACCAGAGCTCCCGGAGCACCCGGGTGGCGAGCTCGCGGTCGAAGGGGATCTCCCGCAGCAGCCAGAAGTGGCAGAACCGCTCGTGCTGCATGACCAGCAGGGAGGCGCGCAGGTGTGCCTCGTCCTCGTCGACCTGCCGGGCGGCCCGGATCCGCTGGGTCAGGCTGGTCTCGACCTCGTCGATCCGGGCGTTGAACCTGTCCGCCAGTGCGGCCTCGACCGCGATGGCCTGGTGGATCGCCAGCAGGTGCGCGCGGTTGCCGGTGTAGAAGTCGAAGGTGCGACCGAGCCACTCGCCGAGCCACTCGCGGGTGAGCTCGACCTCGGTGCCGAGCTCCTTGAACAGGTCGACGACACCCACCCGGGTGGTGGCCCAGAGCTCGTCGACGACCTCTGCCTTGCCGCTGAAGTGGAGGTAGAAGGTCGCCCGGCTGCTGCCGGCGCGTTGGGCGATGTCGTCGACCGTGGTGTCCACGTAGCCACGGGAGTCGAACAGCTCGGTGGCCGCGGCGATCAGGCGTTCCCGGGTGAAGAGCTTCTGCTGGGCGCGCAGAGAAAGTCCACGTGTCCCCGGCGTGCCTGGATCCTGGGCCATGGCGGGAGGGTAGCCGTCCGTCGCGTTGAGTGGACACTGTGTCCAATCACTTGACAGTGTGCCACGTCACATTGCATTCTCGGATCACCTTCGTCGGCGGTCCGCCGGAGGGTCGCCGAGTCGGAACTGTGGGTCTCATGCTGATCAGCGAGGTGCGCGCACACCTGCTCCGGCCACTGGAGCGGACGTTCCAGTGGCGCGAGCAGTGGGCGCCCCGAACGATCCAGCCCGTGCTGATCCGGGTGATCGCTGACAACGGCCTGGAGGGTCACTGCATCACCTATCTGATGCCGCCCTCGGACATCGCGAGCATCCCGGGCCTCCAGGACCGGATGGTCGGGCTGGACCCGCACATGGTGGAGGCGATCTCGCTCGATCTCACCGACCGCCTCGACAAGCCCGACGAGCTGTCCAGTGCCCTGGACATCGCCCTGTGGGACCTGCTCGGGAAGTTCCACGAGGAGCCGGTCTACCGGCTGCTGGGCGGTGCCCGGACCCGGGTACGGGCCTACGCCAGCACGGTGATGTACCAGACCGTGCAGGAGTGGGTGGACCTCGCTCTCGAGTGCCGCGACCAGGGCTTCACGGCGTACAAGATCCACGGCTTCGGGGTGCCCGACAAGGACCTCGAGATCTGCCGGGCGGTCAGGGCGGCCGTCGGCGACACTATGGACCTGATGCTCGACCCGGTCAACGCCTACGACCGGCACGGAGCGACGAAGGTTGGCCGCGAGCTCCAGGACCTCGGCTACCGGTGGTTCGAGGCGCCGCTGCCGGACACGGACCTCCAGGGCCTGGCGGACCTCAGCCGCTCTCTGCACATCGAGATCACCGGTGGCGAGGAGATCCGCAAGGGGCTCCGGGCCTACCAGCCGTACATGACCTCGCACGTCGTGGACAGCCTGCGCAGCATCGGGGACTGGATCGGTGGGATCTCCGCGATGCGCAAGGTCGCGGCACTGTGCGAGGCCTTCAACATGAACTTCGAACCACACAGCTATGGGACGACCCTGGTGCAGGCGGCGCACTTCCACGTGATGCTCGCGATGACCCACTGTGAGTTCATCGAGCTTCCGGTGCCGCTCGGCCTGATGGACCAGGGCATGGCCGACGTCATCACGCCGGACGCCGACGGCTACGTCACGGCGCCGACCAAGCCCGGGCTCGGCTACGAGCTCGACTGGGCCGCGATCGCGGACCTCACGCTGCAGGAAGTCTCGACGACCGACTGAGCACGGAACGACAGGCCGAGGGCAGGACGCTCGCGGATCACTTGGAGAGGAGACCGACATGCCACGCGAGGTCAGCGAGCGCAAGGAAGTGTCGATCGCAGAGATCGAGGAACTGTCCCGCACCCATGACAACTGGGGTCGCTGGGGTGACGACGACGAGGCGGGGACCCTCAACGAGGTCACGCCTGAGCGGCTCGTGGCCGCCGCCCGGCTGGTCCGCAAGGGCAAGGTCTTCTCACTCGCCCTGCCGCTTGACGACAACGGCCCCCAGAAGGGTCTCTACGGTCGGCACAACCCGCACCACGTGATGCTCCAGGACGGCGGCGACATCGCGTCCGGGGCCCAGAACGACAGCGTCGTGCCCTACCTGCGCTACACCGACGACGCGATCTACATGATCCTCCAGTGCGCTACCCAGTGGGACGCGCTGTCGCACTGCTTCCACCAGGGCAAAATGTACAACGGGCACGGCACCGAGATGGTGCACTCCGGAGGCGCGCAGAAGAACAGCATCGCCTCGGTGCCCAACCGGTTCGCCGGGCGCGGTGTCCTCCTCGACCTGGCTCGATACAAGGGGCGGCCCTGGCTCGACGCGGGCGAGCCGATCACGGCCCAGGACCTCGAGGACTGCGCGGAGGCGCAGGGCGTCGAGGTCGGGGCCGGCGATTTCGTCCTGCTGCGCACCGGGCACCTGGCCATGGTCCGCGACCGCGGCGACTGGGGTGACTACGCCGGTGGGGCCTCTCCCGGCGTCGCTGTGGACGCGGTCGAGTTCTTCTGCCCCCGCATGGTCGCGGCCGTGGCCATCGACACCACGTGCCCCGAGGTCGTGCCTAACGAGACCGCCGACATCTGGGCGCCCCTGCACATTGTGATGCTGGTCCACGCCGGGATCCACTTCGGTGAGATGTGGGACCTGGAGGCGTTGGCCGACGACTGCGCCGAGGACGGGGTCTACGACTTCCTACTGGTGGCACCCCCGTTGACCGTCACGGGCGCCGTCGGTTCGCCCATCAATCCGCAGGCGATTAAGTAGCACGGACCGGGCGCGGGCTTCGCGCACGACGATGGCGGCACAGCCAGGGCGGCGCCGTTAGTCTCCCCGAACAGGTGTCGACGCCGTCAGGAGGACCGCGCGAATCTGGCTGCTGAACAGTCGTAATGTCGCGTATCTCATTGCAGACGGCTGCTGGGCTGACTTGCTCGTCCTCGTGGGCTGCTGACTCCGCTCGCCGCGTTGCGCAGGCGCGTGAGACTTATCGCCATTTGCATGGATGAACAGGTCGGAGACTATTCGCACTCAACCCGAAGGCGAAGCCCCCGAGACCGGTCTCGGCTCTTGGTCCCGAACGCAGCGATGGGGTGGGGGCGAACATGGATCGTTCAACACCCGCAGGTCACCGCGATCGTGTCGCCTCAATACCCTGCGTCTCTCCGATCCCCTGGCCTGCGGTGTGGTGCAGTTCGGTTGCAGTTGCCACAGCATCGAGGCCGTCGTAAAGTCTCTCCTTAAGCGCGTTTCCGCAGT
>JAOPYC010000197.1 GCA_025964795.1 Marmoricola sp.
TCGTCCCCCTCGTCGTCACCTCCGTCTCGGAGCGCACCGCGCCGGGAGAGGTCGCCGTGAGGCGAGAGGGCGTGGTGCGGGTCCCGGACGACCAGCACGGAAGGGCCTTTGTCGAGCTGGCCGCCAAGAGCGACCTCAGCGTTGACGCGACCCCGGACTTCGTCAGTGCGACCTGGGAGAAGGCCTGCTGGGACCTGGTCGGGGCAGCGCTGTCCACCATCGTGGAGGTTCCGTTGCGCGAGCTCGGCCGGCGCCCGGAGCTGCGCGCGATCGCCACCACCCTGGTGGACGAGTGCAGCGCGGTGGCCGAGAGCGAGGGTGCGGTGCTCGAGGTCGGGTTCGCCGACACGATGCTGGCGGCCCTCAAGTCCTCTCCGAAGGTCGTCCGGTCCCCGATGCTGCTGGATCGGGAGGGACATCGGAGGTTGGAGCACGATGCCATCGCCGACGCTGTCGTCCGTGCGGCGGAGCGCCACGAGGTCGCGACACCGGCCACCAGGGTCGTCGCGGACCTGCTGCGGTCACTCTCGCCCAAGGCCCGGGCACGCGTGCTCGTTCCGACCCTGCCGCGGGTCTGGTGCGCCCCGACGGCCGACTACTCGCCCGACGCGCCGTGAGCCCACTCCTGGGCGGCGACGTGGCGGTCGTGACCGGTGCCAGCTCCGGTCTGGGCCGTCGGTTCGCGCTGACGCTGGCGGCCCAGGGGGCCGTGGTGGCGGTGGCCGGACGACGCGCGGCACAGCTCGACGAGGTGGTCTCCGAGATCACCTCGGCAGGCGGAGACGCGATGGCGGTGGTCCTCGACGTGCGGGACCCCTACGCGATCGTGGCCGCCGTGGACCTGGTCGAGCAGCGGGCCGGGTTGCCGACCATCCTGGTCAACAACGCCGGCGTTCCCGATGCCCAACGGGCCCACAAGATGCCACTGGAGCTCGTCGACCAGGTGCTCGAGACCAACCTGCGCGGCCCGTGGCTGATGTGCACGGAGGTCGCACGACGGCTGATCGAGGCGAAGCGCCCGGGCCGCATCGTGAACATCTCGTCCATGAGTGCCTTCCACTACACGGGCGAGGGCGCGGCGCTCTACTGCGTCAGCAAGGCAGCCGTGAACAGGATGACTGAGGTTCTCGCCGTGGAATGGGCTCGTCATCACATCAACGTCAACGCGATTGCCCCGGGCGCGTTCTCCACCGAGATGATGGACGGCATGATCGCGCGGGTGGGGGACATCAGCCAGGCCTTTCCGCGCAAGCGCCTGGGCGACCCGGCCCAGCTCGACAGCGCCCTGCTGTTCCTGGTCTCACCGGCCTCCGAGTTCGTGACCGGCACCGTCGTCCAGGTGGACGACGGCCAGACGCACCGCTAGGTCCCGCCGTTCCGGTCTCGACCGACGCAGGGCCGGTCGCTCAGAGGGACTGCGTCGCGACGAGCGCGATCTCGATGTCCTGCGCCAGCGTCCCGCCGCTGACTCCGATGGCCCCGGTCAGGTGGCTGCCGGAGACCACCGGCTTCCCGCCGCCGAACGGGGTGAAGCCGGGAATGCTCGTGATGGCCCCCGAGAACCCGGGCGAGGCCGCGACCGCGTCGTCCCACACCTCGGTCGGCTGGTTCAGTCCGGCTGCCGTGTAGGCCTTGCCCGTGGCGATGTCCATGCTCATCAAGGCGGTGCCGTCCATGCGAGCACAGGCGACCAGGCGCCCGCCGCGGTCGACGATGGCCACGGCGACCTGGGCGCCGAGCTCTCCGGCATGGGCGACCGCGGTCGTGAGGAGCTGCTGTGCCTCGCTGAGGCTGATGGTGGCGGTGGCGACGGGCATGGTTGCCCTCCTGGGGTCGTAGGTGCAGAAAAGGCTTCAAGCTCTGCCGGCACTGGCTCGGACGAGTATGCGCGCGCGACAACGACGATGTCGGTGCAGACGCGGGTGGGCCTGCGAGACGTTAGAGAAACGCACAGTCGGACTGCCGGCCCGTCTTGGCGCGGCCCGGCGTGCGACGTTGACTCGGTGGATGAAGATCACCGGCGTGACCACCAACCTCGTGCGCCCCGAGAACTACGACTTCAAGTGGGGAGACGACCAGCCGGTCGTCCCGATCGCTCTGACGTTCGTCCGGATCCACACCGACGAAGGAGTCGAGGGCTGTGCGTCCACCTGGCTGCCCGGGGCGCATAGCGAGGTGGCCGAGACCATCGCCCAGTTCACCCGGCACAGCGTGATCGGCCGCGACCCGCTCGATCGCGAGCTGATCTGGCAGGACATGATGCGGCTGACGCGCAACACGATCTCGCCCAAGGCGGCGAGTGCCGTGGACATCGCGCTGTGGGACCTGGCCGGCCATGCCGCGGACCTGCCCATCTACCAGCTCCTCGGTGCCCACACCCACCGGGCGCCGGCGTACGCGTCGACCACGAGCTTTCCGCAGGTCAGCCAGTTCGTGGACATCGCGCTGGAGTCGAAGAAGCTCGGGTTCAACGCTCTCAAGCTCCATGCCTACGGTGACCCGGACCGCGACATCGAGGTGTGCCGTGAGGTGCGGAACGCGGTCGGCCCCTCCATGCGGCTGATGCTCGACCCGGTGAACGCCTATGACTTCCTGGGGGCGATGCGGGTCGGGCACGCCCTGGACGAGCTCGACTTCTACTGGTTCGAGGCGCCCACGCACGACGAGGACGTGGCCGGTCTAGCCCGCCTCACCCGTGAGCTCAAGACACCGGTCGCGACCGGTGAGTCACTGGTGCGGGGGATCTGGGACTTCCCCAACCTGCTCACCAGCGAGGCGGGCGACATCATCCGGTGCATCGGGGACGCCATCGGCGGCATCACCGGGATGCGCAAGATCGGGTCCCTGTGCGAGGCCTTCAACCGCAACCTCGAGACGCACTCGTACGGGTCCACGCTGGTCCAGGCTGCGCACCTCCACTTCATCCTGAGCGCCCCGAACTCCGAGTACATGGAGGTCCCGGTCCCTTCGGGGATGCTCGACTTCGGCATGGTGGACGTCATCACGGCCGACGACGACGGCTTCGTCACGGCACCCACGAAGCCCGGGCTCGGCTATGCCGTCGACTGGGACGTGGTCGAGGACGCGACGGTGTCGAAGGCCGTCTGGACGGCGTGACGTTGTTCGACTCCACAGTGGCTGACGTCGCTGCGGTATCGCATCCGAACCCGGTCCCCTAGCGTGCAAGCACCGGACGACCGCCATGCCACGCCAGGAGGAACCACATGTCCACACAGCCCCGAGTCGAGGAAACCGACACGGCAGAGGTCGAGCTACCCGTGGACGACCTGATCGAAGAGGTCTCGATCGACGGCATGTGCGGCGTCTACTGAGATGCTCGACGAGGCGTGGGATCTCTCACCATCGGTATCCCTGCGCCCCGAGCCCTTCGGAGCCCTGGCCTACCACTTCGGCAACCGGCGCCTGACCTTCCTCAAGCGCCCGGAGCTGGTCAGCGTGGTCCGCGGCCTGGGAAGCCACGACGACGTGCGGTCCGCGCTGGCGGCCGCTGACGTGCCACCGGCCCAGTGGACCGCCTACGTCGGAGCCCTCCGCGGCCTCGCCGACACCGACATGATCCGGCCCCGTGCGACAGCGGGACCCATCGAAGGGAACGACACATGACCGTCCTGGAGACGCGCCCGCACCCGATCGACCGTCCGCAGGGCGGGTCGCTCATCGGGCAGTTCGAGTACGGGCTGGACGCGCCGATCTGCCTGACCTGGGAGCTCACCTACGCCTGCAACCTCTCCTGCGCCCACTGTCTGTCGTCCTCGGGCCGGCGTGACCCGAACGAGCTGAGCACCGAGCAGTGCGAGGCGGTGATCGACGAGCTCCAGCGGATGAAGGTGTTCTACGTCAACATCGGCGGGGGTGAGCCGACGATCCGGCCCGACTTCTGGCACCTGCTGGAGTACGCCGTGAACCACGACGTCGGCGTGAAGTTCTCCACCAACGGGGTGCGGATCAACCCGGAGCGTGCGGCGTTCCTGGCCTCGACCGACTACGTCGACGTGCAGATCTCGCTGGACGGCGCCACCGCGGAGGTCAACGACTACGTCCGCGGACCCGGTTCCTACGACATGGCGATCAAGGCCCTCACGAACCTGCGTGACGCCGGCTTCCAGGATGCCAAGATCTCGGTGGTCGTGACCCGGCAGAACGTCGAGCAGCTCGACGAGTTCAAGGCCCTGGCCGACGAGTACGGCGCGACGCTGCGCCTGACCCGGCTGCGTCCTTCGGGCCGTGGTGCGGACGTGTGGGACGAGCTGCACCCGTTGCCCGAGCAGCAGCGCGTCCTCTACGACTGGCTGCTGGCCAACGGTGAGAACGTCCTGACGGGCGACTCGTTCTTCCACCTCGCGGCGTTCGGTGAGGCTCTGCCCGGACTCAACCTGTGCGGTGCAGGGCGCGTGGTCTGCCTCATCGACCCCGTAGGTGCGGTCTATGCGTGCCCGTTCGCCATCCACGACAACTTCTACGCCGGTTCGATCGTCACCGACGGTGGCTTCGAGAGGGTGTGGCAGAACTCCGAGCTGTTCAACGAGCTGCGCTCGCCGCAGACCTCGGGTGCCTGCACCAAGTGCGAGTTCTTCGACTCCTGTCGTGGTGGGTGCATGGCGGCGAAGTTCTTCACCGGTCTGCCCATCGACGGCCCGGACCCCGAGTGCGTCCAGGGCTACGGCGAGTCCGCCCTGGAGGGCAGTCGCACGGTCCCCCCGGCCAGCCAGGACCACTCGCGCAGGTCGCCGGCGCGCAACCAGCCGGTGATGTTGACTCTGGCCCGTCGCGAGGATCTCGTCGCCCCGCCGGTCTCGGCGTGCGCCGAGGGTCCCTTGGCCGGTTTCATCCCCTGATCGCCGGCCGCCGCTCCTGCCCCCGAGCGGGCGGCGACCCGGCTCCACCTTGAAAGCAGACTCCCGTGAAGATCGAGAACCCCTGGAAGCAGAACCCGTGGTTCGAGTCCGTCGCCGTGGCCCAGCGGCGTGCGCAGAAGCGTCTCCCCGCGCCCGTCTACGCCGCCCTGGTGGCCGGGTCCGAGGCCGGCTTGACCATCGGCGACAACGAGGCCGCGTTCGGTGAGATCGGGTTCGCCCCGCACGTGGCCGGTCACCGGGCTGAGCGGTCGATGACGACCAGCGTCATGGGGCAGGACATCTCCCTGCCGGTGATCATCTCGCCGACCGGCGTACAGGCCGTGCATCCGGAGGGTGAGTTGGCCGTGGCACGTGCCGCGGCAGCACGCGGGACCGTCATGGGGCTGTCCAACTTCGCCAGCAAGTCGGTCGAGGAGGTCGCGGCGGTCAACCCGAGCACGTTCTTCCAGATGTACTGGACCGGCGACCGCGACGTGATGATCCAGCGGATGGACCGCGCCCGGGCTGCTGGAGCCAAGGGCCTGATCGCCACGCTGGACTGGTCGTTCTCGATGGGGCGTGACTGGGGGAGCCCGGAGATCCCGGAGAAGGTCGACCTCAAGACGATGGTGCGCCTGGCCCCGGCCGTGGCTCGCAGGCCGCGGTGGCTCTACGAGTTCGCGAAGACCGGCGCCATCCCTGACCTGACCGCCCCCAACCTGGCCCCACCCGGTGGGGCCGCGCCGACGTTCTTCGGTGCCTACTACGAGTGGATGACCACCCCGCCCCCTTCGTGGGAGGACGTGGCCTGGATGCGCGAGCAGTGGGCGCAGCTGAGCGGGATGCCCTTCATGCTCAAGGGCGTCTGCCGCGTCGACGACGCCCTGCGGGCGGTCGACGCGGGCGTGACGGCGATCTCGGTGTCCAACCACGGTGGCAACAACCTCGACAGCACGCCTGCCTCGATCCGGATGCTCAAGCCGGTCTCCGACGCGGTGGGTGAGCAGATCGAGGTGCTCCTCGACGGTGGCATCCGCCGCGGCTCGGACGTCGTGAAGGCGCTCGCCCTGGGGGCACGAGCCGTGATGATCGGCCGCGCCTACCTCTGGGGACTGGCCGCCAACGGCCAGACCGGCGTCGAGAACGTCCTCGACGTCCTGCGCGGCGGCATCGACTCGGCGCTGCTCGGAATGGGCCTGTCCTCGATCGACGAGCTGCATCCCGACCTGTTCGCCATCCCGGTCGGCTTCCACCGAGCCCTGGGTGTTCCGCCCGCACCCGGCGACACCCAGGCCCCGCTCGCGGTGACGGCGATCTCGTGAGCAGGGACCTGGCCGGCTCGAAGTCTCCTGCCCTGCCCGAAGGAGCCCTGGTGCTCGTGCCGGTCGGTTCGGTCGAGCAGCACGGCCCCCACCTGCCGCTCGACACGGACACGGCCATCGCCGTCGCTGTCGCCCAGCGCGCTGCCGACCTGCTCGCCGACGCGAGCATCCTGGTGGCCCCAGCCATCAGCTACGGCGCCAGCGGTGAGCACCAGGCCTTTCCCGGCACGTCGTCGATCGGCAGCGAGGTGCTCCACCAGGTGGTCGTCGAGCTCACCCGCTCGATGCGGACGTGGTCCTCGAGAGTCGTGTTCGTCAACGCCCACGGCGGAAACCTCAGCGCACTGATCGCTGCCGTCAGCCAGCTGGTGGCCGAGGGACACGAGGTTTCCTGGGTACCCTGCGCGACCGAGGAGGTCGACGCCCATGCCGGTTTCACCGAGACGTCGCTGATGCTCTACCTGCAGCCCTGGGCCGTGCGACTGGACCTGGCCGAGGCCGGCAACACCGCACCGTTGCGCCAGATCCTTCCCGACCTCGTGGAGGGCGGCGTGGCCGCGGTCTCCGTCAACGGGGTGCTGGGCGATCCGGCCGGCGCCAGCACCGACGAGGGCGAGCGCGTGCTGCTCCGGATGGTGTCCGAGGTCGCGGAGGCGATCCGCGACGGCGACACCGACGCCCGCGGGCGGCTGCGCGTGGGCGAGCGGTCACGGTGACGGTCACGGGTGGCCATACCGCCGAGAGGGTGGCCCTGGTCACCGGAGCCGCCCGCGGGATCGGCGCAGCGACGGTGCGTCGGCTGGTCCGCGAGGGGTACGGCGTGGTGGCCGTCGACTGGTGCGCGGAGAAGCACGAGGGAGTTCCCTACCCGCTCCCCAGTCGTGCTGACCTCGACGCACTGGTGGCCGAACACCCCGATGCCGTCGTAGGTGTCGTGGCCGACGTACGCGACCGGGAGTCGCTCGACCAGGCAGTCCTCGCAGCGACCGAGCGATGGGGTCGCCTCGACGCCGTGGTCGCAGCGGCAGCCGTCATGGTCGGCGGCGCTCCGTTGTGGGAGACCCCCGTGGCCGACCTCGACCTGCTCTGGGAGATCGACGCGCGTGGTGTGTGGAACACCGCGGCGGCCTGCATCCCCACCCTGCTGGCCGCCGAGAACCCGGGTGCCAGCCGTTTCGTGGCGGTGGCCTCAGCCGCCGGCACCCACGGGCTCTTCCGGCTGGCCGCCTACAACGTCACGAAGTACGCCGTCGTCGGCCTGGTCAAGGGACTCGCCGCGGACCTGGTCGGGACCGGAGTCACCGCGTCCGTGGTCTCTCCCGGGTCGACCCGGACCGACATGCTCACGGCGACGGCCGCCATCTACGGTCTCGACGACCCCGCCGAGTTCGCCGGGTCCCAGCTCATCCGGCGGCTGATCGAGCCCGACGAGATCGCCGCCACGATCGCCTTCTGCTGCTCCCTGGACGGGGGAGTGGTCAACGGCACCGTCGTCCACGCCGACGGCGGCTTCCCCGGCGTCACCAGCTGATGGGTGCGCGTGGCCTGGTGGGCCTGCCGAGTGGTTTCGAGGTCCAGATCAGGGAGGACGTCCGCGTCGTCTCCGACGGGCGCGTGCTCATCGGGGGGTCGCCTGTCCGGGTCGCGAGGCTGTCCGAGCCCGGTGCAGCCCTGATCCACGAGGGCCGCGTCACGGTGATCGACGAGTCCTCGCGGCGGCTGGCCGACCGGTTGCTCGACGGGAACCTCGCCTTTCCGCCGGCTCAGGGCGAGGCGGTCCTCGCCAGCGAGCTGACGGTCGTGATACCGATCAAGGACCGCGCTGAACAGCTCGAGCGACTGCTCTCCGGGCTCCGCCCCGTTATCGACTGCGTGGTCGTGGACGACGCCTCGACCGACGCAGCGGCCATCGCGGACGTCGCCTCGCGACACGGCGTGCGACTGGTGCGCCACCAGCGCAACACGGGCCCGGCCGCGGCCCGCAACACCGGACTGGCCTCGGTGACCACGCCCTACGTCGCCTTCGTCGACTCCGACGTCGAGACGGACCCCGGGACGCTGATCGGTCTCGCGGGTCATTTCGCCGACCCGAAGGTCGTCGCCGTCGCACCGCGTGTGCGAGGCATCGCCCCGCGGGCGAGACCCCGGTGGTTCCAGAGGTACGACGCCACCTCGATGTCGCTCGATCTCGGTGACCAACCTGCGCTGGTGCGACCCGGCTCGAGCGTGTCCTGGCTCCCGAGCGCCTGCCTCGTCGTACGCCGGGACTCGGTCGGAGAGGGCTTCGACGAGTCCCTGCGCGTCGCCGAGGACGTCGACTTCGTCTGGCGCCTGGTCGCGGCGGGTGGTCGGGTCCGCTACGACAGCGCCTTCGAGGTGCGGCACGACAGCCGCGGGACCCTGGGCGCCTGGCTGGGACGCAAGGCGTACTACGGAACGGGAGGAGCGTTGCTCGCCCAGCGCCACGGCGACCTCGTGGCTCCCGCGGTGCTTTCCCCGGTCCTCGCCGTCGCGTCGGCCGCCTTGCTCGCACAGCGACGCTGGTCCGCGCCCGTCGTGCTCGTGTGCACGCTGCTCACCGCGGCGCGCATCCGCCGGGCGTTGCCGATGGAGGCCGGGGGCGCGGAGGAGGCAGGTCGGCTCGCGACCCGCGGCCTGCTCTCCGGGGTCTCCCAGACAGCACAGCTGATCCTGCGGCACTGGTGGCCGGCGACCGCCTGCGTGGTGCCCTTCTCCGCCCGTGCCCGGCGTGCCCTGGTCGCCGCGGTCGTGGTCGACGTGGTGCTGACACCGCGCCCACCCGCGAGCAGCGCCCTCGGGTTCCACCTGGCCAGGCGGCTCGACGACCTGGCTTACGGCGCAGGCCTCTGGCTGGGGGCGCTCCGGGCGAGATCGGTGCGGTGCCTGGTGCCCCGTGGCGTCCCCAGGTCGACGTGAGCACGCCGACGTGAGCCCGGACCTGGCGGTGGCCCTCGGCGGCGGGGGCGCCTTCGGGATCGCCTTCCAGCTGGGGTTCGCGCGTGGCCTGGCCAGCGAGGGGGTCTCCCTGGAGGGGTGCCCGATGATCGGTGTCTCGGCCGGGACCTGGACCGCGGCGGCCCTCGCCACGACCACTCCGGTCGAGGCGATCATCGAGGTGTGGACGGACCCCGCGAGGTTGCACGGAGTGCGGCCCGCTGACGTCGCGTCGGCGGCCGGGGCGGTGTTCGGCACGGCGTGCGACGACAACGTCACCGGCGTCGCGGTCCGGCTCCCGTCTGCTCGACGCGTGCTCCTGCCAGGGGTCGAGCACCCTCTCGCGGAGATCGTGGGGGCGAGCTCCTCCCCGCCGTACCTCGCGGTTCCCTACCGCCTCCGCGGGGAGCGTCTGTACGACGCCGGGGTGGTCTTCAACACCTGCGCCGACCTGGCCCCCCGCGCTCGGACGCTGTTGGTGATGGCGCCCCTCGGAGTGGGTGCACTCGGGTGGCAGGGCCTGCTCTGGGAGTCGCGGCTGCGCAGTGAGGTCGCGTTGTGGCGACTGAGGCGACGCGGTCGCGTGGTCCTGGTGCGGCCGTCGGCGGAGCTGTCGCAGACGGGCGCGTCGAGGTGGCGCGACCTCTTGGACGGACACCTGATGGCGGCCACGTATGCGACCGCGTACCGGGACGGGCAACGACAGGCTGGCCGCCTGGCCCGCCGCCTGGCCCCAGGCATCGACGCTGTGCCGCCGCCCTCGTGAGCACCGCCACCGTGGCTTGGAAGTATCTCCAACGGGCCGGCTCGGGCGGACTGTCACGGGTCACGCGGCGGCAGTAAGTTGCCGAACGTCGGGCGGTCTACCACTCGCTCGTTGCGCACGGATTCCCCGAAAGGAAACGCCCATGTCCTACAGCGTCCAAGGTCTCCTCGACGCCTCGATCCTCATTGCCGGCGAGTGGCAGCAGGCCACCGGGCCCGCGATCGCGGTGACGAACTCGGCCAACGGTGAGACCGTGGCGGAGCTTCCTAGTGCCTCGCCCGAGCAGGTACAGGCCGCCCTCAAGGCGGCGGACGAGGCACGCTACGGGTGGGCGCGCACGGCGCCGTCGGTCAGGGCTCAGCTCGTCCGCGACATGGCACGGGTGCTTCGGGAGAGTGTCGACGAGCTCGCTCCCCTCATCATGTGGGAGAGCGGCAAGACCCAGGCCACCTCGGCAGTCGAGGTGGAGGTCAGCGCGATCATGCTCGAGGTCAACGCCGAGTGGGCACTTCGCGTCGAAGGCGAGGTGCTGCCCAGCGATGCCCCCACGGAGATCATCAACGTGCTCCGTGAGCCGCTCGGCGTCGTGGTCGCGATCTGCCCCTGGAACTGGCCCCTCGCCACCTGGGCGCGCAAGTTCGGCCCGGCGCTGACGACCGGCAACACGGTCATCGCCAAGCCGTCGGAGGTGACGCCGCTCTCCACCGTGAGGGCGATGCAGATCATCACCGAGAAGCTCGACGTGCCTCCTGGCGTGATCGGCCTGCTGACCGGCGGCGGCGACGTGGGCGGTGCGCTCAGCTCCAGCCCCGTGACCAACATGGTCACCTTCACCGGCCACCGCGACACGGGCAAGAAGATCATGGCTGCGGCGGCTGCGAACCTCACGCGGGTGGCTCTCGAGCTGGGCGGCAAGGCGGCGGCCATCGTTCTCGCCGACGCGGACATCGACCGTGCCGTGGAGGCCCTCATCGGTGCCCGGTTCGCCAACGCCGGTGAGATGTGCGGTTGCGCCGAGCGGATCCTGGTCGAGCGACCGGTCTACGACGAGTTCGTGGCGAAGTACGTCACTGCCGCCGGTGCCATCGAGTTCGGTGACCCGGAGCGGAACCTGATGTTCGGTCCGCTGGCGAACGCCGATCACCTGGCGAAGGTCTCCGGAGCCGTCGAGAAGGCCAAGAGCGAAGGTGCGGTCGCGAGAACCGGCGGCAGCATCCCGACAGGAGGGGACTTCGACAAGGGCGGCTACTACTACCCGCCGACCGTCCTGACCAACGTGACCCCCGACATGTCGATCGCGATCGACGAGACCTTCGGTCCGGTGATCCCGGTGATCCCCATCGACTCCTTCGAGGAGGGGCTCAAGATCGCCAACGACACGCGCTACGGCCTGGCCGGCTACCTCTACACGAGCTCCTACGCCAAGGCCATGGTCGGAGCCCGCGACTTCGAGTGCGGTGAGCTCTTCATCAACCGCACCGTCGGAGAGGCGCTGCACGCCCACCACTCCGGCCACAAGGAGTCCGGCATCGGCGGCGAGGACGGCAAGCACGGGATCTTGAAGTACACCCAGCTCAAGGTCGTCTACCACAACTGGTGACAGGTTCGTGGCGGCCCGCCCGGCGCAGATGCGCCCCCTCAGAGGCCGTCACGAACCCTGTTCGCGCGAGAAGCCCAGGATCTGGAAGGCCATGGACGCCCGGAGGACACCGTCGAGCGACT
>JAOPYC010000025.1 GCA_025964795.1 Marmoricola sp.
CAGGTGCACATCGACGCCGACGTCGCCTACGCGCTCGCGCAGTACGTCGCCGCGTCCGGCGACTGGGGCTTCCTGGTCCGCGACGGCATCGACATCCTCGTCGAGACCTCCCGGATGTGGGCCGAGCTCGGCTTCTGGCGCAGCAACGGCACCCCGTCGTTCCACATCCACGGCGTGACCGGACCCGACGAGTACACGACCGTGGTCAACAACAACCTGTTCACCAACGTGATGGCGCGCTTCAACCTCGAGCAGGCGGTGGAGTCCCTCGAGCGGATCCGCGAGGAGCACCCGACGGAGTACGCCCAGCTCGTCACCCGCCTCGACCTCAGCGACGAGGAGGTCGAGGAGTGGCGGGAGTGCGCGAAGGGGATGGCCATCCCGTTCGACGAGGGGCTCGGCATCCACCCGCAGGACGACTTCTTCCTCGACCGCGAGGTGTGGGACCTCTCCGAGACCCCGGACGAGCTGCGGCCGCTGCTGCTGCACTACCACCCGCTGGTGATCTACCGGTTCCAGGTGCTCAAGCAGGCCGACGTGGTGCTCGCGCTGTTCCTGCAGGGCGACCGGTTCACCGACGAGGAGAAGCGCGCCGACTTCGAGTACTACGACCCGATCACCACCGGGGACTCCACCCTGTCGGCGGTCGTCCAGTCGGTGATCGCCGCCGAGGTCGGCTACCACGAGGTCGCCCACGACTACTTCCAGCAGGCGCTCTACGTCGACCTGGTGAACCTCCACGGCAACACCGTCGACGGCCTGCACGTCGCCTCCACGGGCGGCGTCTGGAGCGCGCTGGTGTTCGGCTTCGGTGGGATGCGCGACCGCGGCGGCATGCTCGCCTTCGACCCGCGGCTGCCCGCCCAGTGGCCGTCCCTGCGCTTCCGGATCGCCTGGCACGGCTCCCGGCTGCTCGTCGAGCTGACCCAGGACGAGCTCGCGATCACCGTCGAGCAGGTGGGTGAGGACGAGGTCCGGCTGACGGTGCGTGGCCAGGAGTACGCCGTGTCCGCCGACTCCCCGCTCCGCGTCCCGCTCGCGCACCAGGGCGACCGGATCGACGGGCTGCTCGGCGACAAGCCGATCCTGGGCGGCACCCGTGCCGACGGCACCCGGATCACCGCCGGCGTGCCGGAGCCGATCGCCTTCGAGGAGCTCGGCGTCGCCGAGGGCGACTTCCCCGACATGGCGAGCCTGGGCCCGCAGGTGCCGCAGAGCTGAGCCCTGGAGCTCAGACCGCCGCGGCGCGCACCGCCATCACGTCCGGCAGGTTGGCGACGATCTGCGACCAGGACTCCCCGGCGTCGCGACTGGCCCAGACCGACCCGTTGCGGGCCCCGAAGTAGAGACCCGGCGACTCGTGGGCGTCCGCCCACATCGCGTCGCGCATCACCCCGACGTAGAACTCGTCCGGCAGCCCGTCCCCGAGCTCCTGCCAGGTGTCCCCGGCGTCCTGCGAGCGCCACACCCGCGCCTTGGCCTCCGGCGGGTAGCGCCTGTCCCCACCGTTGATCGGGAAGACGAAGACGGTGTCGGGCTCGTGCGGGTGCACCACGATGGGGAAGCCGAAGTCGGCCGGCAGCCCCTCGGCGATGGAGGTCCACGACCCGCCCTCGTCGTCCGAGCGGTAGACCCCGCCGTGGTTCTGCAGGTACATCCGCTCGGGCCGCGCCGGGTGCCGGGTGACCTTGTGCACGCACTGGCCGAACTCGGGGTACTGCTCACCCTCGGGCAGGAACTCGGCCCGGATCCCGTGGTTGCGCGGCGACCACGAGCCGCCGCCGTCGCGGGTCTGGTAGACGCCACCGGTGGAGAGCGCGACCGTGACCGAGTCGGGGTCGGTCGGGTGCGGCAGGATCGTGTGGAACGCCTGACCGCCGAAGCCGGCCGCCCACTGGGGACGGTGGGGGTGGTCCCAGAGCTGCTGCTCCAGCGCGAAGGTCTCGCCCCGGTCCTCGGACCTCCAGACGGCGCCCGGCTCGGAGCCGGCGTAGACGACCTCGTCGCGGGCACCGGGGGTCAGCTGCCAGATCCGCTCGACGCTGGCCTCGGCGCCGTCCGGGAAGCGCACCCCACCGTCGGGCGACTCCGCCCAGGTCTCACCGAGGTCGTCGGAGCGGCGTACGCGCGGTCCGAGCCAGCTCGAGGACGCGCCGGCGAGCAGCCGTGGTGTCTCGCCGCGGGTGTCGATCATGCAGGAGTAGACCTCCTCCATGTCGAAGTGCGGCCCCGTCCACGTCCAGTCGATCCGGGCCTCGTCGGACCGCCCGACCCACAGTCCCTTGCGCGTGCCGACCATCAGCAACGTCTCCATGCCCGCCCACCTCTCGCTTCCTCTTCCTAGAACATCAACCCGATCCGTCCGTGGGTCAAGACCTCCCGGCGAGGCAGAACTCATCGTCATCGGGTGATCGCGTGCCCTGGTGGAACCGGGTACGGAAGTTGCCAGTTCAACGTGCGGTTTTGTTCACAGACCCGTCACATTCACGTGACGCTGCGGACTCCCCCGGCGCCTACGTTCTTCCCAAGCGTTCAGCCAGCAGCGTTCTTGGGAGGGCCAGGATGAACCAGCTCATCGAACCGATGTTGCGGCCACTGGCGAGGTGGGCCGAGCAGAGTCAGCAGCAGGCGTGCCGCAACGCGATGATCGCCTCGACCGCCCTGACCGCCGGCCGGCGCGAGCGCGACGAGGTCCAGGAGTTCGTCGAGGCCGCGCTGGCCCGACGCAAGCCCCGAGTCGGTGCCGCGCCTCCCAGCATCCCAGCGGCCCGGCTCGGCTGACGTCGTACGAACTGGTTGTCCGGGCGTCCGGGGCGGATGACGTCCCAGGGTTTCCGGTGATCTGAGGCACCAATCCGGTTGCCGGCGGCCTCGCTGGGGCAGAATCCCCGGCATGGCTACCGCTGCGGTCCCCCTCCACGTCGCTCCGTCGGACGATGACGGGCTGGCGCTGCGCTACTACCCGGTGACCAGCGCGGACGGCACGGTCGTCGAGGCGTGGACCAACGACGTCGAGGGTCCGACGGTGCTGCTGTGCAACGGCCTCGGCACCAACCCCTACGCGTGGCCGGCCCTGCTCGACCCCGGGTGCGGCGTGCGCGTGATCTCCTGGAACCACCGCGGCACCGGCGACTCCGAGCGGCCGGTCGACATCGAGCACGTCGGCATCGACGCCTTCGCCGAGGACGCCATCGCTGTGCTGAACGACGCCGGCGTCGAGTCGTGCGTGTTCATGGGCTGGTCCATGGGCGTCAACACGATGTTCGAGGTGGCGGTCAACCACCCGCACAGGGTGAAGGGGCTCCTCGCCGTGGGTGGCGTGCCCGGGGACACCTTCGCCTCGATGGGCGCGCCGATCTTCATCCCGCGACCGCTGCGCAAGCCGTTCACCGTCAACGTCGCCCGTGCGCTCAAGCTCGTCGGCAGGCCACTGACCGAGATCGCCAAGCGGCTGAGCGTCGGTGAGCTCACCATCGACCTGCTCTCGCACTCCGGCTTCATGCTCCCGGTGGCCGACCCGGTCCTGGCCCGGCGCGCGGTCAAGGAGTTCCTGAGCACGCCGACGGACTGGTACATGCACCTCGCCCTGCACTCCTCCCTGCACCTGCGGGTCTCGCTGCGCAACATTTCGGTGCCGACCAGCTTCGTCGCCGGGAAGTACGACATCCTCGCCTCCTCCCACGACATGTTCACCGCCGCCGAGCGGATCGAGGGCGCGACCTACCAGGAGCTCCGCGCGACCCACTTCCTGCCGATGGAGAAGCCCGACGAGGTCCACGAGGCGCTGCTCGACCTCCTCGACGCCACGCCCGAGTAGCCGCCCCTCGCTAGGGTCGAGGAATGTTGCGGCCGGCCTCGCTGATCGTCATCTCCCTGCTCGTGCTGGGCGGCTGCGGGAAGCCGGCGCCCGGCAGTCTGGAGAAGACCGAGGGGCACGGCTCCAGCCCGTCCGCCTCCGCGTCCACCTCACTGTCCACGTCACCGTCGGGCTCCCCCTCGTCCCCGGCGCCGAGGCCCACGGCCCCGTCCGCGCAGCCGAAGGTCATCGGCACCATCGCCAGCAACCTCGCGGTGCCCTGGGGCATCGCCTTCCTGCCGGACCGCTCGGCCCTGGTGACCGAGCGGGACAGCGGGAAGGTCCTGCAGGTCACCGGGACGTCGGTCCGTGAGGTGGGTCAGGTCGAGGAGGCCAGGGCCGACAACGAGGCCGGGCTGCTGGGCGTGGCCGTCTCCCCGTCGTACGCCGAGGACCACCTGGTCTTCTTCTACGCCAGCACCGGCGAGGACAACCGGGTGCTCCGCACCACCTTCCAGAACGGGAGGCTCGGCGCGCTGAAGCCGATCCTGACCGGGATCCCGCTGGGCACCAACCACGACGGCGGCCGGATGGTCTTCGGGCCCGACAAGATGCTCTACGTCTCGACAGGTGAGTCCGGACGGCCTGAGCTCGCCCAGGACCGCGGCTCGCTCGGCGGCAAGATCCTCCGCATCACCCCGGACGGCGAGCCGGCCCCCGGCAACCCCGACGCGAGCTCACCGATCTGGACGTGGGGCCACCGCAACGGGCAGGGCCTGGCCTTCGACGCCGACGGCAACCTGTGGGCCTCGGAGTTCGGGCAGGACACCTACGACGAGCTGAACCCGATCCAGAAGGGCCACAACTACGGGTGGCCGACGGTGGAGGGCAAGGGTGACCAGCCCGGGATGACGAACCCGCAGGTCACGTGGTCGACCGACGAAGCGTCCCCCTCGGGGCTGGCGTTCCTCGACGGCCGCCTCTGGCTCGGGGCGCTCAAGGGTCAGCGGCTGTGGCGGGTCGACGTCGCCGGTCGCCGGGCCAGCGCGGAGAAGGGCTTCTTCGTGGGGAAGTACGGCCGCATCCGCACCGTCGTCGCCGCCCCCGACGGCAATCTGTGGGTCACCACGTCGAACCGCGACGGCCGCGGCGACCCGGCCGGCGACGACGACCGGATCCTGCTCGTCCGTCCCTGAGGTCGGGCTCGGTTCAGGCCGGGCTCACTGTGGCCCGTCGTACGGCGCGGCGCAGGGTGGTCAGCACCGCCGGCCCCAGCACGACGAGCGCGATCGTGTTCGTGATCGCGCGTCCGGTGTCCCAGCTCCCGGTCGAGGTCAGCAGGGTGTAGACGCCGAAGCGGTGCAGGTTCTCCAGGAGCGGCGCGCCCGGCACGAACGAGAGCCCGCCGGAGTGGCCGGGCACCTCGATGCCGAGCGTGAACGGCCAGCTGGACAGGTTCATCACCAGCCCGAAGGCGTAGGCCGCGACGATGCCGTAGACCACCAGCATCGCGATCTCGCGCGCTCCCCGCACCCGGCGCGGCAGCAGGCCGGCCCCCATGCCCACCCAGGCCGAGGCGAGCATCTGGAACGGCAGCCACGGGCCGACACCGGCCGTCAGCAGGGCCGAGGCGAACAGCGACGTGCAGCCGAGCACGAAGCCGAACCCCGCCCCGAAGACCCGGCCACCGAGGATGAGCAGGAAGAAGACCAGCTCGACGCCCGCCAGGCCCGCGCTCAGCCCGCGCATCACCACGTTGATCGCGGTCAGCACGCCGAGCATCGCGAGCACCTTTGAGTCCATCCCGCCCTCGGTGAACTCCGCGAGGCACACCACGATCACCACGGGGAGCAGCAGCACGAAGACGAACGGCGGCGCGATGGCCTGGTCGTCCGGCCGGACGCGGACGAGCAGCGGCCACAGGAACATCAGCAGGCCGGCGAGCGAGGCCACCAGGAGCACCGCCGCCGAGCGGAGCCGGAGCGGGACCGCGGCGGCCGCCGTCCGTGAGGTGAGCGCGCTCATCCGGCTGCCTCCACGACCTGCTCGACGGTGAGCCACCCGTCGCCGAGGATCTTCAGCACCTGGGGGGCGAACGCCGGCGACTCGGCGACGACCTTGGCGGTGGGACCGGCCGAGACCACCTCCCCCTCCGCGAGCACCACGACCCGGTCGGCCACCTGCGCCACGAACTCCACGTCGTGGGTCGCGACCAGCACCGCGCAGCCGTCGGCCTTCAACGAGGCCAGGATCGCCGCGAGCGCGAGCTTGCCCGGGTAGTCGAGCCCCCTCGTCGGCTCGTCCAGGCAGATCACCGCCGGCCGCGAGGTGAGCACGATGGCGAGGACCAGCGCCAGGCGCTGTCCCTCGGAGAGGTCACGGGGATGCACGCCCGGGTCGATGCCCGGAGCGAGGCGCTCGAGCAGCAGCCGTGCGGTGCCGCGCCTGACCCCGGCCTCCCGGTCGGCGGCCGCGCACTCGTCCGTGACGCGCTCGAGGTAGAGCAGGTCCGCCGCTGTCTGGGGCACCAGCGCGACCAGCTCACGGCGAGCCTCGGGACCGAGCTCGGCCGGGTCCTTCTCGCTGACGCGGACCGACCCCTGCACCCGCTTGCGCGAGCCCTGGAGCGCCCAGAGCAGCGTGGACTTGCCCGATCCGTTGCGGCCCATCAGCGCGGTGACCTCGCCGGCCGCGAGGTCGAGGTCGACGTCGCGGACCGCGACGTGGCGGCCGTAGGTGACGGTGACCGCCCGCGCGGTGAGGGCGGCGGCGCTCCCGGTGTCGGTCCCCGGCCCCGTCTCTGCACTCGGGCCATGGACCAGCGTCAGTCCGGCCGCCCGGCGGCGGGCCTCGCGGACACTGAGCGGCAGTGGCGACCAGCCGGCCCACCGGCCGAGCTCGACGATCGGCGGCGCCACCGGGGAGTGCTCCAGCATCGCGGCCGGCTCCCCGACGCGTACGACGCCGGCCTCGACCAGCACGATCCGGTCGGCGAACGGCACCACCCGCTCGAGACGGTGCTCGGCGAGCACGACGGTGACCCCGAGGTCGTGGACCAGCCGGGTCAGGGTGGCCAGCACCTCCTCGGCGGCGGTCGGGTCCAGCGCGGAGGTGGGCTCGTCGAGCACCAGCAGGCGCGGGTGCATGGTCAGCACCGAGCCGATGGCCACCCGCTGCTGCTGACCGCCGGACAGGGTCCGCAGGTCGCGGGCCCGGAGCTCGGCGATGCCGAGCAGGTCGAGCGTCTCCTCCACCCGGCGGCGCATCGTGGGGCCGTCGAGACCGAGCTGCTCCATCCCGTAGGCGAGCTCCTCCTCGACGGTGTCCGTCACGAAGCCGGCGGTCGGGTCCTGTCCGACGTACCCCACCACGTGGGCGCGGTCCCGCGGCGGCAGGTGGATGATGCTCGCACCGTCGAGGAGCACGTCGCCGGTCAGCCGGCCGCCGGTGAAGGCCGGGACCAGCCCGTCGAACACCCCGAGCAGGGTCGACTTGCCCACGCCGGTCCGGCCCGCGACGAGCACGAGCTCGCCCTCCTCGAGGGTCAGGTCCACGTGGCTGAGCACGTCCGGGCCCTGGCCCGGCGCATAGCTGAAGGTGAGGTCACGCAGCTCGAGCATCGGCCACCTCCGGGAGCGGTCGGGCCGGCACCTCGGCGAGGACCGGTGGTGGCGACACGAACGCCGCGACCGTGCCGAGCAGCACGATGACCAGCGCCTCGCCTGTGACCGTCGGCCAGGCGTCGAGCGCCGGCTGGAGCAACGCGTCTCCCCGGAGGAACCCGAGGACGCCCACGGCCACCGCGGCCCCGCTCAGGGCCACGCCGACCTCGGCCGGTCGCCAGTGGTCGGGCCGGTAGCGGCTGCGCTGCACGCGACGCCCGGCGGACCAGAAGCCTCCCGCGGCCAGGGCGGCTCCTCCCACGAGGCCAGGAAGCACCAGCCAGCGGGGAGCGGTCTGGTCGAGCAGCGCGTAGGTGCCGACGCAGATCCCGACCAGGCCGGCCAGCATCAGCGTCCCCGTCGAGCGACGCCGACCGGCAGTCAGGTTGCCGGCCCGGCCGTAGCCACGCGCGTCCATCCCGGCGGCGAGTGACATCGAGCGCTCGAGCGCGTCCTCCATCACGGGTACGACGACCCCGCGCAGCCTCCCGAGCCGACCTCCCGGCACCCCCCTGAGCTGGCGAGCCGCCCGGACCCGCCGCAGGCTGTCGGCCAGCTGCGGCAGCAGGGCGACGGCCACCACGATCGCGGTGCCGATCTCGTAGAGCGCTGGCGGCATCGACTTCAGCAGCCGCTTCGGGTTGGCCAGGGAGTTGGCGGCCCCGACACAGATGACGATGGTGGCCAGCCGCATCCCGTCGTACAGCCCGGCCAGGAGGCACTCCAGGGTGACCGGGCCGAGCAGCCGGATGCCCGCTACCCAGTCGGGGAGCGGGACCGTCGGCAGGTGCACCAGAACGACCTCTCCGTAGCCGCCGCCGAGCAGCACCCGGAAGACCACCCGGATCACCACGATCACCAGGCCGAAGGCGAGGTAGAGCCGGAACGACCGCGACCACGGGTGGTCCGAGCGGCGCAGGGACACCGTGACCGCCGCGATGCCGACGATCACCAGCAGGAGCAGTGGGTTGGTGGTGGCGGTGGCCGCAGCGGCGAGGCCCATCGCCCAGAGCCACCAGGCTCCGGGATGCAGGTCCCTGGCCAGCCGCGGTGCGCTCACGACGCGGCCGGTCTCCGTCGCCACCAGAGGATGCCGCCGGCGGCCCCGGCGAGTACGACGATCACCGCGACCGGGACCCAGGCCGGGAGCCCGTCGTCGTTGCTGTTCTCGGAGGAGGCGAGCGTCCCGTCGAGGTCGCCGGTGCCGGCCTGCGGCTCGGTCTCGGCGGTGTCCGTCACCGTTGCCGTCGGCGTCGCGGCAGCGCTGGGCGCCGCCGAGGTGCTGGGTCCGGCGGGAGCCGCCGAGGCCGTCGCCTTCGCGGTGGCCTTGGCGGGGGCCGACGCCTGGCCGCTGACGGCGGCCTGTGGGGTCGGGGAGGCGGCCGTGGCCCGCGGCTTGGTCACGCCGGGGGCCTTCGTCGGCTGGGGCTTCCTGGTCGGCGTCTTCGTGGGGGCCTTGGTCGGTGCCTTGGTCGGCGCCTTGGTCGGCGCCTTGGTCGGAGTGGGCCTCGAGTTGACCGGAGACGCCGCCGGGTTCCGGCGGTTGTTGCTGCTCTGCCAGGCGAAGGCGAGGAAGCCGCCACTGGGCACGTCGAGCCCACTCACTCCGGCGGAGGCGTAGGTCCACTTGCCCGACTTTCCATCGGACCAGAACAGCCCCCAGTAGGCGTTTGCGGGTGGGGTGGAGTTGCAGCTCTCGGGTCCGGGCTTGCCGCCGACTCGGCATACGAAGCCGGAACCCCTGACGTAGGTGAGCGGGAACCCGGCCGCAGGGAAGACCTGGTCGGCCGACTTCCCGGCATCGGAGGCATCGCACGCCTTCTGGACGCCACCACCGAGACCGCCGAAGTCGACGACGACGTTGACGCCCGAGCCGGAGCAGTACGCAGCCCCGGCTGGTGCGGTTGAGAACCCGACCAGCCCGGCCGCCGCGGTCAGAGCCACGGCGACCAGGCCGGCCAGACGAGTGCGTGCTGAGGTCAACGCACGACCTTGATCCTCGTCGCCCCCGACCGGATGTCGGAGAACTGGCCGTAGCCGGTCAGCCACTTCTTGCCCTTGGCACGGCCGACGTCGAACCTGGCCAGGAAGTTGCCCTTGGCTCCGGCGACGCCCTGACGGACCAGCGCGCCCTTGTAGTAGATCCGAGCCGTCTCACCCGGGGCCAGGCCCTTGAGCGTGGCCAGGACGACGCGCCCGCGCTTGACCTTCGCCCTCGACTTCGCGACGGTCAGCTTCTTGGCCCCCAGCACCTTCAGGGCCTGGGTGTCCTTGTGACCGAACGGGTCGGTGAGCGTGTAGACCCGCGTTGCGGTCCCCGCGGGCAGCGTCACGGTCGACTTCAGCCCGTTCGCAGCCGCGATGCCTCGTGTCGAGGCACCGGGACCGGTCACGCACAGCACGGTTCCCACGTCGGCTCCGGTGGCCTGGAGGGCGACGTTGGAGCGCGCCTTCAGGTAGCTCGCCGGACCCGTCAGGGAGATGGCGGGCGTGGGGGACGCGGAGTACGCCTTGATGCCGATCGCGGCCTGGCTGGTCGCGCGACGCCACTGATCCTCGACGCCGGTGGTGATCGCGTTGGTGCGGCCCGCAGCGAGCGCGGCGTCGTCGTAGGCGATGGCACCGGTCTGGCTCGCGAGCGAGTTGCCCGAGTCGGCGCTCGTGGCCTGGTGCGCGCGCAGCCACGTGGCGGCCTGGCGCGAGGCCGGGCTGTCACCCAGGGCCCAGGCGATCACCCCGGTGCTGTTGGCGTTGGACCCGGTCGTGGTGGGTCCACCGCCGAAAGATCCGTCGCAGCGCTGCTGGTCGACCAGCCAGGACTTGGCCTTGGTGATGGCGGTCCCGACGTTCGTCGTGCTGCTCTGCGAGGCAAGGAAGAGCACGGCGATGGCCGTGGCGTCCGGGTCAGCCGGGTCGGTCCCGTTGGTGCAGGACTGGTTGGTGGCTGTCTTGCTGGAGGTGAAGTTCAGTCGGAAGTAGCCGCTCGAGCACTGCTGCTTCAGCAGGAAGTCGGTCACGGCGTCGGCCTTGCTCGAGTGAGCGGCCGAGAGCGCCGCGGCCGCATAGGCCTGACCGAGGACGTTCGCCGCGTCGTCGTCGAACTGCGAACCAGCGGTGTAGCCGGTGTCCTGGAGGCGTCCGGCGATGGGCGCCGCGCTGGCCACGCGGGCCTCCAGCTGGGTGACCAGGTTCTGGGAGCCGAAGCTGGTGTCGGCGGGGTAGCCGACGAACGCGGCGAGCTTGGCCAGGCTGCCGGTGTAGGAGTGCGGCCCGCCGAAGGGCGTCACGTAGTCGTCGACGTGGTCGGCGAGGGCGTCCTTGATGTCGCTCACCGCCGTGCTGTGGCCGCCGATGTCGGTGAGGGCGAACCCGGTGTCGACCGACAGGCCGTAGTCGTCGAAGCCGCCGAAGTTGGGGTTGTGCATGAGCCCGCCGGTGAGCTGGCCGTCGAGCCAGGTGGCGGCCTCGGCGGCCGGGGTGGCGGGCGGCGGAGCGGACTGGGCCGGGGTGACGGCCAGGAGGGTGCCGGAGATCGCCAGGCCGGCGGAGGCGACGTACGCCGCGGCCCGGGTGGTCCTGCGCGCGTTTCCACGCATGGTGTGTTCCTTCCCGCTGCACAGGCGGGAGGCGGTGTCGCCAGCCCGCTGCTTTCCACGACAGCGTGTCTTTCGAGGACGTCGCGTAGCGGGTGCTCCGGCTCGTCGTCACCGAGATGACGACCTACGGTTGCGGGTCAGCGCCGGACTTGGACCGGCTTTCCCCGACCACGGACGTGATGGTTGTGGAGGGTTGCCCCGACGGGGCCGTCTGAGATTAACACCGCCACCGCCCGACGCCGACCGGACCAGCAGCGGGACTCAGCCGAGGCGCTCCAGGATCAGCTCCCGCACGCGGCCGGCGTCGGCCTGGCCGCGCATCTCCTTCATCACGGCGCCGATCAGGGCACCGGCGGCGGCGACCTTGCCGTCGCGGATCTTCTCGGCCACGTCGGGGTTGGCCGCGATGGCGCGGTCGACGGCCTCGCCGAGAGCGCCCTCGTCGGAGACGACGGCCAGCCCACGGGAGGCGACGACCTCGTCGGGGGTGCCCTCGCCGGCAAGCACGCCCTCGAAGACCTGCCGGGCGAGCTTGTCGTTGATCGCACCCTCGTCGATCAGCGCCTGGATCCGGGCGACGTCGGCCGGGGTGATCGGCAGCGCGGAGAGCTCGGTGCCGAGCTCGTTGGCGCGGCGGGCCAGCTCCGAGAGCCACCACTTGCGGGCGGCCTGGGGGGCGGCCCCGGCGGTGATGGTCTCCTCGACCAGCGGCAGCGCCCCGGCACCGACGGTGTCGCGCATCTCCAGGTCGGTGAAGCCCCAGTCGGCCTGCAGCCGGGCGCGACGCTCCCGCGGCGGCTCGGGCAGCGCGATCCGAAGCGACTCCACCCACTCGCGCGCGGGCGCCACCGGGACGAGGTCGGGCTCGGGGAAGTAGCGGTAGTCCTCCGCGTCGGACTTCTCGCGCCCGGACGTGGTGACCCCGGTGTCCTCGTGCCAGTGGCGGGTCTCCTGCAGGATCGAGCCGCCGCCGGCCAGGATCGCGGCCTGGCGGCCGATCTCGTAGCGGGCCGCGCGCTCCACCGAGCGCAGTGAGTTCACGTTCTTGGTCTCCGTGCGCGTGCCGAGCGACCCGTCGCCGGCCGGAGCCAGCGAGAGGTTGACGTCGCAGCGCAGCGACCCCTGCTCCATGCGTACGTCGGAGACACCGAGCCCCAGCAGCAGCTCACGGAGGTGGGCGACGTAGGCCCGAGCGACGGCCGGTGCCTTCTCGCGCGCCCCCATGATCGGCCGGGTGACGATCTCGATCAGGGGGATGCCGGCTCGGTTGTAGTCGACCAGCGAGTAGTCGGCGCCGTGGATGCGGCCGGTGGCCCCCCCGACGTGCAGCGACTTGCCGGTGTCCTCCTCCATGTGGGCGCGCTCGATCTCCACCCGGAAGGTCTCCGGCCCCTCGTCGCCGATGATCTCGACGTCGGTCCAGCCGTCGAACGCGATCGGCTCGTCGTACTGGCTGGTCTGGAAGTTCTTCGGCATGTCCGGGTAGAAGTAGTTCTTCCGCGCGAACCGGCACCACTCCGCGATCGAGCAGTTCAGCGCGAGGCCGATCCGGATCGCCGACTCGACGGCCTTGCCGTTGACGACCGGCATCGAGCCGGGCAGCCCCAGGCAGGTCGGGCAGGTCTGGGTGTTGGGCTCGCCGCCGAAGTTGGCGGGGCAGCCGCAGAACATCTTGGTGTTGGTGTTCAGCTCGACGTGGACCTCGAGGCCCATCGCCGGGTCGAACCGCTCGAGGGCGTCCTCGAAGGTCAGCAGCTCCGGTGCGGTGTGGCTCATCGCGCGAGCTCCTTGTCGAGCTTCTCAGGGTCGATCAGGGGGCCGCCCCACTGCCGCTCGAGCGCCGCCTCGAGGGCCGCGCCCACGCGGTAGAGGCGGTCGTCGGCGAGGGCCGGGGCCACGATCTGGAGCCCGACCGGGAGGCCGTCCTCCTGCGCGAGGCCGACCGGGACCGAGATGCCCGGGACACCGGCGAGGTTGGCGGGGATGGTGGCGATGTCGTTGAGGTACATCGCCAGCGGGTCGTCGAGCTTCTCCCCCAGCCTGAAGGCCGTGGTGGGGGCGGTCGGCGAGACCAGCACGTCGGCGGCCTCGAAGGCGCTCGCGAAGTCGCGGCTGATCAGCGTGCGCACCTTCTGGGCCTGCCCGTAGTAGGCCTCGTAGTAGCCGCTGGAGAGCGCGTAGGTGCCGATGATGATGCGCCGCTTCACCTCATCGCCGAAGCCCTGGTCACGCGTCGCGCGCATGACCTCCTCGGCGCTCGGGGCCTCGACCCCCTCGGGCAGGACCCGCAGGCCGTAGCGCATCGCGTCGAAGCGGGCGAGGTTGGAGGACGCCTCGCTCGGCATGATCAGGTAGTAGGCCGCGAGCGCGTGCACGAAGTTGGGGCAGGAGACCTGCACGACCTCGGCCCCGGCCTTCACGAGCAGCTCCACCGCCTCGTCGAAGCGCTGCTGCACCCCGGCCTGGTAGCCCTCCCCGCCGAGCTCGGTGACGACCCCGACCTTGAGGCCGGTGAGGTCACCCGTCGCGCCGGCGCGGGCGGACTCCTCGACGAGCGGCACCGGCTGGTCGATGCTCGTCGAGTCGAGCGGGTCGTGCCCGCCGATGATCTGGTGCAGCAGGGCCGCGTCGAGCACCGTGCGCGTCACCGGACCGGCCTGGTCGAGCGAGTTCGCCATCGCGACCAGGCCGTAGCGCGAGACCCCGCCGTACGTCGGCTTCACGCCGACGGTGCCGGTGACCGCACCGGGCTGGCGGATCGAGCCGCCGGTGTCGGTGCCGATCGCCAGCGGCGCCTCGAAGGCGGCCACGGCCGCGGCCGATCCACCGCCGGAGCCGCCGGGGATCCGGTCGAGGGCCCACGGGTTGTACGTCGGCCCGTAGGCGGAGTGCTCGGTGGAGGAGCCCATCGCGAACTCGTCCATGTTGGTCTTGCCGAGGATCGGCAGGCCGGCGGCGCGCAGCAGCCGCACCACCGTGGCGTCGTACGGCGGGACCCAGCCCTCGAGGATCCTCGAGCCACACGTGGTGGGAAGCCCCTCGGTGGCCAGCACGTCCTTGACCGCGACGGGGACGCCGTCGAGGGCCGAGGCGATCTCACCCGCGGCGCGGCGCTGGTCGGAGGCCGCGGCCGCCGCCAGGGCGCCCTCGGGGTCGACGTGCAGGAACGCGTGGATGTCGGAGTCGACCGCGGCGATCCGGTCGAGGAAGAGCTGGGTCAGCTCGACGCTGGTGGTCTCGCCCTCGGCGAGGGCCTGGGCGAGCGCAGCGGCGCTGCGCTGGATGAGGGGGAGGCTCACTGCTCATCACCCAGGATGCGCGGGACGAGGAACCGCTGACCCTCGACGGCGGGGGCGCCGGAGAGCGCCTGCTCGGCGGTCAGCGAGGGGCGTACGACGTCCTCGCGGAACACGTTGACGACCGGCAGCGGGTGCGAGGTCGGCGGGATCTCGTCGGCGGCGACCGCGCTGATCGAGGCGACGGACTCGAGGATCACCGACAGCTGCGGCGCCAGGTGGTCGAGCTCGGCGTCGTCGAGCTCGATCCGGGCGAGGTCGGCGAGGTGACGGACTTCGTCGCGACTGATGTCAGGCATGGATCGACCCAGCGGTTTCAGGCATGCGATCCATCCTAGTGGCCGCCGCTCCACGCTTTCGTGGGGCCGTCGCCCCCCAGGACTGGACCACTCGAGGTCCACCTGTATCAACCTCTCGTGCCACCGCTCCTCCTGATCAGCAGGCACCAGGAGGCCAGATGACCAGCACCCTGCCCATCGTGAGGCAGCCCGTCGACAGGCGGGGCAGCACCGAGGTCACCCCCACTCTCGCGACCCCCCGGCTCGAGCTGGACGTGTCCGTGGCCGTCGACCGCTTCGTCCGGCTGGCCGCGGCGCTGCCGGGCACGGGGGTGCACTACGCGGTCAAGGCCAACCCGCACCCGCGGCTGCTCGCGGAGCTGGCGGCCGTCGGCTGCCGGTTCGACGTCGCCAGCCCGGCCGAGGTCCGAGCCGCCGTCCGGGCCGGCGCCGATCCGGCGTCGCTCGTCTACTCCAACCCGGTGAAGCGGCGTGACCACGTCGCCGAGGCGACCGCCCTGGGGGTCCGGCTGTTCGTCGTCGACTCCCTGCCGGAGACCGTGAAGCTCGCGGAGGCGGCGCCCGGCTGCCAGGTGCTGAGCCGGCTGTCCACGTCGGGCGAGGGGTCGGACTGGCCGCTGTCGCGCAAGTACGGCTGCTCCCCCGAGGAGGCCGTGCGCATCCTGCTCACCGCCGACCGGCTCGGGCTCGAGGTCGCCGGCCTGTCCTTCCACGTCGGCTCCCAGCAGCGCGACCCCGAGGCCTGGGCGGCCCCGATCGTCTCCGCGGCCCGGGTCTTCGCCCTGCTCCGCGACAACGGCCTGAGCCCGTGGCTGCTCGACCTCGGCGGCGGCTTCCCGGCGTCGTACGACGGTGGCTGCCCACCGGTCACGGCGTACGGCGAGGCCATCGACCGTCGGCTCGACGACGCCTTCGGCGACCACCGCCCCGAGACCATCGTCGAACCCGGCCGCGGCATCGTCGGCGACGCCGGCACCCTCGTCTCGACGGTCATCGGGGTCGTCCACCGGGGCGGCGTCCGCTGGGTCTTCCTCGACGCGGGCGTCTTCACCGGGCTGGTGGAGACCCTCGACGAGGCGATCCGCTACCGGCTGCAGACCACCGCACGTGGCGCCGAGACCGGGCCCTGCGTGCTGGCGGGGCCGACCTGCGACAGCGCCGACGTGCTCTACGAGCAGCAGATGGTCCAGCTCCCGCTGGACCTCGCCGAGGGCGACGAGGTGCGGCTGCAGTCGGCCGGGGCCTACACCACCTGCTACTCCAGCGTCGGCTTCAACGGCTTCGCGCCGCTGCCGACGCGGATCACCGGGCCCGTCGCCGGGGTCTCCTGAAGTGGCACCCCTGGACCGACTCACCCGCCGCGTCATCGCCTCGCACGCGATCGCGGCCCTGGCCGTGGCCCTCCCCTGGCCACTCCTGCTGGTCCTGGTCGACGAGCAGAGCGGCGACCCGCTGCTGCTCGGGGTGGTAGGCGCCGCCCGGATGCTGCCCTACGTCGCGTTCTCGTGGGCCACGGCCCGACTGGCCGACCGGCTGCGGCGCGACCTGATCGTGCGCGTCACGCTGGTGCTCCGCGCGGCCCTGCTGCTGGCCGGGGCCCTCGCGGTCGTGACGGACCATGTCTGGATGGCGGTGGCGGCCTGCACGCTCACGGTGGCCGTGGGCACCCCGGCCTACCCCGCGCAGGTCGCGGCGATGCCCGGCATCGCCGGGCCGGAGCGCCGCAAGGCCACCGACCTGCTCGTCACCATCGAGGTCGCCGCCTTCGTCGTCGGCGCCGCCCTCGGCGGGCTGCTGCTGCACCCGGCCACCCGGGGGCTGCTGCCCTGGCTGCCGGTGGCGATGACCGTCGTCGCCCTGGCGATGATCTTCCCGGTCTCGATGCCGGCGCCGGTGCGCGCCGCCGGTGCCGAGCAGCGCATCTCCCCCTCGGCAGCGCTGCGCCGGGCACCGGCGGCCCTGCGGGCCATCGCCGTGATGGCCGCGGTCAACTTCGTGATCGCCCTGGTGGCGGTGGCCCTGCTCCCCCTGGCCCTCGAGGGCTGGTCCTCCGACGCGGCGGGATACGGCCTGGCCACCGGGGTGCTCGGCTTCGCCGCCTTCGGGGCGCCGGTGCTGCGCCGACTGGGCCGGACCACCGAGCACTCCATCGGCTGGGGGCTGGTGCTGCTCGCGCTCGGCCTGGTGCTGGTGATCCCGGTCCCGACCGTCGGCTGGGCGCTGGCCCCGCTCGCCCTGGCCGGGGCGGCCGCGGTGAGCGTGGAGGCCGGTGCCACCGCGGTCCTGCAGGAGAACGTGTCCGACGAGGTCCGGGCGAGCGTCCTCGGCATCAACGACACCGTGATCATCGCGGCGGCGCTCGCCGGCTCGCTGATCGCCCCGGTCGCCGTCGAGGTGGCCGGTGGAGGGCTGCTGCTCGGCATCCTGTCGGTCCTCGTGCTCCTCGTCGCGGCCTGGGCCCGGCCCACCCGCGAGCCCGCCTCGCCCCGGGGACGCCACCAGGTCCGGGCTACCGTCGGGCCCACCAGACTGGAGGCACATGTATCGGCCCACCCCCGGGTCAGCCCTGCGGTTGACCGTGCTGCTCGTCGCGCTGCTGTGCGCCGTCAGCGCCTGCTCGCGCTCGAGCGACGGCAGCGCGCCCTCGGCGGCGTCCCCCACCAGGTCGACCCAGCCGCCAGCCCCGTTGAGGTACGTCGCGCTCGGTGACTCCTACGTCTCCGCACCCCTGGTGCCCGTCACCGACATCGCGAACGGCTGCCTCCGGTCCTCCAACAACTACCCGACGCTGGCCGCCAAGGCGCTCGGCGCCACCCTCGACGACCACAGCTGCGCGGGAGCCCGGACCGAGGACCTCACCACCAGCCAGCACCCCGACGTGCCGCCGCAGCTGTCCGCGGTGAAGCCCGGGGTCGACCTGGTGACCATCGGGATCGGCGGCAACGACGGCGGTGTCTTCGGCCAGTTCACCAGCCGGTGTCCCCAGCTGCGGGCGCAGGACCCGAAGGGTGCCCCCTGCGAGGCGGCGATGTCCCGCGGAGGCCGCGACATGCTGCTCACGGCGTTGGACACCACCCGGGTCAAGGTCACGGCGGCCCTGCGCCGCGTGCACCAGCTGGCGCCGCAGGCCACGGTGCTGGTGGTGGGCTACCCCCAGATCATCGCTCCCGGCGACTCCTGCTCGAAGCTGCCACTGGCCGCCGGTGACTACGCCTACGCCGCCAAGGTCAACCAGGCGATGGCCACGATGCTGCAGCGTGCCGCCGAGGCGACCGGGTCGTCGTACGTCGACGTGTTCACCGCCAGCAAGGGCCACGGCGTGTGCTCGGCCGACCCGTGGACCAACGGCTCGGTCAACGACCAGAAGCGGGCCGCCGCCTACCATCCGTTCGCGGTCGAGCAGAAGGCCGTCGCCGAGCTCGTCGTGGCCGCCGCGAAGGGCTGAGCCTCACCCGTTCCCGTGCTCGAGCAGGTGCTTGAAGCCGTCCTCGTCGATCACGGGGACGCCCAGCTGCTCGGCCTTCTCCGCCTTGGTGCCGGCGTTCTCCCCCACGACGACGTAGTCGGTCTTCTTCGACACCGAGCCGGCCGCCTTGCCGCCGCGGCTGATGATCGCCTCCTTCACCGAGTCGCGGGTGAAGTCCTTGAGCGACCCGGTGGCCACGATGGTCAGCCCCTCGAGGGTGCGGCCCAGCGACTCGTCGCGCTCGTCCTCCATCGTGACGCCGGCGGCGGCCCACGTGTCGACGATCGCGTTGTGCCAGGCCGCCTCCGGCTCGTCGTCGAACCAGCGGCGCACCGAGGCCGCGATCGTCGGGCCGACGCCGTCGGTGTCGGCCAGGCGCTGTTCGTCGGCCTCGCGGACGGCGGACATCGAGCCGAGCTCGGTGGCGAGCGCGCGGGCCGCCGTGGGGCCGACGTGACGGATGGAGAGCGCCACCAGCACCCGCCAGAGCGGGACCTTCTTGCGCGCGCCCAGGTTGGCCAGCAGCCGCTCCCCGTTGGCGCTGAGCACCCGGCCGTCGACCGCGTGCTCCAGCTCGGTCTTCCTGGCCGCGCGGGTGAACAGCTCGGTGGCGAGCAGCTTCGGCTCGTCGAGGTCGAAGACGTCGCCCTCGTTGAGGATCACCTTGGCGCCGAGCAGGGCCAGCGCGGCCTCGTAGCCCATCCCCTCGATGTCGAAGGCGCCGCGACCCGCCACGTGGAAGATCCGCTCGGTGACCTGACCGGGACAGCTCTCGTGGTTGGGGCAGCGGAGGTCCTTGTCGCCCTCCTTCTCGTAGGCCAACGTGGTGCCGCACGAGGGACACGTGGTCGGCATCTCCCACTCGGCCAGCCCGTCGGGGCGCAGCGCCAGGACCGGGCCGAGGATCTCGGGGATCACGTCGCCGGCCTTGCGCAGGATGACGGTGTCGCCGGGGCGGACGTCCTTGCGCTTCACCTCGTGGGCGTTGTGCAGGGTGGCGTTCTCCACCGTCGAGCCGGCTACCTTGGTCGGCTCCATCACGCCGTAGGGGGTCACCCGACCTGTGCGCCCGACGTTGACCCGGATGTCGAGGAGCTTGGCGTTGACCTCCTCGGGCGGGTACTTGAAGGCGATGGCCCACCGCGGCGCCCGGCTCGTGGAGCCCAGCCTGCGCTGGAGGCTGACGTCGTCGACCTTGACCACGACGCCGTCGATCTCGTAGGGGACGATCGTGTGCCGGTGCTCGCCGACGTTCTCGACGTACTGCTCCACCGCCTTCAGCGACGTCACGACCTTCACCTGGTCGGAGGTCGGCAGCCCCCAGGCCTTCAGCGCCTCGTAGGAGTGCGACTGGGCCTTGGGCTCGAAGCCCTCGCGCGCGCCCAGGCCGTGGCAGACCATGCCGAGGGCGCGGCTGGCGGTGACCTTCGGGTCCTTCTGGCGCAGCGAGCCGGCCGCGGAGTTGCGGGGGTTGGCGAACTGCTGCTTGCCGGCCTCGACCAGCGACTCGTTGAGCCGCTCGAAGGCCTTGACCGGGAGGAACACCTCGCCGCGGACCTCGAGCAGCTTCGGCACCGGGAACTCCTCGGTGCCGGTCAGGCGGTGCGGGATCGAGCCGATGGTCTTGACGTTGGGGGTGACGTCCTCGCCCGTGCGACCGTCACCGCGGGTGAGGGCACGGACCAGCTTGCCGTCCTCGTAGAGCAGGTTGATGGCGAGCCCGTCCACCTTGAGCTCACAGAGCAGGTCGGCCCGCTCGATCCCCTCGCGCACCAGCCGCGCGTGCCACGACTCGAGCTCCTCGTAGGTGAACGCGTTGTCGAGGCTCTCCATCCGCTGCAGGTGGTCGACGGCGGTGAACTCGGTGGACACCGCGCCGCCGACCTTCTGCGTCGGCGAGTCGGGCGTGCGCAGGTCGGGCACCTGCTCCTCGAGCTCCTCCAGCCGGCGCATCCGCCGGTCGAAGTCGGCGTCGTCGAGGGTCGGGTCGTCGAGCACGTAGTAGCGCCAGCGCGCGTCCTCCACCTCCTCGGCGAGGACGCGGTGCTCCTGCCGCAGGTCGGCCTGGGGGTCCGGCGCGGCGGGGTCGCCGCTCGAGGTCTGCGTGTCCGTCACAGGAACCATCTTGCCGTGTGCCACCGACACGTGGTGGGTACCCATCCGGTCACCGGCCCGCACCGAACCACCCCGGACGATTGGAGTCACGCATGCCCCCTTCCGACACGGCTCGGTCCGGACCGAGCCGCCCGGGACTGGTCCGCAGGGACCCGATGAGCCCGAGCCGCGGCATCGTGCTGATGCTGCACGGCGGTGCGAAGACCGGGCACAAGCCCGTCGGTGGGCGCAGCGCGTCGTTCCGGCGTGCGACGGCCATGCGCCACGTGCTCGAGCCCCGCGTCCTCAGCGAGGGCCGATCCCTGTGGCTGCTCCGGTTCGGGGTCCGGGGATGGAACGCCGAGAGCGGCCAGGAGCCCTCACCCCTGGCCGACGCCCGCTGGGCGCTGGACCAGGCGGCCACCGAGCACCCGGGGGTGCCGGTGGTGCTGCTCGGTCACTCGATGGGTGCCCGGACCGCCGTCCACGTCGCGGACCATCCCAGCGTCGTCGGGGTCGTGGCGCTGGCCCCGTGGCTGGACGAGTCGGACCCGGTCCGCCCGCTGGCCGGCCGCCACCTCGTCGCCGGGCACGGGAGCCGCGACCGGATCACCTCGGCCCGGATGACCCGGGCCTACGTCGAGCGGGCACAGCGCGTCGCCGCCTCGGCCGAGTTCGTCGACATGGGACGCCTGGGGCACTACATGCTCGCTCGCCCGCAGGACTGGAACCGGTTCGCGCTGCGCTCGACGATGGAGATCTTGGACCGGGTGACCGGACTCACGCACCAGCACTGACCCCCCGATTGGAAACCGTGGCCCCGGACAGGCAAGGTGGTCTCAACGCCGTCGTCGACCCCACGGGAACCATGTCAGAGGAAAAGCCAGAACGCACCACGCTCGGGCTCTCGCCTGCCCAGGTCGCGGGCAGCGCCCTGGCGGCGGTGTCCGGGGCCCTGCTGGCGTCCTTCGCGGGTACGACGGGCACGATCATCGGCACCGCGATCGGCAGCATCGTGGCCACCGTCGGGGCGGCGATCTACACCTGGTCGCTGCGCCGGACCAGTGCCGCCGTACGCCGCACCGCCGCCCAGGTCCGGCAGACGGCCCTGATCACCGGCCAGCTCCCGCGGTCGGCGACCGACGGACCGGCACGCTTGCGGGGGCGGGCCGGCCGGCGGGCCGAGGACATCGTGGCGGTCGACCTGGGCGACGACGAGTCCCTGGACGGGACCGGCCGGAAGATCCCCTGGGTCAAGGCGCTGCTCGCCAGCGCCGTGATCGCGTTCGCGGCCCTGGGCGGCATCACCGCGGTCGAGGCGGTCACGGGCAAGCCGGTGTCGTCGTGGTTCGGCGGTGACGAGCAGGGCACCAGCGTCGGCCACCTGGTCGGGACCGACAAGTCGAAGAGCACCTCGGGCACGGACCGCTCGAAGAACCGCGACAGCCCGGCCACCACGCCCTCACCGACGCCCTCACCCACCGGGTCGGCGACCCCGACACCCACCCCGACCCCGACGCCCACGCCGACGCCGGCTCCGACTCCGACGCCCACGGAGCAGCCGTCGGGCTCGGTCCAGCCCGCGCCGAGCCAGGCCCCGCAGCCCTCCGCGGGCCCCTGACGAGTCGGTCCATGCCCACTGGGCCAGGAAAACCTGGACCAGTGGGAATGGATTCTCCCTGCCCTCGGTTGCGCCCTAGGCTGATGAAACGGAACCGTTTCGTTTCATCCATGTGAACAGGACTGGAGGAGGGCCATGCGCAAGCCGACGTGCACACCGCGCCCCCGGGTCGAGGGCGACCGGGAGGACGAGATCCTCGACGCCACGCTCCACCTGCTCCGCGAGGTGGGCTACGACCGACTCACGATGGACTCCGTCGCCCGGCGGGCCCGGGCCAGCAAGGCCACGCTCTACCGTCGCTGGGAGAGCAAGCCCAGCCTCGTCGTGGACGCCATGGTGCGGGCCAAGGAGGCGCCGTCCGTGGACGCGCACGACACGGGCTCGTTGCGCGGCGACCTGGTCAGCACCTTCTGCGGCTCCCACGGCATGGCCCACAGCGACGCCACCGGCCTGCTCGGCTCCGTGATCACCGCGCTGTCCAGCGACCCGGAGTTCGCGGCCCGCTTCCGGACCCAGTTCATCGAGCCGAAGGTCGCCGTCTCGCACGCGATCTACACCCGTGCCATCGAGCGCGGGGAGATCTCGGCGGACCTCGACATCGACATGATCGCCCCCGCCCTCGCGGGGATCCTCCTCCACCGCTCCTTCGTGCTCGGCGTCCTCCCCGACGACGAGACCGTCGAGCGCGTCATCGACCACGTCATCCTTCCGGCGGTGGGCCACCCCGCAGCCGGCACGCAGAACTCGAGCACGACCAAGCAGAGAGCCAGGACGTCATGACCGACATCACCGAAGCACCAGACGATCGGGACGAGGCGACGCCGGTCGCTGGAACCCACGACCACATCCACCTGGGATGGGCACTGACGCTCATCACGGTGGCCCAGCTGATGGTGGTGCTCGACAGCACCATCGCCAACATCGCCCTGCCCTTCATTCAGAAGGACCTCGACATCTCGCAGGCGAACCTGCAGTGGGTCGTCACCGGCTACGCGCTCGCGTTCGGTGGCCTGCTGCTGCTCGGCGGCCGACTCGGTGACCTCTACGGCCGCCGGCGCATCTTCATCATCGGCGTCACCGTCTTCGCGATCGCCTCCGGGCTCGGCGGGTTCGCGCAGAGCGAGCTCATGCTGCTCGGCTCGCGTGGCCTCCAGGGACTCGGTGCGGCGCTCGCCTCACCCGCCGCCCTGGCGCTGATCACCACCAACTTCCCGGCCGGCCCGCAGCGCAACCGGGCGTTCTCGGTGTACGCCGCCATGTCCGGCGCCGGCGCAGCGGTCGGCCTCATCCTCGGTGGCTGGCTGACCGGCCTGCACCCCGACCTCCTCGGCGTCAGCGTCGACGGATGGCGGCTCACCTTCCTGATCAACCTGCCGATCGGCATCGCCGCCGCGATCGCCGCGCCCCGCCTGCTCGCCGAGAGCGAGTCCAACCGCGGTGGCCTCGACGTGCCCGGTGCCCTCTCCGGCACCTTCGGCCTGGTCGCGATCGTCTTCGGCCTCTCCCGAGCCGGCCAGCCGAGCCACGGCTGGGGCGACACCTGGACCATCACCTCACTCGTCGTGGGCGTCCTGCTCCTGGCCGCCTTCGTGCTGATCGAGAGCCGCGTGGCACACCCGCTGCTGCCCTTCCGGATCCTGCTCAACCGCACCCGGGCCACCGCGTTCGTCACCATGATGATCGTTCCCGCCGCCATGTTCGCGATGTTCTACTTCCTCTCGCAGTTCGTGCAGAACGACATGGGCTACTCGCCGCTGCAAACCGGTGTCGCGTTCCTGCCCTTCAGCTTCGGCATCGTGATCGCCGCAACGATCACCTCCAAGCTGATGGCGGTCATCGACCCGCGCTGGATCGCCGGCATCGGCACGGCCATGGCCGGCTTCGCCCTGCTCGGGTTCTCCCGGCTCGACGTCGACTCCAGCGCCGCGCACATCCTCAAGTCGGCCACCAACGGTGACCTGCACCTCGGCTCCGGCATCAACTACTGGACCGAGATCTTCCCCTTCATCGCGCTGATGTCGCTGGGCATGGGCGCGACCTTCGTGCCGATGACCCTCGCGGCCGTGCACGGTGTCGGCAAGAGCGACAGCGGCATCGGGTCCGGCGTACTGAACACGATGCAGCAGGTCGGCGGCGCGCTCGGCCTGGCCGCGCTCTCCACGGTGGCCGTGCACTTCTCCACCAAGAGCGTCCAGGACATCGGCGCCTCCCTCCAGTCGGCCGCCTCCGGTGGCGCGCCGAGCAAGGCGATGCAGGCGGCGGTCAACAACCTGGCCTACCAGGGCGCGTTCACCGACGGAGCCGTCAAGGCCTTCCTCGCCGGCGCCTTCCTGATCTGGGTCGGCAGCCTGATCGTCTGGATCTTCCTCAACGTCAAGCACGAGGAGCTGGCGACCGAGGAGACCGAGGGGCTCCCGGTCGGGGTCTGAAGTTTCACTGGTTAACCAGAAAAACAGCCACTTCCCCCACGTTGCAACGTGGGGGAAGTGGCTGTTTTGGTGGGTGAGTGGTGCTCAGCCGACCAGGGCGGCGCCGATCGCCTCGACGAAGGCGGGCAGGTCGTCGGGGTTGCGGCTGGTGATCAGCTTCCCGTCGACGACGACCTCCTCGTCCACCCAGGTCGCGCCGGCGTTCTCGAGGTCCAGGGACAGGCTGGGATAGCTGGTCAGCCTGCGCCCGTCGGCGAGGCCGGCGTTGACCAGCAGCCAGGGTCCGTGGCAGATGACCGCGAGCACCTTCTCACTGTCGAACGCCTCCTTGACGATGCTCTGGGCGTCCTCGTCGAGGCGCACGTGGTCGGCGTTGACGGTGCCGCCGGGCACCACCACGGCGTCGACGCCGGCGACGTCGAGGTCGCCGAGGCTGCCGTCCACGTCGACCTTCTGGGTCGGCTCGGTGTCACCCTTCACCGCCTGGATGGGGTCGCCGCTCGGGGAGTAGATCTTCACCTCCGCGCCCGCCTTGATCAGCTCGTCACGCGGGGTGACCAGCTCGGCCTCCTCGAAGTGGTCGCTGGCGATGATGGCGATCTTCTTGCCGGTGAGGTCTTCCATGACTGCTCCTTCACGTCGGGGTACTGCTTCGCCGTACCCCGCGACGCTGCCGCCAAGCGGTCAGCCGAGCTCCGCAGCCGCTTCCCGTACGACGCGCAGCGCCCCTTCGGCGTACGACGCACTGGCGCCCGCCAACCCGCACGCGGGCGTGAGCACCAGTTGGCCGGCGACCTCCTCGGGGTCGAACCCGAGCATGTCCAGGAGCCGGAGCACCCGCTCCAGCGGCCCCTTCGCCGACGGGGCCCGCTCACCGGTCGAGGGGACGACGCCGAGGTGGACCCGGGAGCCCTCGTCGATCGCCGTGGCGAACTGCTCGTAGGCGCTCGCGGGCAGCACCGCCAGGTCGACCGAGACTCCCCCGGCGCCCGAGCGACGCAGCAGGTCGATCGGCACCTCTGCCGCGCAGCAGTGCACCACCGTCGCGAGGTCACCGGCCGCGCCGAGCACCCACTCCAGCGCGTCCTGCGCCTCGGGCGGCTTGACCGAGCGGTGGCGGCTGAAGCCCGACGCGGTGGGGACCTGCCCGCCGAGGACGAAGGGCAGCGCAGGCTCGTCGAGCTGCAGCACCAGCTCGGCCCCGGGGAGGCGCCGCCCGACGTCGGCCAGGTGCACCCGCACCCCCTCGGCCAGGGCCTGCGCCAGGTCGCGGCGGGCCCCCTGGTCGGAGAGGACCTTGTCCCCGCGCGGCTTCTCGATCGTCGCGGCCAGCGTCCACGGCCCGGCCACCTGCACCTTGAACCGTCCCGCGTAGCCCTGGAGCTGCTCCTCGAGCACGTCCAGGTCCTGGGCCAGCAGCGAGCGGGCCCGGCGGTGGTCGACGCCGGGCGCATCGGTGAGCCGCCACCCGGCCGGCTGGAGGTCGAAGCCGAGGTGGCTCACGACCGCGGCCGCACGACCGGTCAGGTCCGCGATCGGGCCGCGCGCCGGCAGCTCGGGCAGGAACGGCAGGTCGGGCAGCACCTCGGCGACGAGCTGCACCGTGCGGGTGAAGTCCTCGCCGGGCATCGACCCGATGCCCGTGGCTGCGGTCACCCTGTGACCTCGGCAGCGGCGCGGCGGGTGGAGGAGATCGTCGCGGACCCCACGACCCGGGAGCCGTCGTAGACCACCACCGCCTGGCCGGGGGCGATGCCCTGGGCCGGGTCGAGCAGCTCGACGGACACGTCGTCGCCGTCCACCGCGAGCACCGCGCGGTATTCCTCGCCGTGGGCGCGCAGCTGCACCGAGCACTCCAGGCGGGTGCCGGCCGCGGGGGCCGTGCCGCACCAGCGCGGCCGGATCGCCTCGAGCCCGTCGACGGACAGGGAGGCACGCGGGCCGACGGTGACCGTGCCGGACACCGGCTCGATGTCGAGCACGTAGCGCGGCCTCCCGTCCTGGGCCGGCGTGCCGATCCGGAGTCCCTTGCGCTGCCCGATCGTGTAGCGCCACGACCCCTCGTGCTCGCCGAGGGTCTCGCCGTCCTCGGTGACGATCGAGCCACCGCGGTTGACGTCGGAGAGCTTGTCGGCGAGCCAGCCGCCGGTGTCGCCGTCGCTGATGAAGCAGATGTCGTGGGAGTCCGGCTTGGCGGCGACGGCCAATCCACGCCGGGCGGCCTCCTCGCGGATCACGGACTTGGGGGTGTCGCCCAGCGGGAACATCGAGTGGGCGAGCTGGTCCTGGGTGAGCACCCCGAGCACGTAGGACTGGTCCTTGGTCATGTCCTCGGCCCGGTGCATCTCGATCAGGCCGTCGGCGCCGGTGCGCAGCTGCGCGTAGTGGCCGGTGACGACCGCGTCGAAGCCGAGCCCGATCGCCCGGTCGAGCACGGCGGCGAACTTGATCTTCTCGTTGCAGCGCAGGCAGGGGTTCGGGGTGCGGCCCTCGGCGTACTCGCTGAGGAAGTCCTCGACCACGTCCTCGTGGAACCGCTCGCTCATGTCCCAGACGTAGAACGGGATGCCGATGACGTCTGCCGCGCGACGGGCGTCGTTGGCGTCCTCGATGGTGCAGCAGCCGCGCGCCCCGGTGCGGTAGGACTTCGGGTTGCGTGAGAGCGCGAGGTGGATGCCCGTGACGTCGTGGCCCTGCTCTGCGGCGCGAGCGGCGGCCACGGCCGAGTCGACGCCGCCCGACATCGCTGCCAGGACGCGCATCATCGCCCCGATCTCGAGGACAGTGCGGCGTTGCGGGCGCGGTCGACGACCGGGCGGATGGCGGCGACCAGGGCGTCCACGTCGGCCTGCGTCGAGGTGTGGCCCAGCGAGAAGCGGAGCGAGGACCGGGCGAACTCCTCCGAGGAGCCCATGGCCAGCAGCACGTGGGAGGCCTGGGGCACCCCTGCGTCGCACGCCGACCCGGTGGAGCACTCGATGCCGCGAGCGTCGAGCAGCATCAGCAGCGAGTCGCCCTCGCAGCCCGGGAACTCCAGGTGGGCGTTGCCGGGCAGCCGGTGCTCGGGACCGGACTCGGGGTCGCCGTTGTAGATCGCGTCAGGCACCTCCCGGCGTACGCCGGCCACGAGCGCGTCGCGCAGGTCGGAGAGCCGCTCGGCGAGCTCCCCCTGGTGTGCGACGGCCGAAGCGCAGGCCACGGCGAACCCGGCGATCGCGGGCGGGTCGATGGTGCCCGAGCGGATGTCACGCTCCTGGCCGCCACCGTGGAGCAAGGCGGTGGGCTTGAGCTCGCGGCGTACGAGCAGGGCACCGACGCCGTAGGGGCCGCCGATCTTGTGCCCGGTGACCGTCATCGCGTCGACGCCCGACCCCGCGAAGTCGAGCGGCAGCTGTCCGAGCGCCTGCACGGCGTCGGTGTGCACCGGGATGCCGTGGGCGTGCGCGATCTCGACCACCTCACGCACGGGCTGCACGGTGCCGACCTCGTTGTTGGCCCACATCACGGTCACCAGGGCGACGCTCTCGGGGTCGGCCTCCACGGTCGCCCGGAAGGCGTCGAGGTCGAGGCGACCGAGCCGGTCGACGTCGACCAGCTCGACCTTGGCGCCTTCGGTGGCCAGCCACGTCAGTGGGTCGAGGACCGCATGGTGCTCGATGGGCGTGCTCAGGATGCGCACGCGGCGGGGGTCCTCCGCTCGCCGGGACCAGAACAGGCCCTTGATCGCGAGGTTGTCCGACTCGGTGCCGCCGGAGGTGAACACCACCTCGCCCGGCCGGCAGCTGAGGGCCTGCGCGATCGCCTCCCGCGACTCCTCGACCAGGCGCCGGGCGGCGCGGCCGCTGGCGTGCAGGGAGGACGCGTTGCCGACCCGACCCAGCTGGGCCGTCATCGCCGCCGCGGCCTCGGAGAGGATCGGCGTGGTCGCCGCGTGGTCGAGATAGACGACGCTCATTCGGGGTCCCCGGCGAAACGGGAGCGCAGCGAGCGTCTTGGTGGGGTGATCATCGCCTGCCAAGCGTACGCGGTGGGCGGGACGCGGCCGACGCCGCTTCGCGCCGGGCGCCCCGGCGCCGACGTGGGTAGGATCACCACCCGGCTCTCCCCCTCCTGCCCGCCCGAGGATCAGCTTGCTCACCGTCGACCACCACGCCGCCGAGCCGCCGTACGAACAGGTCCGCGAGCAGGTCCGGACCCAGGTCCGCACCGGCGAGCTGGCGCCCGGGACCAAGCTGCCCACCGTGCGGCAGCTGGCCGCCGACCTCGGCATCGCCACCAACACGGTGGCCCGGGCCTACCGGGAGCTCGAGGCGCTCGGGGTGATCGAGACCCGCGGTCGCGCCGGCAGCGTGGTCACCGGCGGCGGCGTCGAGCGCGCCGCCCGGGAGGCGGCCCACGAGTTCGCCGAGCGGATGCTCGCGCTCGGGGTCGGCGAGGCCGAGGCGATCGACCTCGTCCGCCGCGCCTTCCCCTAGAAACGCCAGGACGTCATCCGAAACGGCTGCAGCAGGCACCGTTTCGGATGACGTCCGAGGGGCTGGTGGATCAGCCCTTGCGCTTGGTGATCTCCTCGGTGGCGGTGGGCAGGACCGTGTGCAGGTCTCCCACGACGCCGAAGTCGACGAGCTCGAAGATCGGGGCCTCTTCGTCCTTGTTGACGGCCACGATGGTCTTCGATGTCTGCATGCCGGCGCGGTGCTGGATCGCACCGGAGATGCCGTTGGCGACGTAGAGCTGCGGGGAGACGACCTTGCCGGTCTGGCCGATCTGGAAGGCGTGCGGCTTCCAGCCGGAGTCGACCGCGGCCCGCGAGGCGCCGACGGCGGCACCGAGCGAGTCGGCGAAGCCCTCGACCTCCTCGAAGTTGCCGCCGGTGCCACGACCACCGGCGACCACGATGGCGGCCTCGGTGAGCTCGGGACGCCCGGACGCGGCGCGGGGCTGGGAGGCCACGATCTTGGCCTTCTTCGCCGAGTCGGAGATCGTCGCTGCGAACTCCTCCACGGTGCCGGCACCCTCGGACTCCTCCGGGGCGGCAGAGTTGGGCTTGACCGTGATGATCGGGGTGCCCTGGGTGATCTTGGACTGGACGGTGTAGCTGCCGGCGAAGACCGACTGCGTGGTCACCGGACCCTCCTGCACGTCGACCGCGTCGGTGATCAGGCCGGAACCCAGCTTGATCGCCAGGCGACCGGCGATCTCCTTGCCCTCGGCGTTGGAGGGGATCAGGATCGCCGCCGGTGAGGCCTTCTCGGCGATCTGCTGCAGCGCCTCGGCCTTCGGGGCGACCAGGTAGCCCTTGATCTGCGCGTCGTCGACGACGTAGACCTTCTCGGCGCCGTACTTCTTCACCGCGGCGACGACCCCATCAGCACCGTCGGACTTGCCAGGATCCCCGATGAACACCGCGGAGGGCTCACCGAGCCGCTTGGCGATGGTGAGCAGCTCGAACGTGGGCTTGCGGACCTTGCCGTCGACGTGATCGACGAGAACCAGAACCTCAGACATAGCTCTTCAGACTCCTGTAGCTCAGATGAACTTCTCAGATGAATTTCTTGGACGCGAGGAAGTCGACGAGCGCCTTGGCACCCGACCCGTCCTCGTCGGTGACGACCTCACCGGCGGTGCGCGGGGGCCGCTCCTCGGTGTTCTCCACGGCGGTCCAGGCGGCATCCAGCCCGACCTGCCCGGCGTCGACGCCGATGTCGCTCAGCGACCAGGTCTCCAGCGGCTTCTTCTTCGCCGCCATGATCCCCTTGAACGAGGGGTAGCGGGCCTCACCGGACTGGTCGGTGACCGACAGCACGAGCGGGGCGGTGGCGCCGATGACCTCGGTGGAGGTGTCGCCGTCGCGCTTGATCCGGAACTCCTTGCCCTGCGACTCGATGACCGAGCCCAGGGTGACCTGCGGCAGGTCGAGGCGCTCGGCCAGCATCGCCGGGATCACGCTGCCGGTGGCGTCGGTGGAGGCCATCCCGCAGATGACCACGTCGACCTCGGACTCCTCGCCGATCTTGGTGATCGCGGCGGCCAGCACCTGCGAGGTGGCCAGGTAGTCCGAGCCGGCGATCGCGTCGTCGACCACGTGGACACCCTTGTCGGCACCCATCTGCAGCGCCTTCTTGATGGCCTCGGAGGCGTCCTCGGGGCCGACGGTGAGCGCGGTGACGACTGAGTCCTCGTTCTTCTCCTTCAGCTGGAGAGCCTGCTCGACGGCGTACTCGTCGAGCTCGGAGAGCAGGCCGTCGACACCGACCCGGTCCACGGTGTTGTCGGACTCGAAGTGCCGATCGCCAGTGGCGTCGGGGACGTACTTCACACAGATGACAATGTTCATGACTCACACGGCCCTGGGCGGGCCCCTCCTGAACTAGAGACGGATGAGGTAACTCCTCAGAAGCTGCGCAGCCCGAGCCGGCACCTTCGCGGGAACCCCGGTTGAGGTTACCGCCGAGTTGCACATGCAGATACAGCAGGCCGGGTGGGTTCAGTCACATGGACCCAGCCCGCCCCGGCGGGTTCAGCGCGAGCTCTTGGGCGCGATCGCGTTGGCCAGCAGCCGGCCCACGACCAGGTAGAGGATCGCGGCGATACCCCAGTTGAGCAGGGCGTTCTTGGCCTCGGCGTGCTTGCCGCTGAAGTCGAACACGCCGTCCTTGAGGCTGAACGGTCCCGAGACCGCGTCCGCGACGTTGGTGATGAACTCCACGACGGAGTTCTGCTCGTTGACGTTGTTGCGCAGCACGACCAGCACCGCCCCGAGCGCCAGGATCGTGGCCAGGGCGGCGAACACGATGCGGATGATGCGCGCGGCTCGGGCACGGACCGCGACCTGGGTCGAGTTGAGGCGCGACTTGCCGCTCCCGCTGGTCTCGTCGGTGGTGACTTTCGGCGACACGGTGATGCTCCTGGGGGTCGGTCGAGCGATGAAGGGTGGTCAGCGGCCCTCGAACTGGGCCTTGCCCGGACCATTCTCAACGAACGAGTCCATCCCGACGCTACGGTCCCGGGTCGCGAAAAGGGCGGCGAACTGCTGGCGCTCGATCTCCAGCCCGGTGTCGAGGTCGACCTCGAGACCGCGGTCGATCGACTCCTTGGCCGCGCGGACGGCGTACGACGCGGCCTTGGTGAACTGGCTCGCCCACGCCACGGCCTCGTCGTAGACCTGGTCGGCGGGGACCAGCCTGTCCACCAGCCCGATGGCCAGGGCCTCATCGGCCTTCACGAACCGGCCGGTGAAGATGATGTCCTTCGCCTTGCTGGGACCGACCAGACGGCTCAGCCGCTGGGTGCCGCCGGCGCCCGGGATGATGCCCAGCAGGACCTCCGGCTGGCCGAGGGTGGCGTTGTCGGCGGCGATCCGGATGTCGGCGCACAGGGCGAGCTCGCACCCGCCGCCGAGCGCGTAGCCGGTGACCGCGGCCACGACCGGCTTCGGGATCCGGGCCACGGCGGTGAAGGCGCTGGTCAGCCCGTGGGAGCGCTTGACCATGTCGGTGTGCGACATCTGCGCCATCTCCTTGACGTCGGCGCCCGCGGCGAAGACCCGCTCCCCGCCGTACACCACGACGGCCTTGACGTCGTCGCGCTCGGTCGCCTCGGCCGCGGCGGCGCGGATCTCCTCCTGCATCTGGGCGTCGAGCGCGTTCATCTTGGGCCGGTCGAGCCGGATGGTCCCGACCCCGTCGGTGACCTCGAGACGGACGAACTCAGCCATGACTGCTCCTCGGTGACGGGTCCTCGTGCGGGACGTGTGGGGCCCAACCTAACGCCGGACTCAGGGGTACGGCGGACGCCGGGTTCCGCGACGCCCCATAATCGGGCGGGTGACTCCAGGGACGTGGTCGGCCACCGACGAGCGCATCGCCGTGTGGCCCGGGCGTGCCTGGCCGCTCGGAGCGACGTGGGGCGAGGAGTCGACGAACTTCGCGGTCTACGCGCCCGAGGCGACGGCGCTGTGGGTGTGCCTGTTCGAGGACTCACCCTCCTCCGAGGAGCCGGTCGAGACCCGGCACGAGCTCACCGAGCAGACCCTGGGCATCTGGCACGGGGCGCTCCCGGGGGTGCCCCGCGCCCAGCGCTACGGCTTCCGCGCCGACGGGCCCTGGGATCCCGACGCCGGACTGCGGTTCAACCCGGCCAAGCTGCTCCTCGACCCCTACGCCCTGGCCGTGTCCGGGGAGTTCCAGACCGAGCCCGCGGTGTTCGGGCACGTGCGCACCGACGACGGCCAGGACCTGCTGGAGGAGCGCGACGGGCGCGACTCCGCGCCGTACGTCGCGAAGGGGGTCGTGGTCCACGACGAGTTCGACTGGGGCGGCGAGCTGCCGATGCAGCGGCGCTGGCGAGACACCGTCATCTACGAGCTGCACGTCAAGGGCTTCACCAAGCTGCACGACCGGATCCCCGAGGAGCTGCGCGGGACGTACGCCGGGCTCGGCCACCACGTGGTCACCGACTACCTGCACGACCTCGGTGTGACCGCGGTGGAGCTGCTGCCGATCCACGAGTTCGTCTCCGAGCCGCACCTGGCCGCGCACGGGCTGACCAACTACTGGGGCTACAACTCCCTCGGCTACTTCGCGCCGCACTCGGCGTACTCCTCCTCCGGCGACCGCGGCCAGCAGGTCAGCGAGTTCAAGCAGATGGTCAAGAACCTGCACGCCGCCGGGATCGAGGTGATCCTCGACGTGGTCTACAACCACACCGCCGAGGCGGGGGCCGACGGGCCGACCCTGAGCTTCCGCGGGCTCGACGACCTCGGCTACTACCAGCGGGTCCACCCGGACCCGCGGGACAGGAAGCAGCCGGACACCTACTGGGACATCACCGGCTGCGGCAACACCGTCGACGCGGACCACCCCGCGGCCCTGCGGCTGATCCTGGACTCGCTGCGCTACTGGGTCACCGAGATGCACGTCGACGGTTTCCGGTTCGACCTGGTCTCGGCGCTCGCGCGCACCGGCCACGAGGTGGACATGAGCTGTCACTTCCTGACCACGATCGGCCAGGACCCGGTGCTGCGGCACGTGAAGCTGATCGCGGAGCCGTGGGACACCTCGATGGACGGCTACCGGGTCGGTGAGTTCCCGCCGCCGTGGGTGGAGTGGAACGACCAGTACCGCGACACCATGCGTGACTTCTGGCGCTCCTCGACCGACGGCGTCCGCAACGTGGCGACCCGGCTGGCCGGCTCCTCCGACCTCTACCTGGACGACGGGCGGTCGCCGTACGCCTCGATCAACTTCATCACCGCGCACGACGGGTTCACGCTGCGCGACCTCGTCTCCTACGACCGCAAGCACAACGAGGCCAACGGCGAGAAGAACAGGGACGGCACCGACAACAACCGGTCGTGGAACTGCGGCGTCGAGGGAGAGACCGACGACCCCGAGATCATCGCGCTGCGACACCGGCAGGCGGCCAACCTGATCGCGACTCTGTGCCTGTCCAACGGGGTCCCGATGATCACCGCCGGCGACGAGCGGGGGCGGACGCAGGGCGGCAACAACAACCCCTATAGCCAGGACAACGAGGTCTCGTGGATCGACTGGGCGCCGGACGACGCCTGGCTCGGCACCTTCGACATCACCCGGGTGGCCCTGCAGATCCGCCGCGAGCACCCGGCGCTGCGACAGCGGCACTGGTTCGAGGGCCGGCCCACCATCGTCGGCGGTCCCAAGGACCTGGCCTGGATCCACCCGTCGGGGCGGGAGATGACCGGCGACGACTGGCAGGACAGCGGCCTGCACGTGGTCGGCATGTTCGTCTCCGGCGACCCCCTGCGCTCCCCCGGCCCCCGTGGCGAGCAGCAGCGCGACAGCAGCTTCCTGCTCTGGCTCAACGGCTCCCCCTCCGACTGCAAGATCACCTGCCCGTCGAACGAGTGGGTGCAGAAGGGCACCGTCGCCCTCTCAACCGACTTCGGCAACCCCATCGGCACCCTGGTCTCCGCCGGCGACACCCTCACCCTCGCCGCCCGGAGCCTGGTGCTGCTGGAGCAGGTCTGAGGCGGGTGCAGGATTGGCCGACCACCCCGTCCGCTATGTACGCCGGGGCGTCAGCGTCACCTGGCTCTCCGTAGGCTCTTCCGGTGATCGAACTACGCAGTCCTGCCGAGATCGAGCAGATGAGACCGGCCGGCCGCTTCGTCGCCGAGGTGCTGACCCGGCTGGAGGCGGCAGCTGACGTCGGTGTGAACCTGCTCGAGCTCGACGCCCTGGCCCACCGGATGATCCGCGAGCGTGGGGCCGAGTCCTGCTACATCGACTACCACCCCTCGTTCGGCGCGATGCCGTTCGGCAAGGTGCTGTGCACCTCGGTCAACGACGCGGTGCTCCACGGACTGCCGCACGACTACACGCTGCGCGACGGCGACCTGCTCAGCGTCGACTTCGCCGCCTCCGTCGACGGGTGGGTGGCGGACTCGGCGCTCAGCCTGGTCGTCGGTACGCCGGACCAGCGCGACCTCGACCTCATCGACGCCACGCGGGTCGCCTTGGACGCCGGCATCGCCGCTGCGGTCAACGGCAACCGGGTCGGTGACATCTCCGCCGCGATCGGAGCGGTGGCCGACTCGCGTGGCCTGAAGGTCAACCTGGACTTCGGCGGACACGGCGTCGGGCGAACGATGCACGGCGACCCGCACATCGCGAACAACGGCCGGCCAGGCCGCGGCTACCCCCTGCGGCCGGGTCTGGTGATTGCCATCGAGCCGTGGTTCCTGCACACCACCGACCAGATCTACACCGACCGCGACGGCTGGACGATCCGCTCGCGCGACGGGTCCCGGGGCGCCCACTCGGAGCACACCATCGCGATCACCGAGGACGGCCCGCTGGTGTTCACTGCCCGCGACTGACCCACTGGCGGATCGGCCCCGGCGTACAAAGCGGACGGGGTTCTCAGTCGATCCCTGCACTTCTCAGGCGAAGCATCACCCGAGAAGTGCAGGGATCCCCGGTTAACCGGGGAAACCTGCACCCCCTACGCCAGCACCACCAACCCCAGCTCCGCCGGGGAGGCGAGGTGGGGGTTGCGGGGGAGGATGCGCACGGTGTAGCCGAAGGAGCCGGCGCGGGCGAGCTGGACGTGGCCGTCGAAGCGGTGCCGGCCGCCCTCGTAGGTCTCGCCCAGGGTCAGCGACGAGGTCGTGGTGTCGACGAGCTGGTCCTCGCCCTTGACCCGGCCGTGGACCACCTCGACGTCGACGTCCCCGGGGGCGAGCGAGCCGAGCGAGACGAAGACGTGCAGGTCCATCCCGCCGCCGATCTCGGGGCTGTCGGAGAGGCCCTCGGTCTCGACGTGGTCGATCTTCACCTCGGACCAGCCGCCCTTGACGCGCGACTTCCACGACGCGAGCTCGGTGGCCCCGGCGTAGGAGTCGTTCATCGCCCGCGACGCGACGGCGGCCGGGGCGTAGAGCCGGTTGACGTACTCCCGCAGCATCCGCGTCGAGAGCACCTTCGGGCCGAGCGACTTCAGGGTGTGCCGGACCATCTCGATCCAGCGCGGCGGGACGCCGGTCTCGTCGACGTCGTAGAACCGCGGCGCGACCTCGTTCTCGATCAGCTCGTAGAGCGCGGCGGCCTCGATGTCGTCACGCTGGTCGGGGTCCTCGACGCCGTCGGCGGACGGGATCGCCCAGCCGTTGCTGCCGTCGTACCACTCGTCCCACCAGCCGTCGAGGATCGACAGGTTCAGGCCGCCGTTGAGCGCGGCCTTCATCCCTGACGTGCCACACGCCTCGTAGGGACGCAGCGGGTTGTTCAGCCACACGTCCGTGCCGGGGTAGAGCGGCTGCGCCATCGCGATGTCGTAGTTGGGCAGGTAGGCCACGCGGTGCCGCACCTCCGGGTCGTCGGCCAGCTGCACGATCGCCTGGATCAGCTTCTTGCCGCCGTCGTCGGCGGGGTGCGCCTTGCCGGCCATGATCAGCTGGATCGGCCGCTCCGGGTGCAGCAGCAGCCGCTTGAGCCGCTCGGGGTCGCTGAGCATCAGCGTCAGCCGCTTGTACGACGCCGCGCGGCGGGCGAAGCCGATCGTCAGCACGTCGGGGTCCAGGGCGGTGTCGATCCAGCCGAGCTCGGCCGCCGACTGGCCACGCTTGAGGCACGACTTGCGCAGCCGGCCCCGGGCGTCCTCGACGAGGCGCTTGCGCAGCTCGCGCTTGGTCGACCACAGGTCGGACGAGGGGACCTCGTCGACGACGCTCCAGACCTCGGCGGCGTCGGAGTCTGCCCCGAAGTCAGCCACCCTGGCACCCTGCTTCTTGGCCAGCTCGAAGACCTCACGGGCCACCCAGGTCGGCGCGTGCACGCCGTTGGTGATCGAGGTGATCGGCACCTCGGCCTCGTCGAACGCGGGCCACAGGCCGTTGAACATCCCGCGGCTGACCTCGCCGTGGAGCTCGGAGACGCCGTTGGCGCGCTGGGCGAGCCGGAAGCCCATCACGGCCATGTTGAACACGCCGCCGTCGCCGCCCTGGTAGTCCTCCGCACCGAGGTGCAGGATCCGGTCGGTCGGTACGCCGGGCACGGGGGTCTGCGGCCCGAAGTACTGCTCGATCAGCTCGCGGGGGAACCGGTCGATGCCCGCCGGGACGGGGGTGTGCGTGGTGAACACGGTGCCGGCGCGGGTGACCTCGACGGCGGTGTCGAAGTCGAGGCGCGGCCCGTCCTCGGCCACGGTGAGCTCGCGGATCCGCTCGAGGCCCAGGAAGCCGGCGTGGCCCTCGTTGGTGTGGAACACCTCGGGGGCCTCGGCGCCGGTGATCCGGGAGAAGGCGCGGAGCGCACGGACGCCGCCGATGCCGAGCAGCAGCTCCTGGAGGAGGCGGTGCTCGCTGGTGCCGCCGTAGAGCCGGTCGGTCACCTCGCGCAGCGGCCCGGGGTTCTCCTCGATGTCGGTGTCGAGCAGCAGCAGCGGGACGCGCCCGACCTGCGCGACGAAGATGCGCGCGGCGAGCTCGTTCTCGCCGGGGACGGCGATCCGGATCTGGGCCGGGGTGCCGTCCTCCTCACGCAGCAGCGTGATCGGCAGGCCGTCGGGGTCCAGCACCGGATAGCTCTCCAGCTGCCAGCCCTCGCGGGAGAACTGCTGGCGGAAGTAGCCGTACTGGTAGAGCAGGCCCACCCCGATCAGCGGGACGCCGAGGTCGCTGGCCGTCTTGAGGTGGTCGCCGGCGAGGATGCCGAGGCCACCGGAGTACTGCGGCAGCACCGAGGTGATGCCGTACTCCGGGGAGAAGTAGGCGATCGCCGTCGGCAGCGCGGCTCCCTCGGCCTTCGAGGCCTTCTGGAACCACCGCTCGCCGGTGAGGTAGTGCTGCAGGTCGGCGTGGGCGGCCTCGAGCATCTGCAGGAACGCCGCGTCGCCGGCCAGCTCGTCGAGCCGGGCCGTGGTGACGGCCCCCAGTGTCTTGACGGGATCGTGCCCGTCGCGCCAGATCTCGGGGTCCATGGCCGCGAAGACGTCCTGCGTCTCCGGGTGCCAGGACCACCTCAGGTTGGTGGCCAGGTCGCCCAGGGCTCGCAACGGCTCCGGCAGCACCGGACGGACGGTGAATCGTCGAATGGCTCGCACCGGAGAACGCTAACCCACGAGTTTGGATCGATCCAAACAAGCCCGAAACACAGTGTTCACACATTGCCGTGTAACCAACTCGCACCTCGCCAGTTAGTCGCACCACCAGCGCCCTTCCTGCCAGCAGCGGAGTCCTCATGTCCACCAAGCCCCTCCGGCTCCTCGGAGTCGCCACGGTCACGGTCCTGATCGCCGGTCTCGCCCAGACGTCCGGACAGGCGGCCTCCGCCGCCCCCCGGCTCAGCGACGCCCTGACGAGCACGCTCGAAGGGGCCACCGCCGGCCTCGCCGACGTCGACACCCGCGGCGTGGCGCTGCCCTCGGCCACGCAGAAGTCGGCCGCCGCCGCGCTGGGTGGCCAGGTCCGCTGGAACGACTTCGGCACCCCCGCCACCATCTCCCCCCTCACCGGCACCCTCGGCAAGGCGAGCTCCACCGACGCCGTGGCCGCGGCCCGCTCCTGGCTCGGTGCGCACGCGAACCTGTTCGGCCTCTCCGCCGCGCAGCTGACCGGGCTGACCCTGGTGCGCAACCAGAAGCTCGCCGGCAGCGAGGCCCGCGCGGTGCTCTTCCGCCAGGACTTCGGCGGTCCCGCGCCCGCGCTGGACAGCATGGTCACCGTGGGCATCGGCGGTGGTGCCGTGCAGTACGTCTCGTCGTCGCTGGTCCGCACGAGCAAGCCGGTCCCCGCCGCCACGCTCTCCCCCGCCGCCGCCTGGATCAAGGCCGCCGCCAACGTCGGTCGCACCGTCCCCACCACGGCCCTCGACAAGCTCACCGACAAGCTCGGCTGGACCCGGTTCAAGGTCGCCGGGTTCGCCCAGGAGCAGCAGGTCCGGCTCCGCTCCCTGGCGTACGCCGACGGCACGGTGCGCCCGGTCTTCGAGGCCAACGTCGTCGACGTCAAGGGCGGCTCCGCCTCGGCGTACACGCTGCTCGTGGACGGGGTGAGCGGCAAGATCCTGGTCCGCCAGAACAAGGTCGACCAGAGCAGCGACGCCTTCCAGTTCCAGGGCACCGTGACCGCGACCGCATGCGGACCCAAGCACCAGTTCGAGCTCAAGGACGCGAACACCAAGTCGATCGTGGCCACCGCCGCCGAGGCGATCACCACCAACGACATCGAGGTGAAGATCCTCAGCCCCAGCGGCGCGCTGCTGGCCAGCGGCGACACCGCCACCAGCCCGGAGGTGGCCACCTACACCGCGGCCTCGATCCCCCAGGGCATCTACTCCATGCAGGTCTGCCCGTACGCCGACCCGACCGCGCCGTTCATCGCCCCCGGCACCTACGCCGCCGGCGTGACCACCAGCGACTCCGGCGCCCCCACCACGCCAACGCTGGGCAACCCGAAGTGGCGCTACTTCGCCGCCAACCCGAGCCTGGACTGGTCGCCGACGACGACGCCGACCAACACCGTCGTCGGCTGCTGGACCGCGGCCACCGGCTGCACCACGCCGACCGGCCCCTTCCGCAACGTCGCGGCCGCGGGTCCGTGGGACTTCGTGGCCAAGACCGGCACCCCGACCTTCACCACGACCGGCAACAACGCCGTCACCCACGAGGCCTGGCTCGACCCGGACGCCCCAGGCGGCCTGCTGCAGGCACCGATCTCGGCCACCCGTGAGTACACCGAGGCCTTCAAGGACGCCTGGAACAACTCCAAGTGCAGCCCGACCCAGCTGGTTCCGGGCGGCAACGACATCAACGCCTCGGTCACGAACCTGTTCGTGGCGCACAACCGGATGCACGACTTCGCCTACTACCTCGGCTTCACCGAGGACAACTACAACCTGCAGACCGACAACCTGGGCCGCAACGACGACCCGACGCGCGGCAACGACCCGGAGATCGGCAACGCCCAGGCGGGCGCCATCTCGGGCGGGCAGCCGACGTACCTCGGCCGGGACAACGCCAACCAGATCGCGCTGCAGGACGGCATCCCCGGCATCACCAACCAGTACCTCTTCCAGCCGATCGCCGGCTCGTTCTACTCGCCCTGCACCGACGGCGCGCTCGACATGAGCATCGTCGGCCACGAGTACACCCACGCGATCAGCAACCGGATGATCGGCGGCCCCGACGAGGGCATCACCTCCGAGCAGGGCGGCGCCATGGGCGAGTCCTGGGGTGACCTGACCGCCGGCGAGTACATGTTCGAGCACGGCTACTCCAACGGTGCCAACCCGTGGGCCGTCGGTCCCTACGCGACCGGCAACAAGGTCACCGGCATCCGCGACTACGCCATCGACCAGAACCCGCTGAACTACAGCGACTACGGCTTCGACACCACCGGCGCCGAGGTCCACGCCGACGGCGAGATCTGGAACGGCACCATGTGGGAGGTCCGCAAGGCCCTCGTCGCGAAGTACGACGCGCAGTACCCCTCCACCGACAAGGCGCTCAACCTCCGGTGCGCGCAGGCCACGGCGACCTCCACCCCCACCCCGGCCACCCAGTGCCCGGGCAACCGCCGCTGGCTGCAGCTGGTCTTCGACGGGTTCCTGCTCCAGCAGGGCGCCACGAGCATGCTCGACGCCCGCGACGCGATGCTCGCGGCCGACCGGATGCGCTTCGGCGGGGCCAACCAGGCCGCGCTGTGGGACGCCTTCGCCCGCCGCGGCATGGGCAGCAACGCCTCCACCCCCGACGCCGACTCGGGCGACCCGACGCCGGGCTTCGCCTCGCCGAAGTCGACGCCGGCCACCGTCAAGGTCGTCGCCACCGTCCCCGCGGGTTCCCCCGCCGCGGTCGGCAAGGCCTACATCGGTGACTACGAGGCCCGGGCCACCCCGGTCGCGGACACCGACCCGAAGACGGCGCTCCCCGACACCGCCCAGCTGACCGCGGGCACCTACGACGTGGTCTTCGCGGCGCCGGGCTACGGCCTGACCCGGGGCACCATCACGGTCACGGCCGGGCAGAAGGTCACCAAGACCCTGGCCCTGAAGCCCAACCTCGCCTCGGCGAAGAACGGCGCCAGCGTGCTCACCTCCAGCGCCGGCAGCCTGAACGCCGGTGCGCTGATCGACGACACCGAGGCCACCAACTGGGCCGGGGTCAACGCGTCGGCCTCGGTCGACGCGAGCAGCCCCTACGTGGCCGTCGACCTCGCCGGCTCCGCGCCCCGCACGATCAGCTCCGTGCGGGTCTCGGCGCTGCTCCGCCCGGCCGACCCGGCCCCGAGCGACGGCCTGCCGCTGCTGGCCGACGACGACCCCGACTCGGGGGCCCGGTTCACCGCCCTGCGCCGCTTCGCGGTGGAGGTCTGTACGACGGGCTGCTCGGCCGCCAACGCGACCTGGAAGCGGATCTACACCAGCGCCGCCGACGCCTTCCCGGGCACCGCACCGCGGCCGGTGGCGCCGAACCAGACGCTGCGCACCTTCGACGTCCCGGACACGACTGCCTCGGCGGTCAGGCTGGTCGCGCTCGAGAACCAGTGCACCGGTGCGGCCGCCTACGCCGGTGAGCAGGACAGCGACCCGCTCAACGACACGGACTGCAAGGCGGCCTCCGACGCCGACCTGTCCGTCCGGGCCAGCGAGTTCCAGGTCTTCTAGGAGGCGCCGCAACAGACGGTTTGCGTGTTGGGCGCGGATTCGGAAGTCTGGGGAGCATGGTCGGACACATCCCAGTCATGGACGTGACACCCGTCGTCAACCTCGCCCGCAACCCCGCCAAGGCGTCGGTCGGTGAGCTCTTCGACGTCACCGCGCTGGTCTTCCGGGAGGGTCACGACCAGCTCGGCGCCGAGGTGGTGCTCACCGACCCCGAGGGCCGCCGACGACCTCCCCTGCGGATGCACGAGGTCGAGGGCCAGGTCTCGCGGATGGCGGCCACCGTGTCGCCGGACGTCGAGGGCGCCTGGACCTTCGAGGTGCAGTCCTGGAGCGACCCGATCGCCACCTGGCTGCACGACGCGGGCATCAAGATCCGCGCCGGCGTGGACGTCGAGCTGATGTTCGCCGAGGGCGTGCTGCTGCTCGAGCGCGTGGCGGCCGGGATCGCGTCGAGCTCGACCGGCGCGGGCACCGGGCCCGGCCCGAAGGCCGACCAGGCCGTGCTCAAGGACGCGATCAAGGCGCTCGGCGACACAGCGCGACCGGTCGAGGCACGCCTGGCCGCCACCGAGTCCGAGGCGATCGCCCAGGTCTTCGCCGCGCACCCGTTGCGCGACCTGCTCACGGTCGAGGGCCCCTACCCGTTCTTCGCCGACCGCGAGCGGGCGCTGTTCTCGAGCTGGTATGAGTTCTTCCCTCGCTCCGAGGGCGCCTACGTCGACGCCGGGACCGGCAAGATCGTGAGCGGCACGCTGCGCACGGCGGCCGAGCGGCTGCCCGCCGTGGCGGCGATGGGCTTCGACATCATCTACCTGCCCCCGATCCACCCGATCGGGGAGAAGAACCGCAAGGGCGCCAACAACACCCTGACGCCGACCCCCGACGACGTCGGCTCGCCCTGGGCGATCGGCAGCAAGGACGGCGGGCACGACGCCGTCCACCCCGACCTCGGGACGCTGGAGGACTTCGACGCGTTCGTCGCGGCCGCCCACGCCGTGGGCCTCGAGGTGGCCCTGGACTTCGCCCTGCAGGCGGCTCCCGACCACCCGTGGGCGACCGAGCACCCCGAGTGGTTCACCACCCGCGCCGACGGCACGATCGCCTACGCGGAGAACCCGCCGAAGAAGTACCAGGACATCTACCCGATCAACTTCGACAATGACCCCGAGGGCATCTACGCCGAGTCGGAGCGGCTGCTGCGCCACTGGATGTCCCACGGCGTCCGGGTCTTCCGGGTCGACAACCCGCACACCAAGCCGGTGGCGTTCTGGGAGTGGCTGCTCGGCCGCATCCGCGCCACCGACCCGGACGTGCTGTTCCTCTCCGAGGCGTTCACCAAGCCGCCGATGATGCTGGCGCTCGCCACCGTCGGGTTCCACCAGAGCTATACCTACTTCACCTGGCGCAACTCGCGCACCGAGATCGAGACCTACCTGTACGAGGTGTCGCGGGAGACCGCCGCCGTGCTGCGACCGAACTTCTTCGTGAACACCCCCGACATCCTGCACGCGTTCCTGCAGTACGGCGGCCCGCCGGCCTTCAAGATCCGGGCCGTGGTCGCCGCCACCGGCTCCCCGAGCTGGGGCGTCTACGCCGGCTTCGAGCTCTACGAGCACCTGGCGCTGCGACCGGGCACCGAGGACTACCTCGACTCGGAGAAGTTCCAGATCCGGATCCGCGACTGGGAGGCCGCCGATCGCAGCGGGCAGACCCTGGCGCCCTACCTCACCCGGCTCAACGAGATCCGGCGCGCCCACCCGGCGCTGCAGCAGCTGCGCAACGTGACCATCCACTCCAGCGACGACGACGCGGTGCTGGTCTACAGCAAGCAGGTTTCGACTGGCTCCCCCGCGGTACAGGACACCGTGATCGTCGTCGTCAACGTCGATCCGCACGCCCCCCGCACCACCACCGTGCACCTGAACATGCCCGCACTCGGACTCAACTGGGAGGACACCCTCATCGTGCACGACGAGATCACCGGCGAGGACTGGCAGTGGGGCGCGCACAACTACGTGCACCTCGACCCCTACGTGGAGCCCGCGCACGTGCTCTCCGTACGGAGGTCTGCATGAGCGAGATGCTCGTGCCCGTGGAGCCCCAGGAGGACGGCCCGGTCATCGAGGGCTTCGAGCAGCCGGACTGGTTCAAGACCGCCGTGTTCTACGAGGTCCTGGTGCGCTCGTTCAAGGACTCCAACGGCGACGGCGTCGGCGACTTCCGGGGACTGACCGAGAAGCTCGACTACCTGCAGTGGCTGGGCGTCGACTGCCTGTGGGTGCCGCCGTTCTTCAGCTCCCCGCTCCGCGACGGCGGCTACGACATCTCCGACTACAACAACATCCTCCCCGAGGCCGGCACGGTGGACGACTTCCACCACTTCCTCGACGAGGCCCACAAGCGCGACATCCGCGTGATCATCGACTTCGTGATGAACCACACCAGCGAACAACACCCGTGGTTCCAGGCCAGCCGGGAGGACCCCGAGGGACCCTACGGCGACTTCTACGTGTGGTCCGACACCGACGAGCTCTACGAGGAGGCCCGGGTCATCTTCGTCGACACCGAGCCGTCCAACTGGACCTGGGACCCCGTGCGCCAGCAGTACTACTGGCACCGGTTCTTCGCCCACCAGCCCGACCTGAACTTCGACAACCCCAAGGTGATGGAGGCGATGCTGGAGGCGATGAGCTTCTGGCTCGACATGGGCCTCGACGGCTTCCGCCTCGACGCCGTGCCCTACCTCTACGAGCGCCCCGGCACCAGCGGCGAGAACCTCCCCGAGACCCACGAGGCCCTGCGCCAGGTGCGCCGCTACGTCGACCAGAACTACCCGGGCCGGGTGCTGCTCGCCGAGGCCAACCAGTGGCCCTCCGACGTCGTCGACTACTTCGGCGGCCAGCGCGACCCCGAGACCGGCGACTACGTCTCCGCCGGCGACGAGTGCCACATGTGCTTCCACTTCCCGGTGATGCCCCGCATCTTCATGGCCGTACGCCGGGAGAACCGGTTCCCGATCTCGGAGATCCTCGAGCAGACCCCGGCCATCCCGGACGGCTGCCAGTGGGGCATCTTCCTGCGCAACCACGACGAGCTGACCCTCGAGATGGTCACCGACGAGGACCGCGACTACATGTGGGACGAGTACGCCAAGGACCCACGGATGAAGGCCAACATCGGCATCCGCCGGCGGCTGGCCCCCCTGCTCGACAACGACGTGAACCGGATGGAGCTGTTCACCGCGCTGCTGCTCTCGCTGCCCGGGTCGCCGGTGCTCTACTACGGCGACGAGATCGGGATGGGCGACAACATCTGGCTCGGCGACCGGGACGGCGTACGCACCCCGATGCAGTGGACCCCCGACCGCAACGCGGGGTTCTCGGTGGCCACGCCCGGCAAGCTGCACCTGCCGGTCAACCAGGACCCCGTCTTCGGCTACCAGCGCGTCAACGTCGAGACCGAGCTGGACAACTCCTCCTCGCTGCTGCACTGGACGCGGCGGATGATCATGAACCGCAAGCAGCACCCCAGCTTCGGGCTCGGCAGCTTCACCGACCTCGGCGGCTCCAACCCGTCGGTGCTGTCCTACGTGCGTGAGCACACCGACGAGACTGGCTACACCGACACCGTTCTGTGCGTGAACAACCTGAGCCGTTTCCCGCAGCCGGTGCAGCTCGACCTGCGCCGGTGGGAGGGCGTGCGGCCCGTCGAGCTCCTCGGCGGGGTGCGCTTCCCCGAGATCGGCGAGCTGCCCTACCTGCTGACGCTCGGCGGCTACGGCTTCTACTGGATCCGGCTGCCGCAGACCGAGGCCCAGGTCGAGGCCCACCTGGAGACGCAGCAGCAGGCGTCCGAGGGGAGCCTCGCATGACGCCGGACGACACCACCGCCGCTCCCACCTCGGAGCCGCTCGAGCCCGCGCTGGTGGAGTTCATCAGCCAGGCGCGGTGGTTCGGCGGCAAGGGCCGCGCCTTCGCGGTCACCGACGTCCGCGTGGTGCTCGTCCGCGACGGCGAGCCCCGCGTGGCCATCGCCCTGATCACGCTGGCCTTCGACGACGGCGGGACGGACGTCTACCAGGCCCCCGTCGCGTCGTACGCCGAGCCGCAGGACCGCCTCGGGCACGCGTTCATCGCGGTCGTCGAGGGGCGCCACGTCTACGACGCCCTGCACGACCGGGACGCGACCCACGTCTGGCTGCAGTCCTTCGACGAGGCCGCCGTCGCCGGTGGGCTCACGACCGGGTCCGGCCTGACCTTCCACCGGTGCGGGGAGCACGACCTCGACCTGACCACCCACTCGACCCTGTTCCGCGGCGAGCAGAGCAACTCCTCGGTGGCCTTCGGCGACGACGCGCTGATGAAGGTCTTCCGCCGGATGACGCCGGGCATCAACCCCGACATCGAGATCCACGAGGTGCTGACCCGCAGCGGCACGCACAGCATCGCCGAGCTCTACGGCTGGCTCGAGCTGGCGCCGAGCACGCCCGGCGGGGAGCCGCTCCAGCTCGCGATGCTGCAGCAGTTCCTGCGCACCGCCAGCGACGGCTGGGAGCTGGCCCTGTCCAGCGCCCGCAATCTGTTCGCCGAGGGCGACCTGCACGCCGACGAGGTCGGCGGCGACTTCGCGGGCGAGGCCCACCGGCTCGGCGTGGCGGTGAGCGAGGTCCACGAGATCCTCCGCGAGCAGTTCGGCTCCGCGCCCCTGGACGCCGCCGCCACCGCCGAGCGGATGCGGGCCCGGCTGGCCGAGGCGACCGCCGTCGTCCCCGAGCTGGCCCCGCACACCGCCCACCTCGAGGACGTCTTCGCCCGCGTGGCCGACGCCTCCGGCGACGTGCAGCGTGTCCACGGCGACCTCCACCTCGGCCAGACCCTGCGGACCTCCCTGGGCTGGAAGCTCGTCGACTTCGAGGGCGAGCCGGCCAAGCCCCTGGCCGAGCGACGCCTGTCCGACTCGCCCTGGCGCGACGTCGCCGGCATGCTCCGCTCCTTCGACTACGCCGCCAAGTCGGTGGTCAAGGACATGCACTCCCACGAGGAGCCCAGCTCCCAGATCGCCTACCGGGCCAAGGAGTGGCTGCAGCGCAACCGCGCCGCCTTCCTCGAGGGCTACGTCGAGCGCCGGGTCGCGCGCGGCGAGTCCGTGCTGACCGCCGCCGAGCAGGCCGTCATCGACGCCTACGAGGCCGACAAGGCCGTCTACGAAGTGATCTACGAAGCACGCAACCGCCCCACCTGGGTGGACATCCCCCTGCAGGCAATCGACCGGATCGGAGCGCAATCATGAGCGAGCCCACGATCGGTGAGCTGGACATCCACCTCATCAACGAGGGCCGTCACGAGCAGCTGTGGCAGGCCCTCGGCGCCCACGTTCTCCCGGGAGGCACCGCGTTCCGGGTGTGGGCTCCCGCGGCCCTCGAGGTCCAGGTCCGCGGCGACTTCAACAGCTGGGACGGCAGCCGCAACCCGCTGGTGCAGGTCGGCACGTCCGGGGTCTGGGAGGCGTTCGTCCCCGGCATCGGCTCGGGCGAGGGCTACAAGTTCCACATCCGCGGCGCGGACGGCGAGTGGCGCGACAAGGCCGACCCGATGGCCACCTTCACCGAGGTGCCCCCGGCCACCGCCTCCCGGGTCTTCGCGACCCAGCACGAGTGGACCGACGGCGAGTGGATGACCGGGCGGGCCGCGGAGCTGCGGCCCGACCAGCAGCCGATGTCCGTCTACGAGGTGCACCTCGGATCGTGGCGCAAGCACGAGAGCGGAGGCCCGCTCAGCTATGACGAGCTGGCCGAGCAGCTCACGGAGTACGTCTCCGAGATGGGCTTCACCCACGTCGAGATGCTCCCGGTGATGGAGCACCCCTTCGGCGGGTCGTGGGGCTACCAGGTCACGTCGTACTACGCGCCCTCCTCACGCTTCGGCGACCCCGACGGCTTCCGCCGGCTGGTGCAGGCGCTGCACAACGCCGGCATCGGGGTGATCGTCGACTGGGTCCCCGCCCACTTCCCCAAGGACGAGTTCGCGCTGGCCCGCTTCGACGGGACCCCGCTCTACGAGGACCCGAACCCGAGCCGCGGCGAGCACCCCGACTGGGGCACCTACGTGTTCAACTTCGGCCGCAAGGAGGTCCGCAACTTCCTGGTGGCCAACGCGCTCTACTGGCTCGAGGAGTTCCACGTCGACGGCATCCGCGTCGACGCCGTGGCCTCGATGCTCTACCTGGACTACTCGCGCGAGGCCGGCCAGTGGCAGCCCAACGTCCACGGCGGCCGGGAGAACCTCGAGGCGGTGGAGTTCCTCAAGGAGCTCAACGGCACCGTCTACAAGCGGGTGCCCGGCGCGATCACCATCGCCGAGGAGTCCACCTCCTGGCCCGGGGTCACCCAGCCGACCAGCGCCGGCGGCCTGGGCTTCGGCTTCAAGTGGAACATGGGCTGGATGCACGACAGCCTCGACTACATCGGGCGCGACCCGATCCACCGCGGTTACCACCACAACCAGCTGACCTTCAGCATGGTCTACGCGTTCTCGGAGAACTACGTGCTCCCGATCAGCCACGACGAGGTGGTGCACGGGAAGGGCTCCTTGCTGCGCAAGATGCCGGGCGACCGGTGGCAGCAGCTGGCCAACGTGCGCGCGTTCCTGTCCTGGCAGTGGGCGCACCCTGGCAAGCAGCTGGTCTTCATGGGCCAGGAGTTCGCGCAGGACCAGGAGTGGGCCGAGCAGCGCTCGCTGGACTGGGGGCTCCTGCAGAGCTCCGACCACGCCGGTGTGCAGCGGCTCGTCTCGGACCTCAACAGCGTCTACACCGACACCGCGGCCCTGTGGTCGCAGGACACCGCTCCCGAGGGCTTCCAGTGGATCGAGGCCGACGACGCCCAGCGCAACACCGTGGCCTTCGTCCGCTGGGGCTCCGACGGCAGTGCCCTGGTGTGCGTGACGAACTTCTCCGCGATCCCGCACGAGGGCTACCTGCTGGGGCTCCCGTTCGCCGGTGAGTGGAGCGAGGTCATCAACACCGACGCCGAGACCTACGGCGGCTCGGGGGTCGGCAACCTCGGCACGGTCACCGCGCACGAGACGCCGCACGGCGGCCAGCCCGCGTCGGTCCGGCTGCGGGTCCCCCCGCTCGGCACGCTCTGGCTGACCAGCTCGCGTCGTTGAGCCCCCGGAGTTGAACACCAGCCTCCTCGACCTGGGCGAGCGCGTCTGGCCGGTGCTGCTGTTCCTGGTGCTGATCCAGGTGGTCGCCGACCTGTGCGACGAGGCGGGCCTGTTCGACGTCTCGGCGCACGTGGCGGCCCGGGTCGCCGGAGGCAGCAGGATCGCACTGTTCCTGCTGTTCGTCGCCCTGGCCACGGTCTCGACGTGGGTGCTCAGCATCGACACCACGGCGGTGCTGCTCGCCCCGATCGGCCTGGCGATGGCCGCGGAGCTGGGGCTGAGCGCGCTGCCGTTCGCGTTCGCCTCAATCTGGCTGGCCAACTCCGCATCCCTGCTGCTGCCGGTCTCCAACCTGACCAACCTGCTGGCGCAGGACCGGCTCGGTCTCGGCGGCGCCGAGTTCGTGCGGGAGACCTGGGTCCCCCAGCTGGCCGTCCTCGTCGTGGTGGTGGGGGTGCTCGTGATCCGTCACCGGCGGGAGCTGCGCGGCTCCTATGCGGTGCCGACCGGGCTTCCGGCGTACGACCAGGTGCTGCTGTGGCTCGCCGTCGTGGTGGTCGTCCTGTTCGGTCCGGCGGTCGTCCTGGGCCTCCCGGCGTGGGTCGTGGCCGGGATCGCGACGGTGGTGCTGGTCGCCGGCTTCGTCGTACGCCGGCGGGAGGTCGTGCACCCATCACGGCTCGTGCGGCTGGTGCCCTGGTCGGTGCTGGGCTTCGCGATCGCGCTGTTCGTGGTCGTCGACCTGCTGGTCGAGCACAGCTCCGGCCTGCTGTCGTCGGTGTTCGGGTCGGGCTCCTCCCTGGCCGACCTGGCCCGCCTGGCCGGGGTGTCCACGGTGCTGGCCAACGTGGTGAACAACCTGCCGGCGTACCTCGTGGTGGAGCCGTTCGCCGACGGCTCCGCGCGCCTCGTCACGGCGCTGGTCGCCGTCAACGTGGGCCCGATGCTGCTGGCCTGGGGCTCGCTGGCCAACCTGCTCTGGCTACGTGCCTGCCGCACCCGCGGCCTGCCCGTCTCCATGGTGCGGTTCGGCCTCGAGGGGCTGCTCGTCGTGCCGCTGGCCGTCGCCGCCGGAGTCCTCGCCGTGTGGCTCACCTAGGGTTGTGCCTGTGCCAGCCGAACTCTCCCCCGTCGCCCCCGGCGTCGTCCGCGTCTCCTGGACCAGCGATCTCCAGGAGCAGGGGCTCCGGGCCTCGGCCGACGAGGTACGCCGCGTGGTCGAGTCGGCCTTCGAGGACGGCAGCACCCGGGTCGAGACCCACGTCGACCCCGAGGACGAGACCGCCCAGCGGGTGGCCACCTTCGCCGGCCTGATGCGGGAGGGCGTCGCGCGCGGCGTCTCCGAGACCTCCGACCGGATCGTCTACGCGCGCCTGGCCGACGACGTCCCCGTCGAGGACCCCAAGGGGTTCCGCTCGCTGCTCAACTCCTTCCTCCCCCGCAAGCGCGCCATCAGCCAGCTGCTCGTCCGCTCCACCGACGGACGGGTGCTGCTGTGCCAGCTGACCTACAAGCGCGACCTCGACCTGCCCGGCGGCGTGGTCGAGGTCGGTGAGTCCCCCCAGCTCGCGGTCGAGCGCGAGGTCGAGGAGGAGCTCGCCCTCACCATCACCGCAGGGCCGCTCCTGCTCACCGACTGGCTTCCCCCGTGGGGCGGCTGGGACGACGCGATCTGCCTGGTCTTCGACGGGGGCGAGGTCGACCCCGGGGTGGTGGACACGATCGTGCGCCAGGAGCGCGAGATCCGCTCGGCCGGTTTCTACACGTTGGCCGAGGTCCAAGAGAAGTGCGCCGACTTCACGGCCCGGCGGATCGAGTCGGCGCTGCGGAACCTCCCCGGCGCCGGTGGCCGGCCCGGGCCGTCGTACACCGAGAGCGGCCGGGGCCTGCCTACCTGAGGTCGTCGTCCTCGAGGTCCTCGACCGGCCGCGGCGCGATGGTCCGCCAGCCCGCCCGGAGCACCTTCTGCAGCATCTGGGCGTTGATCCACGCCGTCGCGGTCCACACGGCGACCCACACGATCGCCGCCGGCCAGGAGAGGCCGTCCGCCCCGCCCCCGACCGCGAAGCCCACGGCCAGCCCGGCGTAGAAGCCGACCCACAGGGCCAGCAGGCTCAGCGGCAGCGCCAGCACCACGAGCGCGACGTACCACGCGTTGGAGCCCTCGGTCACGCTCATCACGGCCATCGCCCCGACCGTGGTCACGTAGAGCTGTCCCAGCCCCGACAGCCGCATCGTCGGCAGCGTCGCAGCGGGCCCGTCGTTCATGGGGATCATGGTGGCACGGTCCGAGCCGGGCGGGGCCTCTCACGTCAGGTCAGAAGAGCGCGGAGGCGAGGTTGCGCCGGGCCGCCATCACCCGCGGGTCGTCGTTGCCGACGGCCCCGAACAACCCGATGAGGTGGGTCCTCGCGGCGTCGCGCTCGGCCCCCGACGTACGCCGGACCAGCCCGACGAGGCGGTCGAACGCGTCCTCGACGTGTCCCCCGAGCAGGTCGAGGTCGGCCACCAGCGTCTGGGCCTCCACGTCGTCGGGACTCTCGGCGGCAGCGGCCCGGGCCTGGTTGAGGTCGACGCCGTCGGTGCGCTTGAGCAGACGCGCCATCGCCAGGCCGGCCGCCGCCTCCGAGTCCGCCGGGTTGGCGTCGACGAGCTTCTGGTACTCCGCGACGGCGCCGTCGATGTCGCCGCGCTCCAGGGCGTCCTGGGCCGGGTAGTAGCGCGGGTCCAGCTTCTCCTCGCCCGTCTCCTCGTCCACGGTGCCCGTCCCGCTGCGCGGCTGGTGCCGCCCGGTGAACCCACTGGCGGTCAGCTGCTGGAGCACCTGGGTGATCGCCTGGCGGAGCTCCTCGAGCGGAGCGGTGTTCTGGAGCAGCGGCATCGGACGCCCCTGCGCGACCAGCACGACGAGGGGGACCGAGGGGATCTGCATCGCCTGCGCGATCTCCGGCGACACGTCAATGTCGACGCGGCCGAGCAGGAACCGGCCCTCAAACTCGGTCGACAGCGCCTGCATCGCCTCGGCGAGCTGGACGCTCTCGGGTGATCGTGAGGGGCTCTCGAAGGACAGCAGGACCGGGGCGGTCCGCGAGGTCTCGAGCACTTCCTGGAAGCTCTGCTCGGTGATCGGGACCGCGTAGGCGGCACTGGCGCCGACGGCACCGTGAGGCCCACCGGCAGGAGGGCTCGGGGCAGTTCCCTGCAATCCGGACAGATCGACCGCACCGGGTCGAGAAAAAGGCTGCTGGCTCATGGCTCCATCGTCTCAACTGGTCAATTCCCGCGACACACGCGGTTGGTGATGACGATACTGACTGCCGTGGGGACGGGAGAACCGCGCGGGTCCCGTGTGCCCGCGGGACCGCGCACTGTGCTCTGGCTGGCTGCCTACCTGGTGGCCAGCCTCCTCGGGCGTGCCGTGGTCGTCGGCCCCGAGAAGATCGGCCTGGTCTGGCCTGCGGCCGGCCTCGGCCTGATCTGGCTGGCCAGCAGCAACCGCCGGCTGTTCCCGATCGACGTCGCGCTGATGTCGGTGGCCACCGTCTTCACCCTGGCGGTCACCGAGGGCGGCTTCACCCGCTCGGCCCTCGCCCTGTCCGTGGTCGTGCAGAGCGTGCTCGCGCTGTGGCTCCTGCGTCGCTACGTCCCGGGCGTGTGGGGCACCGGGGGCCGGGCGGCCTTCAGCCGGCTCGGCCAGTACGGCTGGGCCCTGGTCTCGGTGATCATCGCCGCCCTGGTCGCCCAGGTGCTCCGCTCGGTCGTCGGGACCCTGTCCGGCACGGAGGAGACCCTGGAGCTCCTCGTGGGGCGGATCGGCCGCCAGGCCGCCGCGATGGCGACCATCGGCATCTTCGGGCTCCTGCTGGGCGGGTGGCTCGCCGAGCGCCGCGACCAGGACCTCCCGCCGTACGCCCCGCTCGGTCGGCAGGACGCCGGGCACCTGATCGGCATCGAGGCCGTGGCCGCGGTCATCTTCGTGGGATTCTGGCGCAACCCCGAGATCCCCACCACCTACATCCTGAGCCTGACCGTGGTGTGGGCCGCGCTGCGCTTCAGCCCGCTCGTCACCGCCGGGCACTGCGTGCTCATCGGCCTGGTCAGCGTGTGGATGACCATCCTGGGCTACGGCCCGATCGCGAACGTCGATGATCCCCAGACCCGGGCCCTGCTGGCGCAGTTCTTCGTCGTGATCCTGATGGTGACGGGGATGACGATCTCCCTCATCCGCCGCCAGATCACCGACACCATCGGTCGGCTCGAGCACTCCGAGGCGGCCCTGGCCCTGCGCGCCAACGAGCTCGACCTGGTGATGTCCCACCTCGAGGACGGCGTCGCCATCATCGAGGAGGGCGGCCGCATCGTGCACACCAACACCGCCATCCGTACCGCCTTCGGCACCAGGCCGGAGCAGCCCCTCGAGCAGGTGGCGGAGGAGGGCGAGCGCGACGGACAGGCCTTCCACCCGGACGGCCGGCCGCTCGCGGAGAGCGAGAACCCGCTCCACCGGGCCCTGGCGGGCGAGGTCATCGACGGCGAGGAGTACCACCACGTCGACGGCGAGGGCGTGGCCCGCTGGCTGCAGGTCTCGGCCTTCCCGATCCCGCACGCCGCGGACGCCCCGCCCCGGGCGATGATCGTCATCCGGGACACCACCGCCGCGACGACCCATCGCGAGTCCCTGATCTCCTTCGCCGGCACCGTGGCCCACGACCTCAACAACCCGCTCAGCGTGATCGACGGCTGGGCCGAGGCGCTCGAGGAGGACTTCGCCGCCAGCGACTCCCCCGTCGCGACCCGTGCCGCGCCGATGGTCCAGCACATCCGCGCGAGCGTCCACCAGGCGCGCGGCTTCATCCAGGACCTGCTCGCCCACACCGTCGCCCGCGACCAGGCCCTGGACTGCGAGTCGATCGCCCTGGACAACCTGGTCAAGCACGTCGCCGGCACCCGCGACCGTCCCCGCAACGGCGGCGAGATCGTGGCCGGCCCCCTCGTCGACGTCTGGGCCGACCGCGTGCTGCTGCACCAGGTGCTCGACAACCTGGTCGGGAACGCCTTCAAGTACGTCGAGCGCGGCACCACCCCACGGGTGCTGATCGAGGCCGAGCGCATCGATCCCGGCTGGGCGCGCGTGCTGGTCCGCGACAACGGCATCGGCATCCCGGCGTCGCAGCGTGAGCGGGTCTTCGACAGCTTCCACCGGGTGGTGCCAGACGGCTACCAGGGCACCGGTCTCGGGCTGGCCATCTGCAAACGCATCATCCAGCGCCACGGCGGCAACATCCGCGTGACGGAGAACCCCGACGGTGTCGGCAGCTGCTTCGAGTTCACCCTGCCCACCAACGCCGAGGCGCTGAAGCGCGCCACGATGATGTAGCCCACCCGCCCCGCTTCCCATCCGGGCGGACCCCCCGTACCGAACAACCGTGGTGAGACTCCTCGACGCTCGGGCCTGGGTCATGCAGAAGACCGCGCCGCTGACCGTCAACTACGGGCGTGCGCTGGAGCTGGCGGGCCAGCACCTGCCGCCCCCCGTGTCGCTTCGCGTCCCCACCCGCCACGGCCCGGTGCGGATCAGGATCCAGCGGCCCACCGGCAGCAGCACACCGCCGGTCTACGTGCACCTGCACGGCGGCGCGTTCATCATGCGGCACCCGCGGATGGACGACTTCTTCGCCCGCTTCCTGGTGAGCGAGGCGGCCGTGGCCGTGGTGTCCGTGGACTACGACGTCGCCCCGCAGGTCCGCTACCCGGTCGCCCAGGAGGAGGTATACGACGTCGCGGCCTTCCTCGCGGAACGGGGCCGCGAGCTCGACCTCGACGGCAGCCGGCTGGCCCTCGGCGTCGCCGAGGCGTACGCCGACAAGCAGCCGACCGGGTCACCGATGCTCACCCCGGCGATCCTCGACCTGGTCCGGGCGACGTACTTCCGCGACGTCGCCCGTCGTCACGGGGTCGTCGTCCGGCACCGCGTCGTCCCGCGGGCCGACCACTACTTCCTGACGCCGGAGAACGCCACCGCCGAGATGGGCCTGATCGCGCGCGTGCTGCGCAGCCACCTGACCTGATCCTCAGAAGCGCGCGGGCTCGCGGTACTCGCCCCACTCCTGGCGCAGCGCGTCGCAGATCTCGCCCAGCGTCGCCTCGGCCCGGCAGGCCTCCAGCATCGAGGGGATCATGTTGCGGTCCTCACGGGCGGCCGCCAGCATCTCGTCGATCGCGGCGGTGATGGCGGACTCCTCGCGGCCGCTCTTGCGCTCGGCCAGGATCCGGACCTGCTCGGTCTCCACCTCGTGGGAGACGCGCATGATCTCGAGGTCGCTGGTGACCGACTCGTGCAGCAGGTTCACCCCGACGACCTTCTTCTCGCCCTTCTCCAACGCGATCTGGTAGGCGAACGCGGCGTCGGCGATCTCGGACATGAACCAGCCGTCCTCGATCCCGCGCAGCAGGCCCTGGGTGACCGGGACCTCGCCGTTGCGGGCCGACTCGGCGAGGGCCTCGGTCTGGTCGTGGCGCAGCGAGGAGCCACCCATCTCGAGGATCTTGTCGAAGATCGCGTTGGCCTCGGCCTCGATGCGGTCGGTGAGCGCCTCGACGTAGAAGGAGCCGCCCAGGGGGTCCGCGACGTTGATCACGCCGGTCTCCTCCATGATCACCTGCTGGGTGCGCAGCGCGATCTCGGCCGCCTGCTCGCTGGGCAGCGCCAACGTCTCGTCGAGGGCGTTGGTGTGCAGCGAGTTGGTGCCGCCGAGCACCGCGGCCAGCGCCTCGATGCCGGTGCGCACCACGTTGTTGTAGGGCTGCTGGGCGGTCAGCGAGACCCCGGCGGTCTGCGTGTGGAACCGCAGCCACTGCGCCTTGTCGGTCTTCGCGCCGTAGACGTCGCGGACCCAGCGCGACCAGATCCGCCGCGCGGCGCGGAACTTGGCGATCTCCTCGAAGAAGTCCAGGTGGCTGTCGAAGAAGAAGCTCAGCCCGGGGGCGAAGCTGTCGATGTCGAGACCCCGCGAGAGGCCCAGCTCGATGTAGCCGAACCCGTCGGCCAAGGTGAAGGCCAGCTCCTGCGCGGCCGTCGAGCCGGCCTCGCGGATGTGGTAGCCCGAGACACTGAGCGGCTTGTACGCCGGGATGTTCTCCCCGCAGTACTCCATCAGGTCGCCGATCAGCTTCAGGTGCGGCTCGGGGCCGAACAGCCACTCCTTCTGGGCGATGTACTCCTTGAAGATGTCGGTCTGCAGGGTGCCGTTGAGCTTGGTGGTGTCGGCGCCCTGACGCTCGGCGGCGACGAGGTACATGCAGAACACGGGCACGGCCGGGCCGCTGATCGTCATCGACGTGGTGACCTCGTCGAGCGGGATCTCGTTGAACAGGACGTCCATGTCGGCCGCGGAGTCGATCGCCACGCCGCAGTGCCCGACCTCGCCGAGGCTGCGGGGGTCGTCGGAGTCGCGACCCATCAGGGTCGGCATGTCGAAGGCGACGCTCAGACCGCCCCCGCCCCGCCCGAGGATCATCTGGTAGCGCTCGTTGGTCTGCTGGGCGTTGCCGAAGCCCGCGAACTGCCGGATCGTCCACGTGCGGCCGCGGTAGCCGGTCGCGTAGAGCCCGCGCGTGAACGGGAACTCGCCGGGCCACTCGGAGTCGTCGGTGCCGTACGCCGGCTCGACCTCCATCTGCGAGAGGGTCGTGAAGTCGGCCTCCCGGACCCGTGACTTGGAGTAGCGGTCCTGCCAGCGCTCGCGTGCGTTCATCCCTCGATAGTAGGACGTCCTACTAAAATTGCCCAGCCCGGCTCACGGGCTCGGCGCGGAGCCCGGCGCCCGTCTGTCCGGAGCCGCGCTCTCGACCCGCCCCAGGAACCGCAGGGTGACCCGTCGGATCCGGCGCGGCACCGCGCGCGCCACCGCGACCGGCGCCGTTCGAGCGCTGTTGCCGGCGAAGGTGTCCGGTGGGACCACCGCCACGGCAAGAGTGCGGACGACGTTGGTGGTCCCATGATCGCTGGCCAGGCTGTAGTGCGCGGCCCGATAGGTGCCGACCCCCGCCGGACGGTGCATCCGGATCGGCTCGTCCTGGGCACGCAGGGCCACGCGTACCGCACTCGCTGCTCGCCGCGGAGAGGCGCGGCTTCCCTCGGCCCCCGGAGGGAGGCCGAGCGTGGACTCCAGCACGGCCACCGTCGCCTCCTCGACGGGCGCACCGCTCCTCGGGGGCAGCAACGCGGTCTCGCGCAGCAGCCGGTGCACGTCCACCAGGCTGCGCAGGGACAGCCAGCGGTCCTTGGCGGCGTGCTGGCAGGAATGGTCCAGTGCGTCCGCGAGGCCCAGCGTCGCGAACGCGGCACCACCGACCTCGACCTCGCTCCGACGCGACCACAGCACGTCGAAGCCGGGCAGCGCGTGCCGTGCAGGGACCAGGCGCCAGTGCAGGTCCACCCTGCCGAGCCGCCCGTCCAGAGCCAGCTCGCACCCGCCCCAGCGCAGGTAGTGCCACCCGAAGGATCGCTCATCGGTGGGTTGACCGGGCTGCCTCGACCAGCCCGCACGCTCGAGAGCCTCGACGACACCAGCCACCTCCTCCGGGGCGACCAGCACGTCGATGTCCCCGGCGTCCCGGGCGCTCGAGTCACCGGTCGTCTGCACCGCCAGGCACGGCCCCTTGAAGAAGATCGCCGGGACGCCGCACCCGTCGAGCACGCGCGCGACCTCGGTCAGGGAGCGCACCTGGCGAAGGGACCTCAGTCGTGCCCATCGGCGCACCTCGAGGAGGCCGTCGCTCACCTCCGCCGACAGGCCGATGGCGGCGGCCTGCTGGGCGAGCACTGCGGTGACCCGCTGCCGTCGGGCCGCGGCCAGGAAGTCGACAGCTCCCACGGCGACCGGCGAGGGCAGCACGATTGCCAGGCCGGCCTCGGACTGCAACGCGAGGCGCGTGGCGTCGCGTACGGCCACGGTGGCCGCCGGACTGGGTCCGGTCGGGACGGGCATCGCCGGCGACCTAGGCCTCACGCGCTCGCCCCGCCACCAGCTCGATGACCAGATCTGCCAGCACGGCTCGCGTCTCGGTCCGCGACGGCCGCTCAACGTCGACCATCGTGACCGAGGACCGGGCCACCTCACCCATGGTGCGCAGGAAGACCTCGGTGCCGAGCACCGCCCCGGTCATGCTGCTCAGGTAGCGGTTCTCGTGGAGCCCGAGGAAGCGGTCCAACCCGGCTCGCGGTGCGGAGACGGCCAGCTCCGCCCTCACCGAGCTGAGCAGGACGACGGCCGCCAGCGGGACCGGCGCGTGGACCCACGGTCGGCGTACGACGTCGATGTCATCCCAGGCCCAGACCGAGTCCGCAGCCGGCAGGCAGTACGGCACTCCCGCCTCGACGACGACCGGCGCAACTCCGTCGGCCACCAGGTCCCAGCCGCGGTCCAGCAGCTCGGAGACCAGGCTGGATTTGCCGGCCCCTGCGTGACCACAGACGGCCACAGCACCGTCGGGGCCGGCGGCCACGGAGGCTCCGAGCACCGCCACACCACGCATCATCCAGAGGGCGGCCACGGGCGCCGCCAGCAGGTGACGCTCGACCGCAGCGAGACCGGCGCCGCCGGGGGCGTCCTGCACGGTGATCGTGGCACCGTCCTCCACCAGGTAGTCGGCGACTTCGGGCACGTGCAGCCAGAACCTTCGTCCTTCCGCACGCCACAGGACGCCCGCGTGCCGCGCGGTCGTGGGGACCCGCACGTCACCTCGGGTCACGACGACGTCGCCCAACCCGGGCGGCAGCGTGTCAGGTCCTGGAGAGGTCACGCGGGTGAGACCCGGTAGGACGCGACCATGGTGAACCGTCGGTGTCCGGCTGCACCGACGAGGATCCGTTCGCCTGCGACGGTCCATGAGTGCGCGTCGTAGCCGTCCTCCTTCGGCGCCAGGCCGAGGTGTGTCACCGAGCCGAGCCCTCGACGGCGCAACAGCGTCGCGACCGTGAGGGACTGCATCAGGCACGTGCTCTTCCAAGGGGTACGGCGCCCCACCGCGCTCACCAGGCGTCCCACGTCGCGGGCCACGGCGAGCTGTTCGTCGTCGAGGGCCGAGGGTTTGGCGTTCCCGCTCTCCCAGCCATGCCAGGCCGCCACTCGCCAGAACGGCACGAGGCGGACCTGGAGGAGCGCTGAGACCAGGCCTGCGGCAGCCTCCAGGACCAGCCGTCGCTGGGCCCACGTCAGTCGCCGGACGCGCTCGAGGGTCCTCACGCGGTCTCGAGGTAGCCGAAGCGGCTCATGGTCACTCGGTGCTCGCGCTCCACCAGACGTGCCAGCCCCGGATCCAGCTCTTCGCGCCAACCGCCTGCGACGCCTCGCCGGAAGAAGCGGTCCGTGCTGCGCATCGGGCGCTCCCGGAACGGGGAGATCGCCTCCTGCTCCTGCAGGCGCACGAGGGACGAGTGGTCCACGGCTCTGCGAACTCGGAAATCGTCCGGGTCGTGGCCGGCGAACCTCAGCACCTGGGCGAACACCTCGACCGTCTGCGAGAGCAGATCCTCGTAGCGAACGACGAGGACGGGGATGTCCAACTGGTCGACCCACGACCGGACGTGGCCGCTCCAGCTGCCCACGCGTTGCGGGAGCTGGAGGGCAGGGTGCTTGCGGGCCAGTCCGGCGGCGGGATCGTTGATCCGGCGCACCGACCTTTCAGGTGGGATGCCGGCGTGATGCGCGTAGGACACCGCGACGTCCCGGGGGTCACGGACGAGGTAGACCACGCCCCAGGACACGTCGGCCGGGAAGATCGGCTCTCCGGTGTCGGTGAGCCGGAAGCTGTCGTGCGCCTTGATGCGCATAGTCTGCGCGCCCGCTCGGGCCGCGAGCCTGTAGACCTCCGGCCGCAGCCGCTCGACCACGGTCGCCGGGAGGCTGGCCGACCGCACTCCCGCCGCCTGGTCGAAGAGGTCGCGCGAGCTGCAGATCGGGTCGCCTCCGAGGGCGTTGATATCAGCCGGGAGGGGGGAGTCACCCAGGTAGTTCGTCAGCAGGATGCGCAGCCAGGTGTTCCCGGACTTCGGGTAGGACGCCAGCCAGAGAATGTCGCCCATGGGCCTGAGTATCCACCTCGTCACTGGATCCCGTCCCCGCACCGTAGAGTCCGCCTCAGCGGGACAGTCGTCCAGACCGCGGGCGACCCGACCAGCATCTCCCGACGAGCTGAGAGGTCGGATCGTGCCGGAGTACGAGTGCTACGGACTGCTGTTGAGGTCTGAGCTCGACCTGCCTGGGCTCCCCAGGTCCGAGCGAAACCCGCCACCCCCCGCGAGCGAGGTGACCGTCGAGCTCCGGAGCCTGCCTGCGTCACCGGCGGCCGACCTGGTCATGGTCCGCCCAGGGCGGCTGTGGGTGGGCTCGGCGGTGATGAGGCTGCATATCGAGGGTGTGGCGACCTACGAGGTGCGTGACGGCCGCCACGTCGTCGTGGATGCGACCCCCGCTGCGCACCCCGACGAGGTGAGGCTCTTCCTGCTCGGCACCTGCCTGGGCGCGGTGCTCCAGCAGCGGAGGATGCTCGTGCTGCATGGCAACGCCGTCAGGATCGACGACGGCTGCGCGGTGGTCCTCGGGCGCACGGGGGCCGGGAAATCCACCGTGTCCGCCGAGTTCGTCCGGCGGGGCCTGGACCTGCTGGCCGACGACGTGGTGCCGGTGGACCATCTGCTGCGTGCGCTGCCCGGCTTTCCGCGGATCAAGCTCTGGTCCGATGCAGCCGATCGACTGGGGATCGATGTCAGCGGCCTACGGCGGGTCCGCCCCGAGGATGCGAAGTACGACGTCCCGGTGGGACGGGGACCGCTGGGGCCGCTTCCCGTGCGCTGGGTCTACGTGCTCGAGAGCTCCGAGGAGCCGCTGCTTCGCCTTGAGACGGCTCGGGGTCTGGCGCGCTTCGACGTGCTCCGGGAGCACACCTATCGCTCCGGCCTGCTCCAGGGTCCCGCCCGCGCCCACCATCTCGAAAGATGTCACACGCTGCAGGAGCAGGTGCGACTGGTGCGCGTGCTGCGCCCCGAGCACACGATGACCCCGGCCGCCACGGCTGAAGCGATTCTCGACGACATCGCCTGCCACCGGTCCGGCCCCGTCCAGCAACACCAACAACCCCAGGAGGCACGATGACCGCCCCAGTGCGCTACGTCCGCTCCATCGGCGCCCTGAGCGTCGAGATCGCCGGTGAGCACGTGATGCTCGGCCCGCGGATGAACGAGTACTTCGGCTTCCGGGACGTGGCCGCGTTCATCTGGGAGCAGCTCGCTCAGCCACGCACGCTCGATGACCTGTGTGCGGCCGTCGTGAGCGAGTACGCCGTCGACGACGCGACCTGTCGCCACGACACCGAGGTGTTCCTCGACGAGCTCCTCGAGCAGCGTCTGGGTCAGGTCGAGGGCGAGTACCGACTCTCCGACGGCCACATGCAGACGACGTAGCTCAGCTGACGTAGATGTCGTCCGCTGCCGGGGTGGGCAGGCTCAGCGTCGCGCGCGCGTCCAGCCTGATCAGGTGGGGAGCGGCGTACGGCCGGCCCTCCAGCGAGGCGAGAACGGCGTCGGCTGGGTCCGCAGGGAAGCTCATGGAGCGACGGTACGCGCCATTGCCCGTCCCGGCGCATCGTCGCGCCCACGGATCCAGCGATAGAGCCGTCCGTCGCGGACCTCGACCTCCGTCGGCGGCCTCGGGGTGGGCCGGTCGGCGAGGTCGTGCAGCATCGCCGGCACGCACATCCGCCAGGCGTCGACGACCAGCTCGCGCATCTCGTCCTCCGGTAGCGCGGGGAGTCGCGCGCACACCCACTGGTAGCGCAGGTCGCCCTGGGAGGGCAGGAAGAGGATGTCCGGGTCCGAGGCGACCAACCCGTCGCGCTCGGCCTTCGGGTAGCCGAACCCATCGACTGCTCGTCCTTGGAGAACGCCACGAACACGATCTGCTTGACCTTGAGCTTGGCTCGTCCGCGCACCTCCCGCTCGTAGGCACGGGGCAGCGCGAGCCCGACCCGGCGTACGGCGTCCGCGGTCGTCATCGCCGTGCCTCAGAAGTCGCCGTTGGTCTGGCGGATCGGCCGCAGCAGGGTCGACAGCTCCTCCAGCCCCTGCTCGTCCAGGGCACTCAGGCCGAAGTCGGCGCCGACGAGCTCGGTCGTGGCCCGCTCGACGAGGTCCCTTCCCTCGCTGGTGATCTCGGCGAGCACGGCCCGGCCGTCGTCGGGGTGCCGGCGACGTACGACCAACCCGGCGGCCTCCAGCCGGTCGACGATCGAGGTCACCGAGGTGGGGTGCACCTGCAGCCGCTCCCCCATCTTGCCCAGCGGCAGCGACCCGCGCGAGGAGAACGTGAGCAGCACCAGCGCCTCGTAGCGCGCGAACGTCAGCCCCAGTGGCTTGAGCAGCGCATCGAGCCGCCCGATCACCAGCTGCTGCACGCGCATCAGCGAGGTCACCGCGTGCATCTGTGGTACGCCGTCCCAGCGGGCGGCCCACTGCCGGGCAGCCTCGTCGATCGGGTCGAAGGGCAGGCCCGATTGAGCTCGATCGGGGGTCGCCATGCGCCGCACCCTACTCAGTCCCTCCGCCACCGCGGCCGGGCAAGCGGACGTCGCAACCCCAACCACGCTCGGGTCCGGCTCGCAGAGCGCGAGTTGATCGTCCTTGTGGCGAGGGAGGGTTCGAGAGCTCGCTGCCCTCGCTCCTCGACCACCGCGGGTCACTTGGCGGGACCCGTCGTGGGCGCGGATCGGGGACCAGTAGTCTCCCCCGGGGAGCCCACCGGAGACCCGAGGAGAGTTCGTGCCTGCGAAGAACGTCGACGTCAAGCCGCTGCAGAAGGTGCTGATCGCCAACCGAGGCGAGATCGCCGTGCGCGTGATCCGGGCCTGCAAGGACGCCGGGATCGGCAGCGTGGCGGTGTACGCCGAGCCCGACCGCGACGCCCTGTTCGTCCGGCTTGCCGACGAGGCGCACTCGCTCGACGGCGCGACGCCCGCCGACTCCTACCTCGACATCGGCAAGATCGTGGCCGTGGCCGAGAAGTCGGGCGCTGACTCGGTCCACCCGGGCTACGGCTTCCTGGCCGAGAACCGCGACTTCGCCCAGGCCGTCATCGACGCGGGGCTGGTGTGGATCGGCCCGCCGCCCGAGGCCATCGAGAACCTCGGAGACAAGGTCAAGGCGCGTCACATCGCCGAGAAGGTCGGCGCTCCCCTGGTCGCCGGCACCAAGGACCCGGTCGAGAACGCCGAGGAGGTCGAGAAGTTCGCCGACGAGTACGGCCTGCCGATCGCGATCAAGGCAGCCTTCGGCGGCGGTGGTCGTGGCCTGAAGGTGGCGCGCAAGCGCGAGGAGGTCGCCGAGCTCTTCGAGTCGGCCGTCCGTGAGGCCAAGAGCGCCTTCGGCCGGGGCGAGTGCTTCGTGGAGAAGTACCTCGACAAGCCGCGCCACGTCGAGACTCAGTGCCTGGCCGACCAGCACGGCAACGTCGTCGTCATCTCGACCCGCGACTGCTCGCTGCAGCGTCGTCACCAGAAGCTGGTCGAGGAGGCGCCCGCGCCGTTCCTCACCCAGGACCAGGTCAACACGCTCTACGAGTCGTCCAAGGCGATCCTGCGCGAGGCGAAGTACGTCGGCGCGGGCACCTGCGAGTTCCTCGTCGGCCAGGACGGCACCATCTCCTTCCTCGAGGTCAACACCCGCCTCCAGGTCGAGCACTGCGTCTCCGAGGAGGTCACCCGCATCGACCTGGTGCGCGAGATGTTCCGAGTCGCCGCCGGTGAGGAGCTGGGGTACGACGACCCGCGCGTCGAGGGTCACTCCATCGAGTTCCGCATCAACGCCGAGGACCCCGGAGCCAACTTCATGCCCGCCCCCGGCACGCTGTCCGAGTGGGCGCCCCCGTCCGGACCAGGCGTCCGGCTCGACGGCGGCTACGAGAAGGGCGAGACCATCCCCGGCGCCTTCGACTCGCTGGTCGCCAAGCTGGTCGTCACCGGACGTGACCGCACCCAGGCGCTCGAGCGCTCGCGTCGCGCACTCTCGGAGTTCCGCGTCGAAGGCATGCCGACCGTGATCCCGTTCCACGCGGCCGTGGTCAGCGACCCCGCCTTCATCGGAACCCCCGTCGAGGCGCCCGAGGGGTTCAGCGTCTACACGTCGTGGATCGAGACCGAGTTCGACAACCAGATCCCGCCGTACGCCGG